>NZ_QKTK01000002.1:0-360748 GCF_003234475.1 Curtobacterium sp. MCBD17_008 | reverse complement strand
GGGTACGGGTACGGGTGGGACGGGCCGCGGGGGTCACGGCGCACCCACCTGCGCGGTGGTCGGGTCGGTCGCGGACCAGCGGACGGTCAGGGTGTCGCCGTCGCGCTCGATCGACTCCGGACGGTAGGTGTCCGCCATGGCGTCCAGGGTCTGCTCGGTCGCCGCGGCGGCCCGCACGCTGCTCGCGTGCAGGACGACCTGCCGGAACGTCTGCCCGTCCTCGCCCGGCAGCGGGGTGAAGCGGTCGACGCCCACGGGACGGTCGGCCAGGACCTGACCGAGGGAGACCACGGCGCGCGGGTCCACCTGGCCGGCGCGGAACTGGGACGCGGTGCCGGCGTCGGCACGGAGGGCGGGGTTCTCCGCGAGCTCGGTCCCGAGCGTCTTCCGCAGGTCGCTCGCCCTGGTGGCCTCACGCTCGGCCGCTGTCCGTCCCTGCGCGTTGATGAGCCGGACGTCGACCTGCTGGTTGCCGGTGCCGAACGACGCGACGGTCGTCGAGTTCGCGATCGCCTGCCGCACGTCGGGCGAGGAGGTCCCGCCGGTGCGCATCGAGTCGGTCGTGACGACGTAGTCGGAGTCCTTCCAGCCGTTCGGGGACTGGCGCTCCACGGCTCCGTCGGTGTCGAGCTTGTAGTACCAGACCACGTTGTTCCGCGCGAAGCCGTCGTCGACCAGGTCGACCCACATGGCGTCGTCGACGAGCAGGCGGGAGCTCTTGTCGACGTTGTCGCCGATCCAGTCCTGCGCCTGCGCCATCGGTCGGTCGAGGTCGGCGACCAGGAACCCGCGCAGCTGCGTGCCCCAGAGCGGGACGGCGACGACGACGGCAGCGGCCGTGCCGAGCGCCCAGACCCCGCCGAGCGTGCGACGGCCGGCACCGCGGACCCGGTTCCGGGCGCGGAACGCGGTGGCCCCGGTCACGGCGAGCACGGCGCGCTCCGCGACGTACGCGACGAGCAGGGCGCCGAACGGCACGAGCATGATCACGTACGGCACCGGCAGGTAGCCGCTCGGGCGGAACATGAAGACGAGCAGGAACACGAGCATCGCGGCGACCGGGCGGACGCGGCGGAGGAACAGTCCGACGACCGCGGCTGCCGAGCCGAGCACGATGAACACCGGGTCGAGTGCCCACCACTGTGCTGCGGCCTCGTTCGCGAGGCTGCCGCCGGTGAAGACGGAACCGCTCGCCGCACGCGTGCCGAGCTGGTAGGTGATGCCCTCGAGCAGGCTGACCCGACCGGCACCCGGCAGGAGCTCGCCCTTGACGCCGGCGAGCAGGACGTACGCGCCACCGATCACGGCGAGGACCGCTCCGGCGACGCTGAGCGTGTACCGACGGGTGCTCGGGTCCGCTCGACGGGCGGCGGTCCAGACGAGGAACGGCAGCGCCAGCAGGAAGGTCTCCTTGCTGAGCACCGCGATCCCGAAGCACGCGGCGGCGCCGATGAACCCGGCCAGCTGCTGGCGGCGACTCAGCACGAGGACGAAGGCGGCCAGCAGCCACGGGGTGGCGACGTTGTCGATGTAGACGGTGCGGTGGTACTGCAGCGCCAGCGGCGAGAGGTCGAAGACGAGCACCGCGGCGGCCGCGGTGGGCCGGGCGGCACCGAGACGGCGGGCGAGCACGAAGAGGAACACGGCGGAGACGGCGGCGAAGAACACCATCGCCTCGCGAGCGGCCTCGACGGCGAACGGGTAGCGGGCGAACGCGCCGGTCAGCTGCGTGTAGCCGGCAATCTGGACCCAGCCGAGCGGCGGGTGGTCGTACCAGTACGTGTAGTGCGTGATCTCGCCGAGGTGGGTGATCGCCCACGCCTGTGCGGTGTACGTCCCCTCGTCGTCGATGCGCTGCGGGGTGCCGCCCATGTTCCAGGCCTGCACGACCGCGGCGATCGCGACGACGGGCAGGAGCCAGGCCGCACTCCGGGCGTGCACGCGGATCCAGGTGCCGATGCCGGACGAGTCCCGTGTACCGCGGATCGAGATGCCGGTCGTGTCCGTGATGCTGGCGGTCATCGGTCACCTCCCGCGGTGGCGCCGACGAGGGCCGGCTCGGGTTCGGTCACGGCCGACGGGAAGCCCTGGACCTCGGGCTGGCCGGCACCGCGGTGCTGGCCGGTGTGCTCGGTCTTCTCCCACCCGTTCTGCTTCCGGGCGTGCCGGATGACGGCTCGGACGGCTGCGGCGGCCAGGAACACCTGGTACGGCACGAGGCCGAGCACGAGCTTCACGTAGTCGCGGACGCGGACCTTCTCCTTGTAGAGCCGGCCGAACTCGCCGAGCCCGGCGATCTCGACCGCGAGCAGCATGAGCGTCGGCGCGAGCGGGATGAACGAGATCAGGGCGATCCCGGTGGGCACCTTCACGAACGCGATCATGACCACGCTGAGCGGGATGAGCAGCCCGGTCGCGGCCTGGATGAACGGCATGGTGAGCAGGTAGCGGGCGAAGAAGCGCTGCTTGAACGTGGGGAGCTTCTTCCACTCGCCCTTCTCGAGGACCTGCAGGAAGCCCTGGTTCCACCGGGTGCGCTGCTTCAGGAGCGAGGCGAACGTCGGCGGGGTCTCCTCGCGGGTGACCGCCTCCGGGCTGTACGCGACGACGACCTTGGCGTTGTCGGCCGACAGCCGGACGCCGAGCTCGCAGTCCTCGGCGAGGCAGTGCGCGTCCCAGCCGTCCGACCAGTCGAGCCGCTCCTTCGTCACGAAGACGGTGTTGCCGCCGAGCGGGATGAACTTCGACTCGGCGTGGAAGTGCAGGCGCGACCGGAACCAGAAGTAGTACTCGAGCACGTTGCGGAGCGACCACCAGCTGGACTTGAAGTTCATCAGCTGCACGCCGCCCTGCACGACGTCGGCGCCGGTCTCCTGGAACCGCGAGTCGACGAGGCTCAGCAGGCGCGGGTAGACCTCGTCCTCGGCGTCGAACACGCCCACGATGTCGCCGGTCGCGTACTGCAGGGCCAGGTTCATCGCCTTCGGCTTGTTCTTCGGCAGGGTGTCGTCCACCACGACCCGGATGAGCCCGGGGTGCCGGGCGGCGGCCTCGCGCACGACCCGGTCGGTGCCCGGGTCGTCCTCGCCGACGATCGCGATGATCTCGAAGTCGGGGTGGTCCTGGGTGGCGAGCATGTCGAGCGTCTGCCCCATGACCTCCTCCTCGTGCCGCCCGGGCACGAGGAGCGTGAAGCGGTGCGCGGCCGGTCGCGGTGTCTGGCTGAAGCTCGTGGCGCGGAGGGCCGAGCGTGAGCGCCAGGCGTGCAGCATCCACCAGAGGGTGGACAGCGCGACCAGGGTCAGCAGCACGGAGATCGCGACGAGCGCCGAGTAGCCGATCCACTCCCCCAGGGACCAGGCGACGTGCGCGCTCTGCCCCGACCCGCCGGTCGGGACGTCCGTGGTGCCGCGGTTCGGGACGTCCCCCGGCGTCCCGGCGGGGTCGTTCGGCTGGAGCAGCGGCGCGGCGGCCGCTGTCAGCGTGGTGAGCATGGTCATTCGGTGGGCTCCTTCGTGCGACGAGCGTCGGGGGAACGGAAGACGAGGGTCTTGTACGCGGCGAAGCGGAACGCTGTGCCGAGGACGAGACCGACCCCGTTGCCGGCGACGTTGTCGGCGAGGGTGCTGGTGAGACCGAGGACGTGGTGTGAGACGAGTAGGCAGCCGGCTGCGATCGCGAGCCCGCCGGCGTTCGTGGCGGCGAAGAGCACACCCTCCCGGACCGTCTCCCGACGGCCGCGGGTGCGCTGCGTCCGGAAGGTGACGAACCGGTTGCCGAGCCAGGCGACCAGGGTGGCGACGACGACCGACACGGCCTTCGCGGTCACGGCGTGGTCGGCGAGGACGCCGGCACGGAGGACGTTGAAGACGACGAGGTCGACGACGAAGGCGATGAGGCCGACAGCGCCGAAGGTGGCGAGCTCCCGCACGGCCCGGGTCAGGCGGACGAGACGGGAGGCCGCCGCAGCGGCCACGGGTGCTGCCGGCGCTCCGGGCGTGACGGCTCCACGGCTGGTGGACGGGTGCGGAGTGGTGGACGGGTGCGGGGTCGACGCGGGCGCCACCCCCTGGACGGGTGGCACCAGGACGGGGGTCACTGGTGAGCGCATGCCCCCGGTTCGGGGGTCACGGGGAGGTGGTTTGGTCGGGGTACAGGGTTTGCCAGGCCCCTGCCAGTCGCGCGACACGCGCTGTTCATCTGCCATGGCCCGCAACTCCGTCATGGCGAGCGTCCACGGAGGCGCCGACGCCCGTGCACGGGGAGGTCACCCGGCGCGGCCGGTACCGCCGCGCAGCACACCGGGCCCCGCGGGGTCGTTCGGCGACCAGGTCGCAGCGACCTCGGTGCCGCGCCGGTGGACGCGGTCCGGCGCCAGCGCACCCTCGAGTCCGCGCAGGCGCATCTCGGCCTGCTCGGCGGCGGCGGTGTTCGTGGCCCGCAGGACGACGCCGCGGCGGGCCGTCTCCTGCTCCCCCGGCACCACCGGGAGCGCGGTGAGCGTCACCGGACCGGCCGCGAGCACCGCCCCGATCCCGACCGTCGCCCGCTCGTCGACGCCCCCGCTGCGGAGGAGCGCCGTCTGGTCGTCCGAGGCACGGAGCGCCGGGTTGCCGACGAGCTCCGTCCCGACCCGCTCCCGGGTCGCCGCGGCCCGCTCCGCACCGGCCCGGAGGTGCTCCGCCCCCTGCCGGTCGATGCGCCGGACGACGACCTGTTCGCCACCCTCGCCGAAGACCGCGACCGGCGCCGAGGCGCGGAGTGCGGCCTGGATGCCCGGCAGCTGCGTGGCGCCGATCGCCACGGACTGCGTCGTCACGATGTAGTCCGCGTCGCGCCAGCTGGAGGGGTTCTGGCGTGCGACGGCGCTGTCGGTGCTGAGCTTGTAGTACCAGATGACGTTCTGCCGTGGGAAGCCGGCCCGGACGAGGTCGACCCAGAGTGCGTCGTCGACCAGGAGCCGGTCCGACCGGGAGACGTTCGCGGTGATCCAGTCCTGCGCGCCGAGCATCGGCGCGTCCGCGGAGGTCGTCATGAACGACCCGAGCCGGGCGGCGGAGGCGGGAGCGGCGGCACCGACGACCCCGACCGCCGCGACCGACCAGACCGTCAGTCCGACGACCGAGACCACCAGGCGACCCGGTCTGCCCGACGGCTCGCCGGACGCCCGGGCCAGCCGTGTCCGTCGGACCGCATCGACCACCGCCCGGACGAGGACGTCCGAGACACCGGCGATCGCGAGGGCGGCGAACGGCAGGATCGCGATCGGGTACGGCACGGGCAGGTACCCGTTCGGACGCAGCACGACCGCGATGAGGAAGACGGCGACGGCTGCGACCGAGCGCAGACGCGGCACCGCCAGAGCGGCGACGCTCGCGACCACCCCGAGCGCCACGAAGGCGGGGTCGAGGCCGAGCCACAGGCTCACCACGTGGTTCGCGGGCGTCGCCGGGTCGAACACCGAGCCGCTGCCGCTCCGGTCCCCGAGCTGGAACGTGACGCCCTGCCACAGGCTGACGTGTCCGGGCCCGGGCACGAGCTCGCCCTTCGTCGCCGCGAAGACCAGGTACGACGACCCGCCCAGCGCCAGGACGACCGCGGCGACGCTGAGCGTGTATCGGCGGATCTCCGGGTGCGCCGACCGCCACATCGTCCACGCCAGGAACGGCAGGGCGAGCAGGAAGGTCTCCTTGCTGAGGACCGCCGCGACCATGCAGGCGGCCGAGCCGGCGAACTCGACGAGCTGGTGGTGACGGGACACGGCGAGCACGAAGGCCGCGAGGAGCCAGGGGGTCGCGACGTTGTCGATGTACACGTCGCGGTGGTACTGCACCGCCAGGGGCGAGAGGGCGAACACCAGCACCGCCGCGGCGGCGGCCGGGCGGCTGACGTGCAGCTTGCGCGCGAGCACGTACAGCAGGGCGGCGGATGCGACCGCGAACACCACCATCGCCTCGCGCGCGGCGCCGACCGCGGTCGCGTGCCGCACCCAGGCTCCGGTCGCCTCCGTGTACAGCGCGATCTGGATCCACCCGAGCGGCGGGTGGTCGTACCAGTAGGTGTAGTGGGTGAGGCCGCCGAGGTGGAACACCGACCACGCCTGAGCCGCGTACGTGCCCTCGTCGTCGATCCGCTGCGGGTTGCCCTCCAGGCCGACCACGAGCACGGCGGCCGTCACGGCGAGGACCGGGAGCAGCCAGGCCAGGTCGCTCGCGGACGTGCGCGCCGCGGCGGCGACGGCGCTGTCGGCGAACGACCGGCGGGCTCCGATCGAGGAGGCGGTCACGGGCACCGCAGCAGGTCGCGGGCGTGCGGGAGCAGGGGCATCGTGGAGCCTTCGGTCGTTCGGGTCGCCGGGCAGCAGCGTGGTGAGCGGTGCTCCGTCATCACAACACCGGCCCGGGTTCCCGCACAGGGCACGAGGACGCGTCTGCGGTTTCCCGCACCGATCACGCGGTGTCCCCACCGGAGCGCCCTGCGCCTCCCCCGCCGGTCACGAGCCGAGCAGCGGTCGCCTGCCGGTGGGCGCACGACGGACGGGAGGCCCGGTACCAGCTGGTACCGGGCCTCCCGTCGGTTGGTCGGTCGCGACCGCGACCCGCCGGATCAGGCGGGGCGCTGCGCCGGCGACACGTTCTTCGACGCGTCGCGCTCGGGGATGTCGCCGAGTGCGTCGTCGATCGCGGCGAGCGCGTCGGCGTCGAGGGTGACGCCCGCGGCCTTGACGTTGTCCGTGACCTGCTCCGGGCGCGATGCCCCGACGATCGCGGACGCGACGTTCTCGTTCTGCAGCGTCCACGCGATGGCGAGCTGGGCGAGCGTGAGTCCGGCCTGGTCGGCGACCGGCTGCAGGCGCTGCACGGCCTCGAGGACCTCGTCGCGCATGAACCGCTTGATCATGTCGGCGCCGCCCTTCTCGTCCGTGGCGCGCGAGCCCTCGGGGAGCGGCTGGCCCGGCTTGTACTTGCCGGTGAGCACGCCCTGCGCGATCGGGGACCAGACGATCTGGGACAGACCGAGCTGCTTCGAGGCCGGGACGACCTCGCCCTCGATGACGCGCCACAGCATCGAGTACTGCGGCTGGTTCGAGATGAGCTGGAAGCCGAGCTCCCTCGCCAGCGCGGCACCGGCGCGGATCTGCTCGGCGGTCCACTCGCTGACGCCGATGTAGAGCGCCTTGCCCTGGCGGACGACGTCCGCGAAGGCCTGCATGGTCTCCTCGAGCGGCGTCTCGTAGTCGTAGCGGTGCGCCTGGTAGAGGTCGACGTAGTCGGTCTGCAGCCGCTCGAGCGAGCCGTTGATCGACTCCATGATGTGCTTGCGGCTGAGGCCGACGTCGTTGTGCCCCTTCGGGCCGGTCGGCCAGTACACCTTCGTGAAGACCTCGAGGGACTGCCGACGCTCACCCTTGAGCGCCTCGCCGAGGACGGTCTCGGCGGCGGTGTTGGCGTACGTGTCCGCGGTGTCGAACGTGGTGATGCCGGCGTCCAGCGCTGCCCGCACGCACTGGGTGGCGACGTCGTTCTCGACCTGCGAGCCGTGCGTCAGCCAGTTGCCGTAGGTGATCTCGGAGATCTTGAGTCCGGAGTTGCCCAGGTACCTGAATTCCATGTGCCCGACGCTACTGGAGTGAGCGCTCTCGTGAGGGGTCTCCGCAGTACCCGGGTCGACTCCTCGGTGAACAATGGTTGACGCTTCAACCAAACGGGTGCAGGATGGGGTAGCATCAAGGTCGATGCAGGCGCATGCACCACCGCGCCGGCCCCCCGACTCACCGCTCGAAGACACATCGCTCGAAGAAGGACACACCATGGCTCTCACCGCCTCCGCCATCCCCGGCTACGTCACCGGCACCTGGAAGCTCGACCCGACCCACTCCGAGGTCAGCTTCTCCGTCCGCCACCTCGCGATCAGCAAGGTCAAGGGCAAGTTCGAGCAGTTCGACGCGACGCTCGTCACCGCCGAGAACCCCCTCGACACCACCCTCGAGGCCTCGATCGACGTCGCCAGCATCAACACCAACCAGGCGCAGCGCGACCAGCACCTCGCGACCGGTGACTTCTTCCTCACCGAGGAGCACCCGCACATGACGTTCCGCTCGACGGGCATCCGCGAGGACGGCGACGACATGCTCATCGACGGCGAGCTCTCGCTCCGCGGCGTCACCAAGAACGTCACGCTCAAGACCGAGTTCGGCGGCGTCACCACCGACGGCTACGGCCAGACCAAGCTCGGCGCCGAGGCGATGACCAAGATCGACCGCACCGAGTTCGGCGTGAACTGGAACGCCGCGCTCGAGGCCGGTGGCTTCACGCTCGGCAACGACGTCACGATCAACCTCGACGTGCAGTTCGTCCTCCAGGCGGCCTGACCCGCGGTCCCACTCGACGAGCCCCGGCGCCCTCGGCGTCGGGGCTCGTCCCGTGTCCCGACGCACGACGTGCCGAGCGGTAGCGTGAGCAGCACCGCTGACGAACAGGAGTCACCACGATGCCCACCGACTGGATCGCCCTGCAGACCATCGCGGCCGCGGAGTTCGGCCGCCGCGTCGCCGCGGTCACCGACTGGGACGCCGCCACCCCCGACTCGGAGTGGACGACCCGGGACCTCGTCGCCCACGTGGTCGACGAGCAGCGGTGGATCCCGAAGCTCCTGACGGGGTGCGACCACGAACAGGCCGCGGCCGACCTCGAGCCGATCGGTGACGACCTGGTGGCGGCGTGGGAGCGGCACTCGAGCGCGGCGATCGAGGCGTGGCAGCGCGCACCGAAGGACACCCCGGTGCACCTGGCCACCGACGTGGTGAGCGCCGGCGAGTACCTGGCGGAGCAGACGAGCGACATCGCGATCCACACGTGGGACCTCGCGCGGGCCACCGGCAGCGACGAGCACCTGCCGGACGAACTCGTCGAGGCGGTGTGGACGCACTTCGAGCCGCAGATCCAGTCCCTCGCCGCGACCGGCCTGTACGCGGCCCCAGTGCAGGTGGACGACGATGCTCCGCTGCAGGTGAAGCTCCTCGCGGTCACCGGGCGCGACGCCCGCACGACCGCCTGACCGTCCCGTCGGTACCTGCACCGTCACGTCCCGGGAGGACCCGCATGTCCGACACCACGACCGTCCCCACCACCCGCCTCGGCAGCTCCGGCCTCGAGATCTCGAGCATCGTCCTCGGGATGATGTCATACGGGGACCCGGCCGCCGGCTCGCACGCCTGGAGCGTCGGACTCGATGACGCCCGACCCTTCGTCCGCCGCGCCTTCGAGGCGGGCATCACCACGTTCGACACCGCGAACGTCTACTCCGCCGGCAGCAGCGAGGAGATCACCGGGAAGCTCCTGGCGGAACTCGCCCCGCGCGAGGACGTCCAGGTCTTCACGAAGGTCTACAACCGGATGCGCCCCGGGCGGAACGGTGCCGGACTGTCGCGTGCGGCGGTCATGCACGAGATCGACGCCTCGCTGACCCGCCTCGGCACCGACTACGTCGACCTGTACCAGATCCACCGCTTCGACCCGGACACGCCCGTCGAGGAGACGATGGAGGCGCTGCACGACGTCGTCAAGTCCGGGAAGGCCCGGTACATCGGCGCGTCGAGCATGTGGGCATGGCAGTTCGCCGAGATGCAGCACGTCGCCGAGCTGCACGGCTGGACGCCCTTCGTGAGCATGCAGGACCAGTACAACCTGCTCGAGCGCGAGGAGGAGCGCGAGATGCACCCGTTCTGCGAGCACACCGGCGTCGGTGTCATCCCGTGGAGCCCGCTCGCGCGCGGCAAGGTCACCCGCCCGTGGGACGCGCAGGGCTCCGGCTCGCGTGCCGACACCGACGAGTTCGGCAAGACGCTGTACCGCCAGGACGAGGACGCGAACCGCGCCATCGTCGACGCGGTCGGGCAGGTCGCCGAGGAGCGGGGCGCGAGCATGGCGCAGGTCGCGCTCGCGTGGGTCGCCGGCAAGCCCGCCGTCTCCGCGCCGATCATCGGCGCGACGAAGGAGCACCACATCGACGACGCGGTCGCGGCGACCGCGATCACGCTGACCGAGGACGAGGTCACGCGACTCGAGCAGGCCTACACGCCGCGGGTGCCGTCCGGCTTCTGAGCCACCGGCGGACGGGAGGCGCGGCACCAGCTGGTGCCGCGCCTCCCGTCCGTGCCAGCGCTGTCCGCACCCGGGCCGGTCGCGCTGTCCGCACCCGGGCCGGTCCCGCTGTCCGCACCCCGGGCCGGTCGGGCCCGCGAGGTCGCACGACACGCCGCCCGCGCGGCGCCGAGGTCGCACGAACGCTCGGCCCGGCAGTATCCGGACGGCCGAGCGTGCGACCTCGGCCAGGCCGTCAGGCGCCGTCGATGCCCCGCTCCGCCGCCGCCTCGCGCTCCAGCCGGGCGATGCGGGCGAGCGCCGCACGCTCGGTGCCGGACTGCGTGCCGAGCACGCTGCCGATGCCGTCGAGGACGACCCCGGTCGCCCGGTCGACGGGCAACTCGATCGGTCCGATCGCGGGCGTCCGGATGCCGAGCAGCGACCGGTGCCGCGGGTCGAGGGTCGAGACCGCGCCCTGGTACACCGCCCGGTAGCCCGGTCGCAGCAGCTGGGCGAGCGGGGGGTTCTTGATGAAGCGCAGGACCTCCCGGGTCCTGGGCGTCACCGCGAGCTCCCCGCGGTCGAGGTACCCGTCCATCTGGGCGCGCAGCTCGGCCTCGGACTCGGGGGCGTCCGCGACCCGCATGAGCCGACCGGCGACCGCCCACTCCTTGACGTAGGCGTCCGCGCCGCCGGGGATCGGCTGCCCCCAGCGCTGCGCCGTGCGCAGGAACGCGTCCGTGAACGCCAGGTGCACCCAGCGCGCCAGGTCGGGGTCGTTCGCGGTGTAGGGCCGTCCGACGCCGTGCCCGTCGACGTACACGCCGCGGACCCGCTCGTGCAGCTTCAGCACCCACTCGCTCCCCGCCCGGGCGGTCGCGGTGTCGCCGTGCGTGACGGTGTAGATCCACCGGATCGTGCCGGCGAGCCGACCGAAGGGGTCCTCCTTGTACCGGGAGTGGTCCGCGACGCCGGCGAGCGCACCCGGGTGCAGCGCCTGGACGAGCAACGCGCGCACACCGGCGACGATGGTCTGGTTGCCGCCGTGAACCGACCACGTGGCCGAGCCCGGGCCGAAGAAGCCGGCGTCGGTCCCCTGCTCGAGGGCGTCCACCCACTCCGGACTGCCGGCGGTGCTGCCCGTGAACGTGGCCTGCAGACGGGTGCGGAAGGCATCGGAGACGAACGACATGGTGCAATGGTCCGTCGCGCCCCTGACAGTGCGCCCTCCGTCCGCCCGGGAGCATGCCTGACGAGGACTCGGGTCCGCCCGCTAGGTTGGTCCGCGTGAGCATCGACACGCCTCGTCCCTGGCTTGCCTCCTACGCGTCAGGGGTGCCGCACGACATCGAGCCGATGACCGGGTCCCTGCCGGACCTGGTCGAGCAGTCCGCGGCGCGCTGGCCGAAGGCGGTGGCGCTCGAGTTCTTCACGCGGACGACGACGTACGCCGAACTCGAGGAGCAGATCGCGCGCGCGGCCAACGGCCTGCGGAAGCTCGGGGTGACGAAGGGCGACCGCGTGGCCCTCGTGCTGCCGAACTGCCCGCAGCACGTCGTCGCGTTCTACGCCGTGCTGCGGCTCGGCGCGATCGTGGTCGAGCACAACCCGCTCTACACCCCGCGCGAGCTCCGGCACCAGTTCGAGGACCACGGCGCGAAGGTCGCGATCGCCTGGGACAAGTCGGTCGCCACGCTGCAGGACTTCCCCTCGGACCTCACCCTCGACGCGATCGTCTCGGTCGACCTCACGCGCGCCATGCCGCGCCGCACCCGCCTGGCGCTCTCGCTGCCGGTCGCGAAGGCCCGCGAGTCGCGCGCGAAGCTCACCGCACCGGTCACCGGCACGACCCGCTGGGACGACCTGGTGTCGAGCCGGAAGCTGTCGAAGCGGCACCCGCGCCCGGAGACCGACGACGTCGCGCTCATCCAGTACACCTCGGGCACGACCGGCACCCCGAAGGGCGCCGTCCTGACCCACCGCAACCTGCTCGCCAACGCCGCACAGGCCCGCGCCTGGATCCCCCAGATCAGCGCCGGTGACGGCAGCGTCGTGCACGCCGTGCTGCCGATGTTCCACGCCTACGGCCTGACGCTCTGCCTGACCTTCGCGATGAGCATCGCCGGGCGCCTCGTGCTCTTCCCGGCGTTCGACCCCGCCCTCGTGCTGGCGGCGATCAAGAAGCGCCCGCCGACGTTCCTGCCGGCCGTGCCGCCGATCTACGCGCGGCTGCAGCACGCCGCCGACTCGGCCGGGGTGTCGCTGCAGGGCATCGACATCGGCATCTCCGGCGCGATGCCGCTCTCCCAGGACGTCATCGAACCGTGGGAGGCCCGCACCGGCGGCTTCCTGGTCGAGGGCTACGGCCTGTCCGAGTGCTCTCCGGTGCTCATGGCCAACCCGGTGTCCGACGCCCGTCGACTCGGCGCGATCGGCCTCCCGCTGCCCTCGACCGAGTGCCGCGTGGTGGACCCCGACGACGAGACGAAGGTCCTCGGCACCGGCGAGTCCGGCGAACTGCAGGTGCGCGGGCCGCAGGTGTTCAGCGGCTACTGGGGCAAGGCGGACGCCACCGACGAGGTGTTCACCCCCGACGGCTGGTTCCGGACCGGCGACATCGTGGCGATCGACACGGACGGCTTCGTGCGGATCGTCGACCGGCTCAAGGAGCTCATCATCACGGGCGGCTTCAACGTCTCGCCGTCCGAGGTCGAGGACACCCTGATGAAGCACCCGAGCGTCAAGGAGGTCGCGGTCGTCGGCATCACGCAGGCCGGCAACGAACAGGTCGTCGCCGCGGTGGTGCCCGCCGACCCGTCCTCGTTCGACGCCGACGCTCTGCGCGCCTGGTGCCGCGACCAGCTCGCCGCGTACAAGGTGCCGCGGCGCGTGGTGGTCGTCGAGGACCTCCCCCGCTCGATGATCGGCAAGGTCCTGCGCCGCAAGGTGCGCGACGCGATCACCGACCGCGACTAGGAGCACTCCGGGCGGCCCACCGCGGCCGCCCGGAGCCCTGCGTCAGGTGCTGCTGATCCGGGTGTACTTGCGCACCGCCCACGGCACGAACACCGCGAGCATCACCACGATCCCGATGAGCACGGTGGCGACCGGGTGCTGCATCGTCCAGATGTCCGGCACCGGCGCGGACCCCGCGTTGCCGAACAGCTGCCGAGCCGCCTGCACGAGCGACGACACCGGGTTCCACTCCGCGAAGACCCGGAGCACGAGCGGCATGGTTTCGCTCGGCACGAACGCGTTCGAGATGAACGTCAGCGGGAACAGGATCATGAACGACGCGTTGTTGATCACCTCCGGGGTCTTCACGCTCATGCCGAGCAGCGCCATCACCCAGCTGAACGCGTAGCTGAACAGCAGCAGGAGCCCGACGCCGGCCAGGAACTCGAGCGGTGACGAGGTGACGCGCCACCCCACCGCGAGGCCGGTCGCCATCATGATGACCATCGAGATGCCGTTCAGCACGAGGTCCGACGCCGTCCGACCGACGAGCACCGCGGACGCCGACATCGGCAGCGTGCGGAACCGGTCGACGAGTCCGTCCTTCAGGTCCTGCGCCATCGCCGACCCGGAGAAGGTCGCGCCGAACACGACCGTCTGCGCGAAGATGCCGGCCATGAGGAACTGTGTGTAGTCGGTCCCCTGCACGCTGATCGCACCGCCGTACACCTGGCTGAACAGCAGGACGAACATGATCGGCTGGAGGACGGCGAAGACGAGCATGTCCGGCGACCGCTTGAGCTTCGTGAGGTTCCGCTTCGTGACGACCCAGCCGTCCTCCATCCACACCGCGAGCGGGGACGTCACCACGACGGGCAGCTGCCGCCCGAGGGCCGACCCGGTGGACGTCGCGGTCACCGGCTCCGCTCCCGTCCGGCACCCGCCGCCAGGTGTGAACCGGCGTCCGGGTCACCGGGCGACCCCGCCCCGGTGCCGGTGGTGCCGTCGTCCGGCGGTGGTGCTCCGCGGCCCCGCCGGGAGGCCCGGCCCGCGCCCGCCCCGTCGCCCGCCTCCGCCTCGTCCGCCGTCGCCGCGTGCCCGGTCAACCGGAGGAACACGTCGTCGAGCGTGGGGCGGCGCATGCCCGCGTCGTGCAGCGCGACGTCGGCCGCCCCGAGGTCGGCCAGGACCCGTTGCAGGGCCGCCGGCCCGGCGTCGACGGCGACCGCCAGCGACCGGCCGTCCGCACTGGTCTCGACCTCGCCGCTGCCGTGACGCCGGAGGACGGCCGTCGCGGGCTCCCCGTCGGCGGCGTCGACCAGCGTCACCGCGAGCCGGTGTCCGCCCACCTGCGCCTTGAGCTCGTCCGAGGTGCCCTCGGCGATGACCCGACCGTCGTCGATGACGGCGATGTCGTCGGCGAGCTGGTCGGCCTCCTCCAGGTACTGCGTGGTGAGGAGCACGGTCGCACCGTCGGCGACGAGGTCCTCGATGATCCCCCAGAGCGCGAGACGGCTGCGCGGGTCCAGGCCCGTCGTCGGTTCGTCGAGGAACAGCACCCGCGGGTTCATCACGAGTGCCCCGGCGAGGTCGATCCGCCGGCGCATGCCGCCGGAGAACCCCTTCACGGGCCGGTCCCCCGCCTCGGCGAGCCCGAACACGTCGATGAGCTCGCGGGCCCGGTCGCGCGCGGCCCGACGTCCCAGGTGGTACAGCCGGCCGATCATCTCGAGGTTCTCGGCCCCGGTGAGGTTCTCGTCGACCGCGGCGTACTGCCCGGACACGCCGATCGCGCGCCGGGTGCCCTGCGGATCGGCGACGACGTCGGTGCCGGCGACGGTCGCGGTGCCGGCGTCCGGGACGACCAGGGTGGTGAGCACCTTCACGGTCGTGGTCTTCCCGGCGCCGTTCGGGCCGAGCAGTGCGGTGACGGTGCCCTCCGGCACCGAGAGGTCGAGGCCCGCCAACGCGTGGACGGGCCCCGACCGTGACGTGTACGTCTTGGTGAGGCCGGTGGCCTCGATGATCGCCATGTCGCTCCTTCGTGACCGGCTGGACAGGAGGGGCCGGTGGAGCGCGGAGCGTCACTCAGACGTCGAAGCCACCACCGAAGTCGCCGCCGAAGTCCTGGTCGAACCCGCCGCCGTCGTTCGAACCGCCGAAGTCGGATCCGCCATCGCCCCAGGAGGCGTTCTCGTACCCGCCGCCGTCGGACGCACCGCCGTCACCGGATCCGTCACCAGTGTCCCCCTGACCGCCGTCGTCCGCAGCCCCTGCATCGGTTCCACCGTCGAACGACCCGGGGTCCGGCAGGAAGGCGCTCATCAGGGCGGACCCGATCACGTACCCACCGACGGTGCCGAGCAGGGAGGCGCCGAGCATGCTGCCGAAGCCGGATCCCTGCCGTCCGCCGAACCCGCCGCCGCCGCCGATGCCGCCGAGCGAGCGCTCCATGTACCCGGGCTGGCGGAGCTCGGAGCGGGTCGCCGACTGGGCCAGGGAGCGGGGGTCGTCGCCGCGCGGGGCCTCACCGGCGGATGCGGTGCGTGTGAACTCCTCGTAGACCATGCGGCGCTGCTCCGGGGTGAGCTGCGCGAAGGCCTCGGCGTGCACCTCCTCGATGCGCTCGGGCGGAGCGGTGCGGAGCAGGTAGCGGTAGCGCGCGACGGCGCGCTCGTCCTCGCCACCGCCCTGCTGCTGCGGTGCGCCGGTCGGCTGCTGCGGTGCGCCGTACGGCTGCTGGTACGACTGCTGGCCGTACTGGTACCCCTGCTGCTGTCCGCCGCCGGGTCGTGGCTGTGCCGGACGCTCCTCGCGGCCGAGCAGACGGTCGAGGAATCCCATGACGTGCTCCTTCGTGCGGACACCGTGCCCGCTGGCGCCCACGGTAGGCACCCCCGGCCCGGACTGACTGGGTGTGTGCTCAGAAGCAGCCGCAGAGCGTCACCGCTCCGACCCCGCACCGAGCAGCGCCGCGGACCAGATCGCGGCCAGCTCGTCGGCGGCGCCGGGGTGCGCCACGAGGAACGGTGCCCCGACCGGCGGGAAGTCGGACACCGGTCCGTCCAGGGTCAGCACCACCCCGCCGGCCTCGTGCACGAGCAGGACCGCGGCACCGTGGTCGACCGGGTCGAACGCGGGCGTGCACGCGCCGATCCCCCGCCCGGCCGCGACCTGCGCGATCGTCAGCGTGCCGGACCCGGTCACCCGCACGGAGCACGACCGCGCGGCGAGCGCCGTGACGAACGCGGTGAAGCCCGACCACGGACGGTGCCCGTCGAGCTCGGTGCCGACCACCGCACCGGCGAGGGCACGCGGGCTGTCGTCGAGACGCAGGACCCGGTCCCGCTCGGTGGCGCCCCGGCCGCGGCGGGCTTCCAGCACCTCGCCGCGCCACGGGTCGGCGACGACGCCGACGACGGGTCGTCCGGAACGGGTCAGGCACAGCGAGGTGCTCGTCCACGGCACGCCGTTCGCCAGGTTCGTGCTGCCGTCGACGGGGTCGAGGTACCACCGGTGCTTGTCCCCGGGCGCGACGCCGTACTCCTCGCCCGTGAAGCCGTGCTCCGGGAACACCGCGCGGACCCGGCCGCGGACGTGCTGCTCGATCGCGCGGTCGAGGTCGAGGACCCGGGCGGCGGCGTCGCCGGCGTCCGTGCTGATCCGGTGCTCCCGGGTGAAGGCGATCACCTCGTGCGCGATGCGGTGTGCCAGGGCCTGGGCCCGTCCGGCGACCTCGGGCTCGGTCGGCTCGCGACGCGGGACCCAGCCGTCCCGCTCCGCCGCAGCGAGCACGGCGTGCACCGTGGCGACGTCCTCGGTGAGCAGCAGGTCGGCCCCGAGTCGGGTCGCCCAGCGCGTCGGCTCGGGGTCGTCCACGGTCCACACCGCCACGCAGAGGCCCAGGGCGTGTGCGGCCCGGACGGTCGCCGGGGTCAGGAACGCGACGTCGAGGTCGAGCGTCGAGGGCCGTACCGTCGTCAGGTGCGCGGCCGTCGGCGCTCCGAGCGAGTCCCACGGCAGCCACACGTCGGCCTCGGGCAGCAGCGCGCGCACGGCCGTCACGGCGTCGGTGGTCCCCCGCCAGGCGACCGGCACGGACCCCGCCGCGGCCTGCACGGTGCGGACCGCCACGGCGGCGTCGGCCGGGTCGGCGAGCCGGACCAGCAGTGACGCCGAGCACCCGTCGAGTCGCTCGAGCACCGCGTCGAGCCGTGGGATGCGGTCGAGTCCGTTGCCGAGCCGGGCGACGTCACACCAGGACACCTCCGACACCGGGCGGCCGTCGCCCCACATCCGCCCGAGGGTCTCGTCGTGCAGCAGCACCGCGACGTCGTCGGCGGTGCGCCGGACGTCGACCGCGATGACGTCCGCGCCGAGCGCCTCGGCGACCGCGACGGCGGGCAGCGTGTCCTCGCGGCGGACGCGCGGGGCACCGCGGGACGCGACGACCCGCGGCGGACGCAGGCCGGGCCTCCCGGTCGGTGCGGGGGCCGGGCTCTCGAGCGTCGTCACCACTCCATGGTGGGAGGGCCGCCCCAACGGCACGTGACCGAACGGTGAACTCCTGGCTGCCCGCCGCACCCGGACGCCTGCGAGGATGGTGCCGTGGAGACTCGACCCTGGAACTGGCTCGCGGCGGTCGTCGACGTCGTGCTCGTCGTGACGTTCGCCGTCATCGGCCGCGGGTCGCACGGCGAACCGTTCGCGCCGCTCGGCCTGTGGACGACCGCGTACCCCTTCCTCGTGGGGTGGGCGATCGCGTACGTGACGTCCGGGGCGTGGTCCCGGCCGCTCGTCACCTGGCCGACCGCGGTCGTGGTGTGGGTCCTGACCGTGTTCGTCGGTCTGGCCATCCGGGTCGCGACCGGGCAGGGCGTGGTGGACGGGAACCCGCTGCCGATCTCGTTCGTGGTGGTCACGACGATCGTCCTCGGGGTGTTCCTGGTCGGGTGGCGACTGCTCGCCCGACTGGTCCTGCGCGCCCGTGCTCGCCGGACCGGAGCCCGGACCGGAGCGACGCCGCAGCGCTAGAAGAGTCCGCCCCGCGGGCCCTCGTCGGGTCCGTCCAGCCCGCGGAACATGTCCGAGACGAGTGCGGCGATCTGCGGTTCGACCAGACGGTCGACCGCCTCGGCGATGCGCTCCCGGTGGTCCGTGAGCGCCAGGCAGACCGCCGTCCCGGTCGACCGGGCGCACTCGTCGGACAACTCGATCTCGTGCCGGAGCGCGGCCTTCGCCTCGTCCGACAGCGGCTCGCGCGGCTCCTGCTCGCTCGCGCCGGTGCCGGCGAGCTCACCGAGCGTGAACAGGAACGGCTCCCCCGGCTGCGGCTGCGGGTCGACGTCCAGACCCTGGAACTCGGGCTCGAGTCCCTCCGCCGGCTGGTACCCGGCCCGTCGCTTCCGGGCGGCGGCGCGCTCGAGTTCCCGCTGCAGGAGCGGCAGGTTCCGCGCGGTGTACTCGTCGACCGCGTCCTCGACGATGGCCGACATCCGACCGATCAGCGCGTGCTGGACGGGGTGCGGCACGTCCGGCCCGAAGCCCGCGGCCGCCGCGATCGGCGACCCGGTGCAGCGTCGGCAGATCCGGGTGCGTGGACGTGCGGAACCGATCTGCCACCGCGGCAGCCAGCGCAGCCAGACGTCGACGGCGTTCCGCACGCGTCCGTCGATGCCGTCCATCCCGCCAGCGTAGGCGGCGCGCCCGGGATCCGCGCGGAGGCGCCGGGCGGGTCCGGACGGGAGGCCCGGTGCGGGTCCGCCAGACCGGTGCGCGCGGGTCAGACCGGTTCGGTGACGAAGTCGATGAGCTCCTCGACCCGTCCGAGCAACTGCGGCTCGAGGTCGGCGAAGGTCCGCACCTGCCCGAGGATGCGCTGCCACGCCCGGGCGATGTCGGCCTGCTCAGCGTGCGGCCAGCCGAGCGCCTGGCAGATGCCGGCCTTCCACTCGATCGACCGCGGGATGGTCGGCCACTCGCGCAGTCCGACGCGCGCGGGCTTCACCGACTGCCAGACGTCCACGAAGGGGTGCCCGACGACGAGCACGTGCGCGCCCCACTTCCCGCGCATCACGGCGTCGGCGAACCGCGACTCCTTCGAGCCCGGCACGAGGTGGTCCACCAGCACGCCGACCCGGCGCTCCCGGGTCGGGCGGAAGTCGTCGAGGACGTCGGCCAGGTTGTCCACGCCGGAGAGCTCCTCGACCACGACGCCCTCGACGCGGAGGTCCGCGCCCCACACCTTCTCGACGAGTTCGGCGTCGTGCTTGCCCTCGACCATGATCCGGGAGGGCAGCGCCACGCGGGCGCGCTGCTGCTCGACCGCGAACGAGCCGGACGCGGTGCGCAGCCGGCCACCCTCGGGCGCACGCCGGACCGCCGGGGCCTGGACGGGCCTCCCGGCCGGTCCGCTCGTCCTCGCCGGCGGTGCCGCGGCGGCGGCGCGGCCGACGGGAGCCTGTGGGCGGGTCAGTGTGACGAGTTCGCCCTCGAGCAGGAACTGCCCCGTGAAGGGGAAGGCGCGGGTGCGGCCCTTCCAGTCCTCGAGCGACACGTTGCCCGCCTCGAGCCCGACCACGGCGCCGGCCCAGCCGGAGGCCGGGTCCTCGAGCACCATGTCCCGTTCGAGCGGCACCTGCCGCACCTTCCGCACGCCTCGCGAGCGCCAGTCGCCCGAGAGCACGTCACTGCCGTACCGGTCCTCGTCCACCCGCACGAGCGTACTGTCGACGGGCGGCAGGACGACGTCGACCGGCCGGTCCCCCACCATCACGACGGAAGGCACTCCCCGTGCGCGCAACAGTCATCCACGCTCCCCGCGACATCCGCGTCGAGGAGCGTGACGCCCCGACGATCATCGAGCCGACCGACGCCGTGGTCCGCATCACCGCCGCCTGCGTGTGCGGCTCCGACCTCTGGCCGTACCGGGGCGTCCGCGACACCACCGAGCCGCGTGCCATCGGCCACGAGTTCGTCGGCGTCGTCGACCAGGTGGGCGACGGGGTCACGGACCTGCACGTCGGCGACTTCGTCATCGCCCCGTTCACCACGAACGACGGCACCTGCCAGGCCTGCGCGCACGGCATGACGAGCGGCTGCGACCACCGCTCCACGTTCGGCGTGACGCCGGACGCGTACGGTCACCCGCTCGGCGGCGCACAGGCGGAGTACGTCCGCGTACCGGATGCGGCAGCCACCCTGGTGGTCGTGCCGGGCCCGGTGGACGACGACCTCGTCCCGTCGCTGCTGACGCTGTCCGACGTCTTCTCGACCGGGCACCACGCTGCGGTCTCCGCCGAGGTCGGCCCGGGCAGGACCGTCGTCGTGGTCGGTGACGGTGCGGTCGGCCTGTCCGGTGTCCTCGCGGCCGCGCGACTCGGCGCGGAGCGGATCATCGCCATGAGCCGCCACGCGGACCGCCAGGCCCTCGCACGCGAGTTCGGCGCGACCGACATCGTGGAAGCCCGCGGTGACGAGGGCGTGCAGGCGGTCCGTGACCTGCTCGGCGGCGACCTGGCCGACTGCGCGCTCGAGGCCGTCGGCACCGCGGAGAGCATGGACCAGGCGCTGCGGGTCGTCCGTCCGGGCGGCAACGTCGGGTACGTCGGCGTCCCCGCGGGCGACCCGGAGCTGCCGATGCCGTTCCTGTTCGCCCGGAACATCACGGTCGGCGGCGGCATGGCCCCGGCCCGCGCCTACATCGAGGAGCTGCTCCCCGACGTGCTCGCCCGCACGATCGACCCGGGCCGCGTGTTCGACCTCGAACTGCCGCTCGACGACGCCGCCGAGGCGTATGCCGCGATGGACGAGCGCCGGGCGATCAAGGTGCTGCTGCGCCCGTAGGGGTCGGTGTCCCTCGCGGGACGCACCGTCGTGCGGAGGGGGTCAGCCCCGGACCGCGAGGACCCGGTGCGGGGACGCCGACTCGGCCCGCCACCCCGGCGGCAGGGCGGCGGCCAGCTCCGGCACCGTGAAGCTGCGGCGGATCGAGCGGAGCCCGTCCTCGCGGATGAACGTCCCCGCGGTGACGAGCACCGACCCGATCGCGTACAGCCGGTAGGCGGCTGCGGACCGCCGGATGTCGGAGTGCACGCTGCGCGACCCGGCGAGCACCGCGGAGTCACGCAGGAACGCGTCGCGCTCGGCGTCGTCGAGGTGGTGCAGCACGTGGTTCGAGACGACCACGTCGAACCGCTCACCAGCGGCGACGAGTTCGGCGCTCGACTGCTGCCGGAAGGTGACTCCGGGCGCCGACAGCCGCTCGGCCGCCCGGATCGCGCGCGGGTCCGGGTCGACACCGACGACCTCGAGGTCGAAGCCGTCGCCCCGCGCCCACCGGCTCAGCGACCGGGCGAGGTCCCCGCCGCCGCAGCCGAGGTCGAGCACGCGGGCCCGTCCGGTCGCGGGCAGCGCCGGCACCACGTGCGTCTGCCACACCGCCCGCCAGCCGCTCACGGCGGCGTTCACGACCGCGAACCGCCGGTAGGTGCGGTCGAGCGTGGCCGGATCGCAGTGCGGGTCGTCCATGAGTTCGCGCAGGTCGACGGCGCGCGCGGACAGGTCGATCCGGTCCGTCACGCACCCACCACCGTCAGTGCCGCGGCCTCGACCGTCAGGCCCGGCCCGAAGGCGAGTGCGACGACCGGGGTGCCGTCGGTCGGTTCCGCGGCCAGGGCTTCCTGCAGGACGAACAGCACGGTCGCGCTCGACATGTTGCCGTGCTCGCGCAGCACCGTCCGGCTGGCCGTCAGGGCGCTGTCGGGCAGGTGGAGGGCGTCCTGGGTGCGGTCGAGGATGGCCCGACCGCCCGGGTGCACGGCCCACACCGGCACGTCGTCGGGGGTCCAGCCGCGCGGGTCGAGGAGCGGGGCGACCGCTTCCTGCGCGTGCACGCCGATGAGCTTCGGCACCGCGGTGCTGAGGACCATCTCGAAGCCCTCGTCGCCGATGTTCCACGCCATCTCGCTCGCGCCCTCGGGCAGCACCATGGTGGTGAACGCGTCGAGCCGCAGCCCGGAGCCGTCCGCGGTGACGACGGCGGCGGCGGCCCCGTCCCCGAAGACGCTGTTCGCGACGATCTGGTCCGGGTCCTCCGAGTGACGCACGTGCAGCGTGCAGAGTTCGGCGCACACGACGAGCACCACGGCCGACGGGTCGGCTCCGACGAAGGCGTCCGCGATGCGGAGGGCCGGGAACGCCGCGAAGCACCCCATGAAGCCGACGTGCTGGCGGAAGACGTTGCGCGGCAGGCCGAGTTCCTCGACGATCGCCAGGTCCGGACCGGGCTGTGTGAAGCCGGTGCAGGACACGGTCACGACGTGCGTGACGGTCGCCGGGTCGACGGCGGCGCGTTCGAGGGCGTCGCGGGCGGCACCGACGAACAGGGGCGGCGCGAGTTCGCGGAAGCGGTCGTTGCGCATCCCGGTGCTCGGCGAGGCGAGCACGCCGTCGGCGTCGCGGAAGGGCCCGGGCTCGGCCGCTGCGTCGAGCTCGGGCAGGACGCTGTGGCGGTGCTCCACCTCGGAGGCGTCGAACGCCGCCGGGACGAGTCGGGTCGCCAGCCGCCCCAGGCCGGGCTGGGCGGCGAAGAGGTCACGGACCTCCGCCTGCCCGAGGGTGGTCCGCGGGACGGCGGTACCGATGGCTCGGATCGTTGCTGACACGCTCCATCCTGTCACCAGGTCGCTGACGTGTCCCCAGGATGGTCCGGACGCCGTGGCTGGCGTCCGAGCCGCCCGCGGACGGACGGGAGGCCCGTGGCGATCCCGCCACGGGCCTCCCGTCTCGAATCGCCCCGCCCTACTGCTGCTGGGCGCGCTCCAGGACCAGCTCGCGGACGCGTGCGGCGTCCGCCTGGCCCTTCATGGCCTTCATGACCGAACCGATGATCGCGCCGGCGGCCTGGACCTTGCCGTCGCGGATCTTCTGCAGCACGTCGGGCTGGCCGGCGAGGGCTTCGTCGACCGCGGCGGTGAGGGCGCTGTCGTCCGAGACGACCTTCAGCCCGCGGGCCTCGACGACCTGCGCCGGTGAACCCTCACCGGCGATGACGCCCTCGAGGACCTGGCGTGCGAGCCGGTCGGTCAGGTCGCCGGACTCGACGAGCGCGATGACCTCGGCGACGTGCTGCGGTGACACGAGGTCACCGGGTGCGGCGTCCTGCGCGTTGGCGACGCGGCTGATCTCGCCGGTCCACCACTTGCGGGCAGCCTGCGGAGCGGCACCGGCGTCGACCGTGGCCTGGACCTCGTCGAGCAGGCCGCCGTTGACGACGTCCTGGAACTCGAGGTCGGCGAAGCCCCATTCGCCCTTGAGCCGACGACGGCGGGCCACCGGTGCCTCGGGCAGGCCGGCGCGGAGCTCCTCGATGAGGGCCGGGTCCGGCACGACGGGCAGCAGGTCGGGCTCCGGGAAGTACCGGTAGTCGTCCGCGTCCGACTTGGGGCGCCCGGCCGAGGTGCGGCCGGTGTCCTCGTGCCAGTGCCGGGTCTCCTGCGTGATCGTCCCACCGGCAGCGAGGATCGCGGCCTGGCGCTGGATCTCGTAGCGGATGGCGCGCTCGACCGCGCGGAACGAGTTGACGTTCTTCGTCTCGGTCCGGGTGCCGAGCTCCTCCTGTCCCCAGGGGCGGAGCGAGATGTTCGCGTCGCAACGCAGGTTCCCGCGCTCCATCCGGGCCTCGGAGACGCCGAGCGCACGCACGAGGTCGCGGATGACCTGCACGTAGGCGGCACCGAGCTCGGGCGCGCGCTCCTTCGCGCCGATGATCGGCTTCGTGACGATCTCGACGAGCGGGACGCCGGCGCGGTTGTAGTCCACCAGGGAGTACTCGGCGCCCTGGATGCGACCGGTGGCACCGCCGACGTGCGTCAGCTTGCCGGCGTCCTCCTCCATGTGGGCGCGCTCGATCGGCACCTGGAAGATGGTGCCGTCGGCGAGTTCGACCTCGACCTCGCCCTCGAACGCGATCGGCTCGTCGTACTGGGAGATCTGGTAGTTCTTCGGGTTGTCCGGGTAGAAGTAGTTCTTCCGCGCGAACCGCGAGCTCTCGGCGATCGAGCAGCCGAGCGCGAGCCCGAGCTGGATCGAGTAGCGCACGGCCTGCTCGTTGACGACCGGCAGGGACCCGGGCAGGCCGAGGTCGACCGGTGTCACGTTCGTGTTCGGCTCGCCACCGAAGAAGTTCGGCGCGTCCGAGAACATCTTGGTCTTCGTCGCGAGTTCGACGTGCACCTCGAAGCCGAGGACCGGCTCGAACCGCTCGATCGCCTCGTCGAAGTCCATGAGTGCGTCCTTGGCCATCAGATGACACCTTCCTCTGCGGCGGACTGCTGTACGGCGTCCAGGTCCGGGATCCGGGAGATGAGCGGGGCGCCCCACTGCTGCTCGAGGAGCCGCTCGAGGGCCGCGCCGACGCGGTAGAGCCGGGCGTCCTCGCGCTGCGGCGCCATGAGCTGCACGCCGGTCGGCAGGGAGTCCTCCGGCGCGAGGCCGTTCGGGATGCTCATGCCCGGCACACCCGCCAGGTTCGCCGGGATCGTGGTGAGGTCGTTGAGGTACATCGCGAGCGGGTCGTCGATGCGCTCACCGATCTTGAACGCGGTGGTCGGCGCCGACGGGCTGATGAGCAGGTCGACCTGGTCGAACGCGGCGGCGAAGTCCCGCTGCACCAGCGTGCGGACCTTCTGCGCGCTGCCGTAGTAGGCGTCGTAGTAGCCGGCGCTCAGCGCGTAGGTGCCGAGGATGATGCGGCGCTTGACCTCCGGACCGAAGCCGGCCTCACGCGTGGCGGCCATGACGTCCTCGACCGTGGCCCCGCCCTCGGGCGTGACGCGCAGACCGAAGCGCACGGAGTCGAACTTGGCGAGGTTCGAGGACGCCTCGGCCGGGAGGATCAGGTAGTAGGCGCTGATCGCGTAGGCGAACGACGGCGCGTCGATCTCGACGACGACCGCACCGGCCGACTCGAGCAGCGCGACGGTCTCCTGGAAGCGCTGCGTCACACCCGCCTGGAAGCCCTCGCCACCGGCGAGCTCCTTGACGACGCCGATGCGGACGCCCTGGAGCGAGTCGGCCTGCAGGCCCTCCCGCGCGGCGGCGGCGAACGACGGCCACTCCTGGCGGAGCGAGGTCGAGTCCTTCGGGTCGTGCCCGCCGATGACGTCGTGCAGGAGCGCGGCGTCGAGGACGGTGCGGGACACCGGGCCGATCTGGTCGAGGCTCGACGCGAGCGCGATCGCGCCGTAGCGGCTGACGCCACCGTAGGTCGGCTTGACGCCGACGGTGCCGGTGACGGCGCCCGGCTGGCGGATCGACCCACCGGTGTCGGACCCGAGGGCGATCGGCGCCTCGTACGCGGCGACCGCAGCGGCCGAGCCGCCGCCGGACCCGCCGGGGATCCGGTCGAGGTCCCACGGGTTCCGCGTCGGGCCGTAGGCCGAGAACTCGGTCGACGAGCCCATGGCGAACTCGTCCATGTTCGTCTTGCCGAGCGGCACCAGGCCGGCACGGCGGAGCTTCGCGACGGGGGTGGCGTCGTACGGCGGGACCCAGCCCTCGAGGATCTTCGACCCGGAGGTGGTGGGCATGTCCTGCGTGCACAGGACGTCCTTCACGGCGATCGGCACGCCGGCGAGCGGGCCGAGGTCGTCCCCGGCGGCGCGGCGCGAGTCGATCGACTTGGCCGCGGCGAGCGCGTTCTGGTTGACGTGCAGGAACGCGTGCACGTCCCCGTCGACGGCGGCGATGCGGTCGAGGTGCGCCTGGGTCGCCTCGACGCTCGAGACGTCGCGGGCAACGAGGGCGTCGGCGAGCGCAGCGGCGCTCAGTGTGGTGATGTCGTCGGTCACTGTTCCGCCTACTGTTCTTCGCCGAGGATCGCGGTCACGCGGAAGCGCTCGCCGTCCGAGTCGGGGGCACCCGAGAGGGCCTGCTCCTGGGTGAGCGTCTGGCCGACCTCGTCGGGGCGGGAGACGTTCTCGAGCGGGACCGGGTGGCTCGTCGCGGGGACGTCCGGGGTCGCGACCTCGGTGACCTTCGCGACGCTGTCGACGATGAGTGACAGCTCCTCGGTCATCTTCTCGATCTCGTCGGGCGTGAGTGCGATACGTGCGAGGTTCGCCAGGTGGGCGACCTGCTCGCTCGTGATGTCAGGCATGGTGCTCCGTCGATCGGTTCGTGGAATGCCGCCCAGTCTATTGGGCGGGCCGGACGGAGGTCGGACGCCCCTCCTCGGCCCCTGGACCCGGAGCCGGAGCCGGACCCGGAGCCGGAGCCGGAGCCGGAGCAGCCGATGCCGGAGCGGGCTGCTGCGCCTGACCCTGCGCCTGGGCACCCTGCGTACCCGCGCCCACAGACGTCCCCGAGCCCGCGCCCGGTGCTGTGCCCGCGGTCGGCGCCGGCGCCGCGGACCCGATGAGCGCCGGGTCGGGCGCAGGCAACGGCCCCCCGCCGACGACGCCGTCCAGGTGGGCCATCATCTGCTTGCCGACCCCGAACTTCGCGCTGTACCCGGTCGTCCCCTGCAGGAACGGCCAGTCCGCCAACCGGACGTGGCCCTGCACGTTGCCGATCCACGTGGCGTTCGTGTACTTCGTCGACGAGGCGATGAGCCAGTTCTGCTCGTCACCGTCCGTCGTGCCGGTCTTCGCGAACTTCGGCACCGCGTCGCCGGGGTTCGCACTCGCGGCCGTCCCCTTCCCCGACAGCACGCCCTGGAGCGCGTAGTCGACGGTGCCGGCGACCTCGGCGCTGACGCCGCGCGAGCACGTGGGCGGGGTCGGTCGGATCGTGCCGCCGCTGGCGGTCGTGACGGAGTCGATCGTGGTCGGCGTGCAGACGATGCCGCCGTTCGCGAAGCCGGCGTACGCCTCGGCGAGGTCGATCGGCGACAGTGGGTTCGTTCCCAGGACCGACGCCGGGTTCGAGTCGGGTGCACTGCCGTCGGCCTGGTGGATGCCCATCGCCTCGGCGGTCTTCTGGATGCCGCACAGGTCGAGCTGCTTCGCCATCGCGCCGAACGCGGTGTTGATCGACTCCACGGTGGCCGCGAGCACACTCATCGTCGGTTCCACCTGCTCGGCGTTGGCGACCTGCCACGGCGCACCGCCGACACCGACGCACGAGTTCGTGAACTCCGACTGCGGGAACGTGTGCTCGGTCGTCGACACCGACTGCGACAGCGTGTGTCCGTTCGCCAACCAGTCCGCCAGGGTGAAGACCTTGTAGGTGGAACCGGTCGGGAAGCCGCCCGAGCTGCCGACGGCCTGGTCCGCGTTGTAGTTCACCGCCGTGGCACCAGCGGTCGGGGCGTCCGACTGCGTGTAGTCCGTGTTCTGCACCATCGACAGCACGCGTCCCGTCCCGGGTTCGACGGTGACGTTCGCCCCACCGGCGTCGACGCCCGCCATGGTGGTCGGCACGTACGACGACAGCGCCGCCTGCGCGGTGTGCTGCAGGTCGAGGTCGAGCGAGGTGTGGATCGACAGCCCCTTCGTGTCGAGCGTCGCGATCCGGTCCGAAGCCGTCTTCCCGAACGCCGGGTCCGCGAGCAGCTGTGACCGCACGGCGTCGCAGAAGTACCCCGCGTCGTACTTCGTCGCGGCGCTCGAGCACCCGTTCGCGGTGTCGGTGATCCGCGGTGTGATCGGCGTCGCGACCGCCTTCCGCAGGGCAGCCGCCGAGATCGTGCCGTGGGCGTGCATGCGGCGCAGGACGTAGTCGCGCCGGACCTTCGTCAGCCGGTACCCGTTCGCCGCACCGTTCGCGGTGCTGTCCGGCTCGTCGATGCGCAGGTACGACGGGTTGTTGAGGATCGCCACCAGGGTCGCGGACTGCACGAGGGAGAGGTCCGCCGCGTGCACGCCGAAGTAGTACTCCGCACCGGCCTCCGCACCGTAGACACGCCCGCCGAGGCCGACGATGTTGAGGTACCCGGTCAGGACCTGGTCCTTCGTGTACTTCTGGTCGACCGCGATCGCGTACCGGATCTCCTGGAGCTTCCGGGCCTCGGTCTGGCCGGCGACCTTGTCGTAACAGGCGTCCACCTTCGTCTTGGTTGACGCGGGGTCCTTACCGGTGAGCTGCTCGCACTGCTGCACGAGCACGTTCTTCACGTACTGCTGGGTGATGCTCGACCCGCCTTGGACACCCGCGTGCAGGGCGTCGGCGATGGCGGCGCGGATGGTGCCGACGACGTCGATGCCGCCCTCGTCGCGGAACCGGGGGTCCTCGGTGTCGATCGCGGCCTGCTTGAGGCTGTCGGCGATCTGCGACGACGTCACGTCCGTGCGGTTCTCCGCGTAGAACGAGGCGATCGGCACGTCCTTGCCACCCTGCTTCGCGTAGACGGTCGAGAGCTGTTGCGGTGTCTGGATGTCGAGGTAGCTCGGCAGGTCCTCGAAGAACTCCGCGGCCCCCGAGGCCCCCTCGCCCGCCACCGCCACCGTCGGCGTCACCGCGACGGCGACGAGCAGCCCGGCGAGCACGGACATGACGACGAACATCAGGAAGGCCCCCGGCCAGCGCGCGATCCGCATGTCGAGGACGGTAGGGAGCCGCGCTGGGTCGGGTCTGCTGCGCGCCGGCTCGGGGCTGCGCGGCCGCACAGGAAGGCGCACGACCGGCTCGCACCCGCCCCGACGGTGCGGCCGGGAGGCACGGATCGCCTCCCAGCGCACCCCCGGGTCACGATCCGGTCACGTCCGCCGACCCCGTGGTCGTCAGTCGCGCGGCTGGAGGTCCTGCGGCCGGACGAGGTACATGTCCGGCGTCGCCTGGACGATGTCGCCGTGCCGGCCGTCGCCCTCGTGGTGCTCACCACGGACCAGGTCACCCCGTCCGACCGCGATGAGCGCCACGTCGTGCAGCGACGCGGTGCCCGGCTTGAGGTAGTCGTTGTGCCCGAACGGCTGTCGGAACACGTCGCCGCCTCCGTCCGGGTCGTCCGCGACGAGGAGGTCGAGCCGTGCCGCCCCGAACGCGGCGAGGCCCGGGTCGGTCCCGAAGAAGCCGGTCCCGGCGACCGGGTCCCAGTGCGCTCCGCCGACGTACACCTGCCCCGGGGTCACCGCGAGTTGGTCGGCCGTGGTGACCGCGCTGCCGGGCGACCCCAGCATGGTGAGGCTGTCGACCGTGACCCGCCCCGAGGAGAGTGCGATCATCGCGGTGGTGGACCCGTACGAGTGCGCCACGACGCCGAGCCGTGGCTCGTGGCCGGTGCGGACGGATCGGATGCCGTCGAGCGTCCGGACGAGTCGGTCCGCCCCGAGATGCGCGAGGTCGAGCGACATGAAGTCGGAGATGCCCGGCGTGCGGTAGCCCATCCAGGCCAGGACCGCCACCCCGGGTCCGTCCGCGGGTGCCGCGACGGGGGCGACGGTCGCCTGCTCTCGGTACACGTCACCGGCGGTCGCGGTGAAGTCCGCCATCTGCCCGTTCACGGTGAAGAAGATGCCCGGGACGACGACCGACACGTGCCCGGCCGTCCCGATGTCACCGACCGAGATCGCGCACCGACCGCTCCCCCGCGTGTCCAGCGTGACGAGGTACTTGCGCGGGTCGCCGGGCTCCTGCTCGAGCGATTCCTGCACCTGTCCGAGCATCGCGGCCAGCGCCGTCGGGGCCTGCGGGTCGGCGAGTTCCGACGTCAGCACCGCTCGGTTCGCCGCGTCCCGCACGTCGAAGGGGACCCCGTCGAGGTTGCCGAGGACCGCCGGGGCGTCGTCGGTGAGGACGGTCCGCGTCGCGGGTGAGAGCGCCGACCACCACGCCGTCACCGTGCTGCTGGTGGGCGGGTCGTCCATCGCGGTGGTGAGGACCCGGCCGTCGGCGTCGGCCGCGCGCAGGACGGTCGGCGGTGCCGCCGCGAGCACCTCGAGCCAGCGCTGCCCGGTGGCGTCGGCGAGAGCGTCGACGGCTCCGTCCCGTCCCTGCTCGGGAGGCGCGTGTCGCATGGGCGCGGACGAGGTCGCCTGGACGACGGCGACGGCGGGCACGGCCGGGGCCTCGACCACTCCCTGCGAGTGCATCGAGGCGGTCAGCAGCGCCGCGGCGAAGAGCAGCAAACGGGTCTCCCCCTGGAAGGCCAGCCTGTCGTTCCCCTGCAGACGACAGGTGATGCGCTGTCGAGTGTATGGAGAACGGCCCTTCGGGGGTCATGCGGGATGCAACTTGCCCCCCGTACTGGGGACAGGCCCTGGCGCGTCGCAGCAGCCGGATCCCGCTCCGGTGTGCATGCGTCCGCATCAGGTCGCGGGCTTCTCCGCGTCGTCCGGCACCGCGTCGTCCGGCACCGCGTCGTCCGGGGCTGGGTCGGCGAGCGCTGCCGGCCCCTCGGTGACGAGGACCGCGAACTGCGCCGCGTCGATGACCCGCACGCCGAGCTGCTCGGCCTTGGTCAGCTTCGACCCCGCACCCGGCCCGGCAGCGACGAAGTCGGTCTTCTTGCTGACGCTCGACGCGGCCTTCCCGCCCGCCGCCATGATCGCCTCGAGCGCACCCTCCCGCGTGAAGCCCTCCAGCGATCCCGTGGCGACGACGGTCACGCCGCTGAGCACACCGCCCTCGGCGACGGCTGCGCCCGGGCCCGGGTGGCCGGGGGTGGTGAGCTGCACGCCGGCCGCGGTCCACCGGTCGATGATCTCGCGGTGCCAGTCGACCTCGAACCAGTCGAGGAGGGCGTCCGCGATGATGCCGCCGACGCCGTCGACCGCCGCCAGGTCCTCCCGCGAGGAGGACCGGATCGCGTCGAGCGACCCGAAGTGGTTGGCCAGCGCGCGGGCCGCCACGGGTCCCACGTGCCGGATGTTCAGGCCGACCAGGATCCGCCACAGCGGCCTCGTCTTCGCGGCGTCGATGTTCGCGAGCATCTCGAACGCGTTCTTCGAGGGGTAGCGGCCCGGCTCCCCCGTGTAGTCGGCGCCGCGGGCCTCGGGGTCGAACGGCGGGTCGGTCTTCTTGCGTGCCCGGCTGAACGGGGTGACGCGCTTCGGGGCGCCGCCGTCCTCGGTCTTCTCCATGCCGGTCTCGGCGTCCCGCACGATGACCTCGATGGGGACGATGTCCTCCATCGTCAGGTCGAAGAGCCCGGCCTCCGTCACCAGGGGTGGCGTCTCCGGGTACACCGGCTGGGTCAGGGCGGCGGCGGCGACCTCGCCGAGGCCCTCGATGTCGAGCGACCCCCGCGATGCGATGTGCTCCACCCGCCCGCGCACCTGCGCCGGGCAGCTCTCCGCGTTCGGGCAGCGGAGGTCGATGTTCCCCTCCTTCGCCGGGCGGAGTGGCGTGCCGCACTCGGGGCAGTCCGTCGGCATCACGAACTCGCGCTCGGTGCCGTCACGGAGCTCCACCACGGGGCCGAGGACCTCGGGGATGACGTCGCCGGCCTTGCGGAGCACGACGGTGTCGCCGATCAGCACGCCCTTCGCCTTGACGACCTGCTGGTTGTGCAGCGTCGCCTGTCGCACGACCGAGCCGGCGACCTCGGCCGGGGCCATCGACGCGAACGGTGTCGCGCGCCCGGTCCGTCCGACGCTCACGACGATGTCGAGCAGCTTCGTGTGGACCTCCTCCGGCGGGTACTTGTACGCGATCGCCCAGCGCGGCGCGCGAGAGGTCGAGCCGAGCTCCTCGTGCAGGGCCAGGTCGTCGACCTTGATGACGATGCCGTCGATCTGGTGCTCGACCGCCGACCGGCGCTCCCCGTAGTCCGTGACGAACCCCAGGACGTCCTCGATCGAGTCGAACACGCGGTGGTGCGTGCCGGTCGGCAGTCCCCACTCGTGCAGGAGCTCGTACACCTCGGACTGGGCGCGGACGTCGGTGTCCCGCTCGAGGTCCCGCACCGGCCAGGCACCGATGCCGTGCACGAGCATCCGGAGTCGGCGGAGGCGGTCGACCATGAGCTCGCGCTTCGCCGGGGACTTGCCCTCCTCCTTCTGGCGCAGGGAGCCCGCTGCTGCGTTGCGGGGGTTGGCGAACACTCGTTCGCCGGCGTCGCGCTGCCGGGCGTTCAGCTCGTCGAACTGCGCGACCGGGAAGAAGATCTCGCCGCGGACCTCCACGAGGGGCGGGTGTCCGGTGCCGGCGAGCCGGTCCGGGATGGTGCCCATCGTCCGGACGTTGCCGGTGACGTCCTCACCGACGACGCCGTCGCCACGGGTCGCCGCCGAGACGAGCCGGCCGTGCTCGTACCGCAGGTTGATGGCAAGGCCGTCGATCTTCAGCTCCGTGAGGAACCGCACGCGCTCGGTCCCGGCGTCCCGCTGGACCTTGAGCGCCCAGTCGGTCAGTTCCTCCGGGCCGAACACGTTGTCGAGACTGAGCATGCGTTCGGCGTGCTCGACCGGCGCGAACTGCGTCGTCTGGGCCTGCCCGCCGACGGTCTGCGTCGGGCTGTCCTCGGTGAGCAGCTCGGGGAAGCGCTGCTCGATCGCGTCGAGCCGGCGCATCATCGCGTCGTACTCGGCGTCGGCGACGGGGGAACCGTTGCCCTCGTAGTAGGCGTGACGCAGCTCGGTGACACGGGCGCGGAGCCGGTCGACCTCCCGAGCGGCCTGCGCGGCGTCGAGCCCCGCGGGGTCGATGGTCTCGAAGGTCGCGTCGGTCTCGCTCATGCAGTCAGTTCTACCGTGCTCCACCGACGCCGCGCGCAGCAGCGGTGCGCCCGTCCGGGGGCGTGGACCGCCGGATCAGGCGGGGACGGGAGCGGCCGACACCGTGGTGTCGATCGTGCACTGCCCGAGCACCCGGGTGCCGACGTACACGACCGCGGTCTGCCCCGGTGCGACGCCGGACAGGGGCTCGTCGGGCTCGATCACGAGGGCGCCGTCCTCGACCCGCGCGGTCGCCGGTTCGGGGTCGGCGTGGGCGCGGATCTGCACGTCGCACCGGAACGGCGTCGACGGGTCGGACGGGGCCGATCCCGCCCAGGTGTACCGGGTGCCGGAGAGCGAGGCGACGTCGAGGGCCTCCTTCGGGCCGACCACGACGGTGTTGTCCTTCGGTCGGATCTCGAGCACGAAGCGGGGCTTGCCGTCGGCTGCGGGACGGCCGAGTGCGAGGCCGCGACGTTGTCCGACGGTGTACCCGGTGGCGCCCTCGTGGGAGCCGACCACTGTTCCGTCGCGCTCCACGACCTCGCCGGGCGCGGTGCCGACACGGTCCGCCAGCCAGCCGCGGGTGTCGCCGTCCGGGATGAAGCAGATGTCGTAGGAGTCCGGCTTCTGCGCGACCGTCAGCCCGCGCGCCGTCGCCTCGGCCCGGACCTCGTCCTTGGACGGGGTGGCGCCCAGCGGGAACATCGCGTGCCGGAGCTGCTCGGCGGTCAGCACGCCGAGGACGTACGACTGGTCCTTCGCCCACGCCGCCGAGCGGTGCAGCTCGCGCGAGCCGTCGGCGCCGGTGACGATCGAGGCGTAGTGCCCGGTGCAGACCGCGTCGAAGCCGAGGGCGAGGGCCTTCTCGAGCAGCGCGGCGAACTTGATGCGCTCGTTGCACCGCATGCACGGGTTCGGGGTGCGCCCCGCCTGGTACTCGGCCACGAAGTCGTCGACGACGTCCTCCTTGAAGCGCGCCGAGAAGTCCCACACGTAGTACGGGATGCCGAGTGCGGCGGCGGCCCGCTGGGCGTCCATCGAGTCCTCGATGGTGCAGCAGCCGCGACTGCCGGTCCGGAGGGTGCCCGGCATCCGGCTCAGGGCGAGGTGCACGCCGACGACGTCGTGGCCGGCGTCGACCGCCCGGGCAGCGGCCACCGCCGAGTCGACCCCACCGCTCATCGCCGCCAGAACACGCATGCGTCCAGGGTAACTCCGACACCGGCGTACCGTTGCTCGACGATGACGAGCACCCCGAACGACGGCTTCGACCTCCGTGGCGTCCTGCTGTCCGGCTTCCTGCCCGCGGCGCTCTTCGCGATCGGCGAGGGCGCGATCATCCCGATCATCCCGATCGCCGCGGACTCCCTCGGGGCGAGCCTCGCGATCGCCGGCTTCGTCGCGTCCCTCATCCTCGTCGGCGAGCTCATCGGCGACGTGCCCTCCGGGGTCGTCGTCGCGCGGATCGGCGAACGGAACGCGATGATCGGCGCCGCGGTCGTGTCGGTCGTCGGCCTGCTCGTCTGCACGGCAGCGCCGAACCCGGTCGTGCTCGCGGTCGGGGTCTTCCTGGTCGGCCTGTCGACGGCGGTGTTCGCGCTCGCCCGGCACGCCTACATGACCACCGCGATCCCGCTCCGGATCCGGGCCCGCGCGCTGTCGAGCCTGGGCGGGGTGTTCCGCTTCGGCTACTTCGTCGGCCCGTTCCTCGCCGCGGGCGTCGTGCACCTCACGGGGACGACGCAGAGCGCGTTCTGGGTGCACGTCGTGTGCTGTCTCGGCGCGGCCGTCGTGCTCCTCGTCATCCGCGACCCGGCGACGGGCGCGCGCGGCCCGCAGTGGCCGCGCCGCGCCTCCCGGCCGGCGCCCGCGGAGCACGAGGGCGAGCAGTTCGTGCAGGCGGAGTCCGAGGGGCTGTTCCGCACCCTCCGTCAGCACCACCGGGTCCTCGTCCGGCTCGGCAGCGGTGCCGCGCTCATCGGCGCGATGCGGGCGGGCCGCCAGGTGATCCTGCCGCTCTGGGCGGTCAACGTCGGACTCGACGACTCGGCGGCCGCGCTCGTGATCGGCATCGCCGGGGCGGTCGACTTCGCGCTGTTCTACACGAGCGGCCAGATCATGGACCGGTGGGGCCGGTTGGCGAGCGCCCTGCCCTGCATGCTCGGCCTGAGCGTCTGTTACTTCCTGCTCGCCGGGAGTGACCACCTCGACGCCCGGGTCGGTTGGTTCGTCGCGGTGGCGATGGCGATGTCGCTCGCGAACGGCGTCGGCTCCGGCATCCTCATGACGCTCGGTGCCGACCTCGCGCCCGCCGACCGTCCGGCACCGTTCCTCGGGGCGTGGCGGTTCACCGGGGACGTCGGCTCCGCGGCAGCCCCGCTCGTCATCTCGGGTGTCACCGCGGTCACGACGATCGCGGTCGCGAGCGGGGTGATGGGCGTGCTCGGGCTCGTCGGTGCCGGCGTCCTGCTCCGCTACGTGCCGCGCTACCTGCCCCGCACGCTGCGCTGAGCGGCGCCGCCCCGGCGGTGTCCCGCCGCGGGTGGCCGGCCGGCCGGCGGGTGGCCCACTGCGGCTCCGCCACGGGCCCTCCTGCGTACACTGGTGCGGCCAGCGGGAGTGGTGGAATCGGTAGACACGCAGGATTTAGGTTCCTGTGCTTCGGCGTGAGGGTTCGAGTCCCTCCTTCCGCACCGGGTGACGCGGGACCGACGGTCCCGGTCCGTGCGCCGGCGATCGTCGATCGACGTCAGCCTGACGACGGATGGCCAGGACATGCCCGCACGGTACCCTCGGTCCGGCGGGTGCCATCCGCCCTCGTCCGCCGACCGGAAGAACCATGGACTCCGTCGCACTCGCCCTGATCCCCTGGCTGGATCCGCAGTACATCCTCGACCACTTCGGGGCGTTCGCCGTGCTCGTCGTCTGCGCCATCATCTTCGCCGAGACGGGCCTGCTGGTCGGGTTCATCTTCCCCGGGGACAGCCTGCTCGTCATCACGGGCCTGTTCGCCTTCGACCGCCACGGGCAGATCGGCGGCATCCCGATCTGGGTCGTCGCGCTCATGATCGGCGCCGCCGCGTTCATCGGCGGCGAGCTCGGGTACTACATCGGCAAGAAGGCCGGACCGCCCATCTTCGAGCGGAAGGACAGCGGTCTGTTCTCGAAGGCGAACGTCGACCGGACGAACGCGTTCTTCCACCGGTACGGGGCCCTCGCGGTGATCCTCGCCCGCTTCGTCCCCGTCGTCCGGACCTTCGCGCCGATCGCCGCGGGCGTCGGCCGGATGAACTACCGGAAGTACTCGCTGTACAACGCCGTCGGGGCGGTCATCTGGGGCGTCGGCGTGACGTTCCTCGGGTACTTCCTCGGGTACATCCCCGCGGTGGCGTACATCGTGCGCAACTACATCGACGTGATCCTGCTCGCCGCCGTCGTCGTCACGGTGGTCCCCGCCGTCATCACGTACGTCCGCAACTCCCGCAAGGCGAAGCAGGCCGACCCGCTGCCGTAGCCGCCGCAGTGGCCGACGGACGCCGGCCCGACGGACGGACGGACGCCGGCCCGACCGAGGCCGGCGCGAGCTGGACCAGCACAACACGAACCGGCTCGAACCACGGAGATCCGCGGTTCGAGCCGGTTCGTGTTGTGCCCGTCCGATCGGCACCGGGCACCGGGCACCGGGCACCGCGCCGCCCGCCGGCGGCTACCGCTCCGCGCCCTCGAACCACTCGCGGACGATGGGCGCGATGCCCCGGAACGCCTTCGACCGGTGGCTCAGCGCGTTCTTCTCGGCGCGGGTCAGCTCCGCTGCCGACCCCTCCGCGTCGTCCGGCCGGAACACCGGGTCGTAGCCGTGGCCGCCGTCACCGACCGGCTCGGTGCCGACCTCGCCGTTCCACACCGCCTCGAACACGTGCTCCGTGCCGGAGGGCGTCACGAACGCGGCCGCGCAGACGAAGGCCGCGGTCCGCTCGACCACACCCTCCAGGTTCTGCAGCAGCAGCGCGATGTTGTCCGCGTCCACGCGGGTGCCGGCGTACCGGGCGGAGTGGATGCCCGGCGCACCCCCGAGCGCGTCGACCGCGATGCCCGAGTCGTCCGCGAGCGCGGGCAGCCCCGTGTGGGCGACCGCAGCCCGGGCCTTGATGAGCGCGTTCGCCGCGTAGGTGTCGCCGTCCTCGACCGGCTCGGGGCCGTCGTACGCGACGAACTCGACCCCGCCGAGGGCCTCGCCGAGGATCTCCCGCAGCTCGACGACCTTGCCCTGGTTGTGCGTCGCGAGGACGACCGTGCCGGTCACGAGGACAGCCCCAGCACCTCGCGCTGGACGGCCGCGAGCGAGGCGTTGCCCGCGAGTCCGAGGTCGAGCAGCGCGTCGAGCTCCTCGCGGTCGAACGGCGCGTGCTCCGCCGTGCCCTGCACCTCGATGAACTTCCCCGACCCGGTCGTGACGATGTTCATGTCGGTGTCGGCGCGCGAGTCCTCCTCGTACGCCAGGTCGAGCATCGGCACCCCGCCGACGATCCCGACCGAGATCGCCTGCACGCTGTCCGTCAACGGCGTCGCCTTCTTGCCGATGAAGCCCTTCGACCGGCCCCACTCGATCGCGTCGGCCATCGCGACGTACGCGCCGGTGATCGACGCCGTGCGGGTGCCGCCGTCGGCCTGCAGCACGTCGCAGTCGAGGACGAGCGTGTTCTCGCCCAGGCCCTTCATGTCGACGACCGCGCGGAGCGACCGGCCGATCAGTCGCGAGATCTCGTGCGTGCGGCCGCCGACCTTGCCCTTGATCGATTCGCGCTGCATGCGTTCGTTCGTCGACCGCGGGAGCATCGAGTACTCGGCGGTGACCCAGCCGGTGCCCTTGCCGGCCATCCAGCGCGGGACACCGTTCGTGAACGAGGCGGTGCAGAGCACCTTCGTGTTCCCGAACGAGATGAGCGCGCTGCCCTCGGCCTGGCTGCTCCAGCCGCGTTCGATCGTCACGGGGCGGTGGTCGGTGGTCGTCCGACCGTCGATGCGGACGGGTCCGTCGGTGGCGTTCATGGTGTTCCTCTCGGTCCGGCCTGGAGGCTCGGTGCGGGTGGTCCGGTCGGTCGCGCGCCCGCCGGGTGGCGGGCCGGGCAAGGTCAGCGCAGGGCGCGTGGGAGCGTGATGGTGCCGGTCTCGAGGTGGCCGACGGCGGCGACCTCGGGTCCGAGGAAGCGACGGGCGAGCCGGACGAAGCCGTCGGGGTCGGCACCGGTGGCCTCGAACGAGTGGCTCGGCGGCTCGGTGCTCGTGCGCTCGAGCCCGTGTTCGACCAGGCGGCGGTAGACGTCGCTCGCGGTCTCCTCGGCGCTGGAGACGAGCGTGACGTCCGGCCCCATCACGTACTGGATCGCGGCCGACATGAGCGGGTAGTGCGTGCAGCCGAGGACGAGGGTGTCGACCCCGGCGTCCCGGACCGGGGCGAGGTACCCGGCGGCGACCTCGCGGAGTTCGGCGGACGAGGTGTCACCCGCCTCGACGAACTCGACGAACCGCGGGCACGCGGCCGTGGTGAGGGTGACGTCGGCGGCGACCGCGAAGGCGTCCTCGTAGGCGCGGGACGCGATGGTGCCGATCGTGCCGATGACCCCGATCCGTCCGGTGCGGGTCTGCTTGACGGCCGCGCGGGCCGCGGGCTGGATGACCTCGACGACGGGGATGCCCGTCGCCTGCTCGTACCGTTCGCGGGCGTCCCGGAGCACTGCCGAGGACGCGGTGTTGCACGCGATGACGAGTGCCTTGACGCCCTGGTCGACGAGGTCGTCCATCACCTGCAGCGCGTACCGCCGGACGTCCGCGATCGGCTTCGGGCCGTACGGCGAGTGCAGGGTGTCCCCGACGTAGCGGACGCTCTCGCGGGGCAGCTGGTCGATGATCGCCCGGGCCACCGTGAGCCCGCCGACGCCGCTGTCGAAGACTCCGATCGGTGCATCCGTCACGGTGACCAGCGTACCGACGCCACCGACGGGGCGGACGCGCACCGGACCTCCCGGCGGTCCCTGGCCGGGCGGCGGGCCCGCTGGGTAGGGTCGGACGCGTGACCACCGCGCTCCTGACCGACCAGTACGAACTCACCATGGTCGACGCCGCGTTGAAGGACGGCACCGCCGACCGCCGCTGCGTCTTCGAGGTGTTCGCCCGCCGCCTGCCGGACGGGCGCCGGTACGGCGTAGCGGCCGGACTCGGGCGCTTCCTCACCCAGCTCACCGAGTTCCGCTTCGGCGACGAGGAGATCGGCTTCCTCCGGGACCGCCGCGTCATCGACGAGGGCACGGCGCGCTGGCTCGCCGACTACCGCTTCAGGGGGGACGTGCGCGCCTACCGCGAGGGCGAGGTGTTCTTCCCGAACTCCCCCGTGCTGCAGATCGAGGGCACCTTCGCCGAGGCCGTGATGCTCGAGACGCTCGCGCTGAGCGTGTTCAACGCCGACTCGGCCATCGCCTCCGCAGCCGCCCGGATGGTGTCCGCCGCCGACCGACGCCCGCTCGCCGAGATGGGCTCCCGCCGCACCGGCGAGTGGAACGCCGTTGCCGCCGCCCGTGCCGCGTACATCGCGGGCTTCGGCGCGACGAGCAACCTGGAGGCCGGGCGGACGTGGGGCATCCCGACGATGGGCACGGCCGCGCACGCCTTCACGCTCCTGCACGACACCGAGGAGGCTGCGTTCCGCTCGCAGATCGACGCGCTCGGCACCGGCACGACGCTGCTCGTCGACACCTACGACATCGAGGCCGCCGTCGACACCGCCGTCCGGTTGACGAACGGCAAGCTCGGCGCCGTCCGCATCGACAGCGGCGACCTGCCGTCGGTCGTCGCGAGCGTCCGCGCCCAACTCGACCGGCTCGGGGCGACCAGCACGAAGATCACCGTGACGAACGACCTGGACGAGTACACGATCGCCGCGCTCCGGGCCGCCCCGGTGGACTCGTACGGCGTCGGCACGTCCGTCGTCTCCGGCTCCGGGCACCCCGCCGCGGGCATGGTGTTCAAGCTCGTCGCGCACCACTCCCCCGCCGGCGAGTGGGTCCCGGTGGCGAAGAAGTCGGCCGACAAGGCGTCCACGGGCGGCCGCAAGGAGGCCGGCCGGCGCCTGCGCAACGGGATCGCGACCGCCGAGGTCGTGCTGACCTCCGGACCCGTCGGACCGGACGAGCGGGACCTGCTCGTCCCCGTCGTGACCTCCGGTGAGGTCGACCCCGCGTTCCTCGGCGCCACCGGGGTCGAGGCAGCCCGGGCGCACCACAAGCGCGCGAAGGCCGAGCTGCCGGCGGACGCCGAGCGCATCGGTCGCGGCGATCCGGCCATCCCGACGCTCGTCATCTGAGCGCGCGGGTGCCGGGCGGCGGGGGTCCTACTCGGACTTCATCTTCTCGTAGATGGCCTTGCAGTCCGGGCAGACCGGGAACTTCTCCGGGTCGCGGCCCGGGATCCACTTCTTGCCGCAGAGCGCCTTGACGGCCTTGCCGGTCAGGGCGGACTCGAGGATCTTGTCCTTCTTGACGTAGTGGGAGAACCGCTCGTGGTCGCCGGGCTCGATCGCCTCCTCTTCCAGGAGCTTCTCGAGTTCGCGGTCCATCACGTCGAGGCCGCCACCACCGGGTTCCGTCGTGCTCATGACACCAGCGTACGTCGCCGTCCGCGGACGCGCTGCCCTCCGGTCTCGTCGAGGGCCTGCGGACGGTCAGTTCCGCTGCGCGGCGGCCAGGAGGTCCGGGCCGCGTCGGTCGAACACCGCGCCGCCGACGACGACCCCGAGCACGAGCACCGCCAGGCCGACGCCCGCGCCGATCCACAGCGCCGGCCACGGGTCGCCGCCGTCGAGCAGGACGTGGACCGCCGACCACCCGGCCGGGACCATGCAGGCCAGCGTGCCGAGGACCATCAGCGTCTGTGCGACCGTCGCCGTGGCACCCGCCGCCTGGGGCTGGTGGAAGGGGTGGTCGCCCGGTCGGACCGTCGGGTAGGCCAGGGCCACCGACACGACGCTCGACAGGCCGAGCCCGCCGAGCAGCGCACTCGCCGAGACACCGACGAGCAGCGGGAACGCGTCCGGGTCCCCGTACAGCCGAGCCGACACCGCGGCACCGAGGACGAGCAGCGGGACACCGACGACGATGAGCGGCACGAGACGCCCGAGGCGGTCGGTCCACCCCGGGGCACCCGAGGCGACGTGCAGCCAGACGGCCGTGTTGTCGTACGAGACGTCGTTGTGCGGCAGGAACCCGGCGATGAGCGCCATGAGCGGCAGCGGCGCGAGCGCGGTCCACGCCCACGGCACACCGGCCACGCCGAGCGGCACCACCACGAGCGGCACGAACACCAGGATGAGGTACGAGCTCCGGTAGCGCGGGTCCCGTCCCCAGTACGTCAGCGCCCGGGCGGCGACCGCGCCGAACGGGGTGGCACCGAGCCGGTCGAACCAGCCGAGGGTGCGGTAGTGCCGGCTCCGGCTCCGGCCCTGGACCGTGACGAGCAGCCGCCCGACGAGGGCCCACCACGCGAGGGCGAGCAGCCCGACGACGACGAGCGCGACCAGCAGCTTGCCGGCGGCCGACCCCACGTCCCCGTTCGCGGCGTCCGCGGGGACGGCCCACGCCGCTCCCCACGGCGTCCAGCCGGCGACGTCCGCGATGCGCTGCAGTTCCGGGCCGGCGGGTTCGACCCACGCCGGGCGGAGCAGCAGCGGGACCGTCGGGACCGACAGCACGACCACGACGAACGTCACGAACCAGGCGGCGTCCCGGGCGCGGTGCGCGGCGAAGAGCCAGGCGCCGACGGTGCTGCCGACCCGGATGAGCAGGGCGTTCGTCGCGATGACCAGGACCGCGGCGAGGACCCCGAGGAGCGCCGGCCCGACCCCACGGCTCCACGTCACCACCTGGCCGACGGCGAGCACCGCCACCGCGAGCACCGGGACGCCGAGGAGTCCGGCCAGGCCGAGTCCGACGGCGAGGTCCCGGCGGGAGATGCCGTGCACGAGGAAGCGTCGCGGGTCGAGCGGGTCCGCGACCCCGACGGCGAGGGACACGAAGGTGCACCCGACGGCGACGGCGGCCCCGACCAGGACCACGACTGCGCGGGCGGCCGCGGGGTCCGCTCCGCGGAGGCCTCCGAAGACGGACGCGACCCAGACGGCGACGACGAGTGCGACGAGGCTGCCGACCACCACGGCCACGGACCGTCGGGCTCCCCCGCGGACCTCGCCCGCGAGCAGGTCGGCCCTCAGCCGGAGAAGCTGTGCAACCATTCCATGCTCTCCGTGACGGGGCGGCCTCCGGCGAGTTCGACGAAGGTGTCCTCGAGGCTGCGACGCCCGCGGACCTGCGCCATGGTGCCGGCGGCCAGGACCTTCCCGCCGACGATGATCGCCACGGAGTCGCAGGTGCGCTGGACCAGTTCCATCGAGTGGCTGGAGAGCACGACGGTGCCGCCCCCCGCGGTGTAGCGGCGGAGGATGTCGGTGATGGTCGTCGCGCTGACCGGGTCGACGGACTCGAACGGTTCGTCGAGCACCAGCACGCGCGGCGAGTGGATGAGGGTGGCGGCGAGGGCGATCTTCTTCGCCATGCCGACCGAGTAGTCGGCGACCGGGCGGCCGAGCGCGTCGCCGAGACCGAACGCCGCGGCCAGGTCGGCGCTGCGGCTGCGAGCGGTCGCGCCGTCGAGCCCCCGGAGCGTCGCCGAGTAGAACAGCATCTGCGCGCCGGTCAGGCGGTCGAAGAGCCGGAGCCGGTCGGGCAGGACGCCCATCGCCCGCTTCGCCGCGGTCGGGTCGGCCCACACGTCGTGGTCGAGGACGGTGACGGTGCCGGCATCGGGGCGGAGCAGGCCCGTCAGGATCGACAGGGTCGTCGTCTTCCCCGCACCGTTCGGCCCGACCACGCCGAAGATCGAGCCCTTGCGGATCTCGAGGTCGACGTCGTCCGCCGCGAGCGTCTGTCCGTACCGCTTCACGAGGCCGTCGGCGCGGAGCACGACGGGCTGCTGCGGCACGTTCTGCCGGGGTGAGGGGCGCTTCGTCGTCCGCGCTGCCCGGTCGGGCGCACCGGAGGCGCCGGAACCCTCCCGGGCCTCCTGGTCGCCCCGCCCGTCCTCGGGCTCCGCGCGCTCGTCGGCGGTCCGGGACGCGGCCGAACCCTGTGGGCGTGTCGCCCGCCCGGACCGCTTCTTGCCCTTCTTCGTCGGTCGCGGCGCAGGCGTGCTCGTGGCGGCGGCCGCAGCAGCGACGCCGGCTTCCGCGCCGCCCCCTGCCCGCACCGCGCTGCCGGTCGTCTGGTCCGTCATGTCGTCACCCGCGGACGCGTCGTGTGCGCCCGTGTCCCCCGTGTCGTCGTGGTCGCCCGTGCCCGGCCCCGGGGCAGCGGTCGCGTCGTCGTCGTCCTGATCGGCCGTCCATGTGGCGTCCGACGTGCTGTACACGTCGTCGTCTCCCGTTGTTCCTGCCGACACGAGCCCAACCGTACCAACGGTTCCGACCGGTCGGGGAGCCGCGTCCGGCAGGGTCACGAAATGAACACGATGCCGGGCGAGCCGTACCCCGACGCGGCCTGGTTCCGTATCATTCACCGGGACACGACGCAGTGTTCACCACTCGGAAACCTGCCCGCGCCGCGCGGAGCATCCGCCGGTCGGAGCGCGTGTCGCTCCGGATCGCGCGGACTCTCTGCGAACCCGAACCGGCAGCGAGCAGACTCGAAGAGTCCACCCAGCGCCAGAGGGAGCGCGCCCAGCCAGGGCAGCTCCCGGACACCGGCACCGGTGGACACCGGAAGGGACAAGCATGACCACGCAGATCGTCATCCTCGCAGCGGGGATGGGCAGCCGCCTCGGGCGCAGCCTGCCGAAGCCGCTCACCGAGCTCAGCGACGGCCGCACCATCATGCAGCAGCAGTTCGACAACATCCGCGCCGCCTTCGGGTCGAGCGCCCGGGTGACCATCGTCGTCGGCTACAAGTCGGAGTACATCGTCGAGGCCTTCCCGGAGGCGAACTTCGTCTACAACGAGTCCTACGACTCCACGAACACCTCGAAGAGCCTGCTGCGTGCCCTCAAGGCGACCGGCAAGAGCGGCGTCCTCTGGATGAACGGCGACGTCGTCTTCGACCCGATGGCGCTCGTGCGTGCCGCCGACATGATCGACGAGGGCCGCTCGTTCGTCAGCGTCAACACCGAGAAGGTCTCCGACGAAGAGGTCAAGTACACGGTCGACGCCGAGGGCTTCATCGCGAAGCTCTCCAAGAAGGTCGTCGGTGGTCTGGGTGAGGCAGTCGGCATCAACTACGTCTCCGCGGCCGACAAGCAGGCCCTGGTGCGCCAGCTCGGCCGGGTCGACGACCAGGAGTACTTCGAGGGCGGCATCGAAGCTGCCATCGCCGAGGACGGGCTACGCTGGACGCCGATCGACATCTCGGACCTGTACGCGGTCGAGATCGACTTCGCCGAGGACCTCGAGCGCGCGAACGACCTGTTCGCCTGACCGTCGTCAGGACCCCCTGGTCGTCGCCTGCCTCCGGCGTGGTCCCGACCGGAGGGAACCCATGAGCGGAACGCGCACGCACGCCACGGCAGTCGCGGCGTCGCCGTCGCGGTCCCGGGGCACCGGCCGTCGGTACCGGCAGGCGCTCTGGCTGCTGACCGTCCGCGACCTGCGTGTGCGGTACTCGACGTCCGCACTCGGGTACTTCTGGTCGATCCTCGACCCGCTGGTGATGTCGGCGATCTACTGGTTCGTCTTCACGCAGGTCTTCCACCGCGGCTCGGTGGGCGAGGAACCGTACATCGTGTTCCTGCTCGCCGCCCTGCTGCCCTGGATGTGGTTCACCGGCGGCGTCTCGGACTCCACCCGCGCGTTCATCAAGGAGTCGAAGCTCATCCGCTCGACGACGATCCCGCGGAGCATCTGGGTCGCGCGCATCGACGCGTCGAAGGCGATCGAGTTCCTGCTGAGCATCCCGGTGCTCGCCGTGTTCGTGCTCGCGACCGGGGCGCACCTGCACTGGCAGGTCGTGCTCTGGCCGCTCGCGATCGTGCTGCAGGCCACCCTGGTCTACGGCCTCGGGCTCATCGTGGCCCCGCTCGTGGTGTTCTTCCGCGATCTCGAGCGTGCGGTGAAGCTCGTGCTCCGCTTCATGTTCTACGCGTCCCCGATCATCTACGGCACGCAGGCCCTCCCCCCGGCGTTGCACGACCTGGCCGCGATCAACCCGCTCAGCGGCATCTTCGGGATCTACCGCTCGGCGTTCTTCCCGGGTCAGCTCGACTGGGTCGAGGTGCTCGCCTCGGTCGTGGTCACGGCCGTCGTCCTGGCCGTCGGGCTCGTCGTCTTCCGCCGCAGCGAGCACCGCGTCCTCAAGGAGCTGTGATGGCCACCACCGAACCGACCGTCACCGCGAGCACGACCGCCCCGGTGATCTCCGTCACCGACGCCGGCATCCGGTTCAAGCGGAACCGGCGGGCGAGTCGGAGCTTCAAGGACCTGTTCGGACGCGGGCAGCGGCGACGCAAGGCCGACGAGTTCTGGGCGCTGCGGAACGTCTCGTTCGACGTGCGCCCGGGCGAGGCGATCGGCGTGGTGGGTCGGAACGGGCAGGGCAAGTCGACACTGCTGAAGCTCGTGGCGCAGGTCATGCTCCCGGACGAGGGCCGTGTGCACGTCGGGGCCGGCGTCGCGCCGCTCATCGAGATCACCGGTGGGTTCGTCGGGGACCTCACCGTCCGCGACAACGTCTACCTGACGGCGGGTCTGCACGGGATGTCCCGCGCCGAGATCCGGGCCGCGTTCGACGAGGTCATCGCGTTCGCCGAGATCGGCGACTTCGTCGACACCCCGTACAAGCACCTCTCCAGCGGCATGAAGGTCCGGATCGCCTTCGCGGTCATCTCGCGGCTGGACGAACCGGTGATCCTGGTCGACGAGGTCCTGGCGGTCGGTGACAAGGCCTTCCGCGAGAAGTGCTACAAGCGCATCGAGGAGCTCCTGGCGGGCGGGCGGACGCTGTTCTTCGTCTCCCACAGTGACAAGGACCTGCGCCGGTTCTGCGACCGCGGGCTGTACCTGGACAAGGGCCGACTGCAGTTCGACGGGCCCATCGGCGAGGCCCTCGACCGGTACAACGCGGACCACGGGGCCTGAGGCCACTCCTGCACAACCGGGGCCTCCCGCACCGCGCTCCACAGCCCCCGGTCGTCCGGCGGGCTGACGGGGCCCCGGCGTCGGACCCCACCCCTATCGTGCTGCCCATGCACCACCCCACCACCGCGTACCCAGTACCGTTCACCGTCGACCGATCGGCCGCCCCACGGCGGTACGAGATCATCAACACCAGTACCGAGACCCTGGACGGCATCGACCTGACGCACCTCGGGACGGGCTACTCCCCGCCGCTCGTCGTCCGTCGGCTCGAGCCCGGTCGGGGGCTGTCCCTCGCCGTCTTCGGCGCAGGACCGGAGGAGACCGGCGTCGTCATCGTGCGGTGGCGTCGTCCGGACCGGTCCGAGTACCTGTGGCGGATGTCCCTCGCCGGTCCCGGGCTCGCGCCCTGAGGCCGCCGCCGCCCGGACCGGTCAGGAACCGGACCGGGCGGCGGCGACCTCGTGCCAGTGGGCGACGAGGCGGTCGACGGCCGCGTGGAAGCGCGCGGTCGCCGTGCCCGGCGTCGTGTCGCCGAAGTACCGCTGCACCCAGTGGCGGAGTCGCGCGAGCTGCTCGGCGTCGTTCGCGGCGCGCTCCACACGGGCGATGACGTCCCCGGCGTCGTCCGCGCGCAGCCAGTCGGCGTCGGACAGGTACCCGCGCTCGTCCACCTCGGCGTCGGCGGACACGGGTCGGGTCACGAGCAACGGCTTCCCCACGGCCAGGCGGTCGTAGATCATCGCGCTGATGTCGGTGATCGCGACGTCGGCGTCCGCGAGCTGCCAGCCGAGCGTCGGCCCGTCGTCGTACACGTGGTGCGCCGACGGGTCGGCGGCGTTGGCGGCCGCGATCGCAGCGACGATCCGCTCGTGCGCGGCCTTGTACGCGGGGTCGACCACGCCGCTCCGCGGGTGCGGGCGGTACACGAGCCGGTGCTGCGGCGACGCGAGCACACGGTCGGCGATCGTCGTCCCGTGACTCGCGATGGACCCGTAGGCAGCGGCGCCGCGGTCACCCTCCCACGTCGGGGCGTACAACACCACGGTGCGGTCGTCGGACGGGTAGGGCGGCTCCCCCACGAAGTGGTCGGCCTGCGGACGCCCGATGGCGATGGTCCGGGCGTCCAGGTCGTAGTCCCACAGCGCGTCGGCGAGTCGGTCCCGGGCGGCGTCACCGGCGATCAGGGCGTAGTCGTACGCCTTGAACTGGTTCGTCGTCATGTACATCTTGTCGCTCTCGCCGTGGTTCACGAAGACGTGCCACATGCGCCCGTACCGCATCATCTGGAAGTTGCGGGCGTTCTGGTTGACGTAGAGCACGGTCTTCGGGGCCTGCTCGGCGACGAACCGCTCGAGGTCCACGACCTGCCGGGCGTAGACGACCGGGACCGGCGACTCGTCGAGCAGCGTGAGCATCGCGCCGGGGCTCCGCGAGATGATCGCGACCCCGCGGTGCCGCGCCAGCTCCGCCAGGGGGCCGTACCACTGCCGGATCTGGTACATGTTCACGGGACCGTCGGCGAAGTACACGGCGATCTCGACCGACCCCGGTGCGGGCCGCGGGACCGAGGGCAGGCGACGGGCCAGCTGCGCGCGGACCTTCCGCGACCGCAGCAGGCGGGCCACGAGACGGATCGCGGTGCGGGCGTCCTTGACGATGGCCATGCTCTGCTCCTGCGTGGTGGTCGGTCGGTGGATGGTGGTCGTGTCGGGGTCGGGCGAGTCCGAGGCGCGCGCCGGGTCTCAGACGACGGGCGGTCGACCCGCGAGCGTCATCCGGCCGATCGTCAACCATCCCATCACCCGGACCGGCCCGCAGTCCGCGCGCCACCCCTCGGCGACGCCGGCGAACCAGGTGGTGAGGCGCCGCGGGGAGCGCCACCAGCGCAGGACCTGGATGGCAGCCCAACTGCCGACGTACAGCGGCCGGAGGACGGCGGGCAGGTTCCGTCGGGCCAGCCAGACCCGGTTCCGCGCGTTGAGCCGCACGTACTCACGGTGCCGAGCGGGGTCGATCGCGGGGTGGTTCGCGACGAGCTCCCCCGCGTACCAGGTGCGACGACCGGCGTCCCAGACCCGCCACGCGAGCTCGATCCCCTCGTGCGCGTAGAAGTACTCCGCACCCCAGCCTCCGACGGCGCGCCAGACGTCCATCGGCAGGACGACGGCGCCCTCCCAGACCGAGAACACCGGAGAGCTCTGCTCCGGGTCGCCCTTGCGGATGCGCGGCACCCAGCGTCGGGGGTTCGCGGCGCCGCTCGGGTCGACGACCCGCGGCTGCACGAGCCCGAGCGAGGGGTCCCGCTCGAAGAGCGCGATCGCGTCGCGCAGGAACGTCGGCGACGGCACCGAGGCGTCGTCGTCGAGGAAGAACACGTAGTCGCCGTCGACCGCCGCCGCCCCGGCGTTCCGACCGGCGGGGATCCCGAGGTTCTCCGGCAGCGCCAGCGCCCGGACCCCGTCCGGCAGGTCCACCGGTTCCCACCCGTTCCCGACGCACACGACGTCGAGGTCGACGTCCTGCTGCGCGAGCACGCTGTCCAGGCCACGGCGGAGGTCCTCCGGCCGGGTCCCCTGCGTCAGGCTGACCACGGCGACCCGTGGCCGCTCGCGGTGCGGGACCGCGCGACGCCGATCGGTCCCCGGCATCACGCGCGGACCCGCTTCGACGAGATGATGGCGAGGAAGTGCCCGACCGTCGCGAGGACCGCGAGCGGCAGGAGTGCCCCGACCAGGACCCGGTCGGCCAGCGGGTGCCCGACGACGAGGGCGACGAGCGCGACCACGAACGTGATGATCGTCAGCTCGACCGAGTGGTACAGACGGTGGAACGGCAGGAACCGCGCCACCCGACGCAGCGTCGCGAGGCGGGCACCGGACGGCACCGTCACCCCGTCGCGGCGGTCGGCGAGCTTCTCCATGCCGCCGTGGGCACGGGCGACGTGCACCATGTCGTTGAGCGCCTTGTTGAGCACGATGACCAGGCCGAGCGCGCAGCCGATCGTCGTCCACATCCAGTCGACGCCCTCGATCGGCCACGTCGCCGCGCGGACGCCGAGCGCGATCGGGATGAGTCCCTCGGTGGTGTAGTGCCCGACCTTGTCGAGGAAGATGCCGGCCGGGGACCGTGTGCCCCGCCAGCGCGCGACCTCGCCGTCGGAGCAGTCGACGAGCATCTGCAGCTGCCCGAGCACGAGGGCGAGCAGCGCGCCCCAGATGCCCGGGATGAGGAGTGCGGCCGCGGTCGACCAGCCGACCAGGATCATCAGGCCGGTGACCTGGTTCGCGCTGACCCGGGTCCGGAGCAGCACCGAGGTCAGATACGGCGAGATGTCCCGCAGGTACAGCGAGGCCGTCCAGTGCTCCGCGTTCGCCCGGGCGCGGACCTCGTCCGGCTGGGCGACGGCGCGGAGTTCCGCGATCGAGGTGGGGCGTGCGAACCCGCGGCTGTCGGAGGGACCCGGCAGGCCGCCGTTCCCGCGGTCGTCGTCGGCCATGTCGGTCACCGTCCCGTGTGCGTGGTCAGATCGGAGGTCCGGGTGAGGAACCCGATGATGAAGCCGACGCCCCAGCCGACGTGGATGCACGGCAGGACGACGAGCAGCCACGCCCGTGTCGCCGGGTCCGACCGTCGTGACACCGCGAGGGCGCCGACGACGACGAAGAGGAGGTAGACCGCCGGGACCACGAAGCCGACCGTCGCCCAGGCGACGGGACTGCCGAGCAACGCTCCGACCACACCGACGAGCCCGGCGACCAGGCCGAGCGCGACGGCGACGACCATCGCCGGCGGGACGAAGTAGCGCAGGCCGTTGCCGGCGGGGAAGCGTCGGGCGAGTTCACCGCGCCACAGCCCGGTCGCGACGAACTGGCGGACGAGACGGCGGAGGCTCGGCCGGGGCCGGTAGGTGACGACGAGCTCGGGGGTGAACCAGACCGTGCCGCCGGTGGTGCGCAGGCGCCGGTTGAGCTCCCAGTCCTGCCCGCGCTTGATGCCCTCGTCGAAGAGCCCGACGGCGAACAGCCGCTCCCGTCGGAACACCCCGAGGTACGCCGTCTCGGCCGGTCCGGCCTGCCCGCCGACGTGGTGCGGGGTGCCGCCGAGGCCGACGCGACTGCCGTACGCCAGGGCGACGGCCTTCTCGAAGGGGGTGCGGCCCTCGGCGCGCATGATGCCGCCGACGTTGTCCGCGCCGGACTCCTGCAGGGTCCGCACGGCGATCCGCGTGTAGTCCCGCGGCAGGACGCTGTGGGCGTCGACCCGGACGACGATCGGGTGCTCGGAGGCCCGGATCGCGACGTTCAGCCCGGCCGGCGTGGAGCCGACCGCGTTCTCGACCGCGCGGATCCGCGGGTCCGCGGCGCTCATCTCGGCGACGAGCTCGTTCGTGCCGTCGATCGAGGGGCCGAGGGCCAGGATGACCTCGAACGGCCCCTGGTAGTCCTGCTCGAGCAGACTGCCCACCGCCGCGCGGACCTCGGTGACCTCGTTGAGGACGGGCATGACGTAGGAGACACCCGGCAGGGCCTGTCCGTCGTGCTGCATGTGATCCTCGGGGTCCGGCGGGCGCGGCACGGCCCGCCGGGGCCGTCTCCGCAGAGCGGACCCGAGCCTATCAAGCACCCGGGGCGGCCACCTGGCCGCGCCCCGCCGCGCCCCGGCGGACGCACGGGAGGCTCCCCACCAGCTGGTGGGGAGCCTCCCGTCCGGAGCGTCCCGGGTCAGTTCGAGCTGTCGTACGTGCCGAGCTTGACGTTCGCCGTGCGGGTCTCCCCGTTGCGGACGTAGGTGATCTCGGTCGTCGCACCACCGGCGTAGAAGCGGACCTGCGCGGTGAGGTCGGTGGCGTCCGCGATGGAGGCGTCACCGAGCTTCGTCACGACGTCGCCCTTCTGGAGCCCGGCGTCGGCCGCCGCGCCGCCCGAGGTGACGTCCTTGATGAGTGCGCCCACCTGCGTGGCGCTCGCGTCCTCGGTCGCGTCGCCGACGGATGCGCCGAGCAGACCGTGGGTGGCCTTGCCGTTCTCGACGATCTCGGTCGCGACGCGCTTGACCAGGTTCGACGGGATCGAGAACCCCACGCCGATGCTGCCGGCCTGCGAGCTGGACGAGTCCGAACTGCCGGCGCTGGCGATCGCGACGTTGATGCCGATGAGCGCGCCCTTGTCGTCGAGCAGCGCGCCACCCGAGTTGCCGGGGTTGATCGACGCGTCGGTCTGGATCACGGGGAGCGAGACGGTCGTGCTGGCTCCGGAGCTGCTGCCGTTGTCGCCGTTGCCCCAGAAGTCGAACGGGCCGTTGCCGTTGTTGCCCTGGCCCTCGTTCGTGTCGCCGCCGGCGTTCGGGTCGCTCGAGGTGACCTGGATGCTGCGGTTCAGCGTGGAGACGATGCCGTCGGTGACGGTGTTCGACAGGCCGAGCGGCGCACCGATCGCGACCGCGGTGTCGCCGACGTTGAGCTTCGACGAGTCGGCGAAGTCGATCGGCGTGAGGTCGGGCGCGTCGATCTTGATGACCGCCAGGTCGACCGTCGGGTCGGTGCCGACGAGCGTGCCCTTGTAGACCTTGCCGTTCGAGGTCGTCACCGAGATGGTGCCGTTCGCGCTGTCGCCGTCGAGCGTCACCACGTGGGTGTTCGTGACGATGTAGCCCTCCTTGTTCAGCACGACACCCGAACCCGTGCCGGCCTCGCTGCTCGCGGAGACGTTGATCGTGACGACCGACGGGGTGGCCTTGGCGGCGACCGCGGTCACGACGGTGGCGGAGTCGTAGTCGTTCACGGTGAGGTTGCCACCGCTCTGCGAGGTGCCCGAGCCGCTGACGACCGTGCCGCTGTCCGTCACCGAGTCGGCAGCCCAGACCACGCCGCCGCCGATGAGACCGCCGACCAAGGCTGTGGCGAGGAGCGGTACGAGCAGGCGGTTGCGGCCGGAGCGCTGACGCGGGGTCGTACTGGTCGCGGCCGCGGCGCCGCTGAAGTAGTGGCCGTTGGCGGGCTGCTGGTCGGCGGCCCCTCCGAACGCGCTCGCGCCGGAGGTCGTGTGGTGCTCGCTCGCGTGCTCGCCGTACCGGGGTGCGTCCTGTCCGTACGTGCCCTGCTGGCCGTACTGGCTCTGCCCGTACGTGCCTTGCTGACCGTACTGGCCCTGGCCGTGCTGGTCCTGCTGGCCGTACTGGCTCTGCCCGGACTGGCCCTGGCCGTACCCGGTGCCGGACTGGTCGTGCTCGCCGTACTTGCCCTGCCCGTACTGGGCGGTGCCGTACTGGCCGGCCCCGTACTGGTCCTGCCCGTACTGCGCAGTGCCGGACTGGCCGCTCCCGTACTGACCCGAGCCGTACTGGTCCGAGCCGTACCGACCCGAGCCGTACTGCCCGCCCTGGCCGTACTGACCCTGCTGCGCGTACTGGCCGTACTGGCCGTACTCGGCCGTCGGTGCCGCGTCCGCGGACCCTGCGTCGGCGGTCGGGTACGGGGCGGTGTACCGGTCCGTGTGGTCGGAGGCGGCAGCGAACTGCTCGGTCTCCTGCGCCGGAGTCGTCCCCACCACGTCCGTGTCGTCGGCGTCGTGGTGCCCGTGGCGGGTCCCGTTCGACTCGTGCGGACCGGTGGTCTCGTCGCGACGGTCGTCGTCGCCGTGTCCGTGGTGTGTGTCGCTCATGCTGGACGTGCTCCTTCCAAAGCTCCTGCAGTCTTCTCCACCGACCTGGGCGGTCCTGATGGCGCAGCTGCGAGCTGACCAAGCCGATCGTATGCGTCAGCTGTGTGCTCGACCCGCAGATGTCCGCCGGAGGCGACCACCGGAGGCGACTGCCGGGCGGAGGCTAGGTTGGGGTCCGACGCGCGCCGAGCCTCCCGGCCGGTGCCCCGAGGGTGAGAGGGGTCGCGCATGCGGCAGACCGGTCCGTGGCTCCGAGCCGCCGAGGGAGCGATGCTGCTGGGCCCCGACGGGGTGCCGGCGCCGACCGTCTTCGCGGAGATGAGCGCCCTCGCCGCAGCGACCGGCGCCGTCAACCTGGGGCAGGGGTTCCCGGACGAGGACGGGCCCGCAGAGGTCCTCGACGCGGCCGTCCGTGCGATCCGGGACGGTGCCAACCAGTACCCGCCCGGCCGCGGGACCCCGGACCTGCGCGCCGCCGTCGCCGAGCACCAGGCGCGCTGGTACGGGCTCGACGTCGACCCCGACCGGGAGGTCCTCGTCACCGCCGGTGCCACCGAGGCCCTGGCCGCCACCCTCCTGGCGCTGGTCGAGCCCGGCGACGAGGTCGTCACCTTCGAGCCGTTCTACGACGCGTACGGCGCGCTCATCCGACTCGCCGGCGCGGAGCACGTCACGGTCCCGCTCCGGGCGCCGGACTTCCTGCCGGACGAGGCGGACCTCCGCGCCGCGTTCTCCGACCGGACCCGCGTGGTCCTCGTGAACACCCCGCACAACCCGACGGGTCGGGTGCTGCCGGTCGAGGTGCTCCGCACCGTGGTCGAGCTCGCGGAGCGCCACGACGCCGTGATCGTCACCGACGAGGTCTACGAGCACCTGGCGTTCGCCGGCACCCACGTGCCGCCGGCGTCGTTGCCCGGAGCGCGGGACCGCACGGTGTCGATCTCCAGCGCCGGGAAGACCTTCAACACGACGGGCTGGAAGATCGGTTGGCTCACGGCCCCGGCAGCGCTGGTCGAGGCGATCACGACCGTCAAGCAGTACCTGACCTTCGTCAACGGGGCGCCCTTCCAGCCGGCGATCGCGACCGGGCTCCGCCTGCCCGACGCGGTGTTCGCCGGGATCGCCGCCGAGCTCGGGGCGAAGCAGGAGCTCCTCGCCACGGGCCTGGCCGACGCCGGGTTCGGGGTGCTGCGCCCGGACGCCGGCTACTTCGTCATCGCGGACGCCGCTCCGCTCGGACACGACGACGCCCGCGCGCTCTGCCTCGAGCTCCCACGGCTCGTCGGCGTCGTGGGGGTGCCGGTGTCCGCCTTCGTCCGGCCCGACCACGTCGACGGGTACCGGTCGCTCATCCGGTTCGCGTTCTGCAAGCGCCGGTCGGTCCTCGAGGAGGCCGTGTCACGGCTGGCCGGGCTCGCTCAGTCCCGCGGGACCACCGCGTAACGACCGAGGGACAGCGACGGGTTCACCGCCCGCACGCGGTCCGTGACCGCGGTGTCCACCGTCACCACGAGGAGCCCCGGTTCCGCGCCGAGCGCTGCGACCGCGGTGCCCGTCGGGTCGAGCGCCACCGACGCCCCGATCCCGACCGGGGGCGCCTGACCGACCCCGAGCACCCACACGGTGTTCTCGACGGCGCGCGCCGTGAGCAGGGTCCGCCAGTGGTGCTCCTTGCCCGGACCACGGACCCACTCGGCCGGCAGCACGACGACGTCCGCGGCCCCGGTGTCCGTCGCGGCGAGACGTCGCGTCACCTCGGGGAACCGCAGGTCGTAGCAGGTCTCCAGCCCGACCCGGACGCCGTCGACCTCCACGACGGGCAGCTGCGCGGGGTCGCCGGCTTCGATGCGGTCGGACTCCCGGGAGCCGAACGCGTCGTACAGGTGCACCTTCCGGTAGGTCTCGAGGACCGAGCCGTCCGCACCGATCGCGACGAGCGTGTTGCGGAACCGACCCGGGGTCTCCCCCGCCTCGGCGACGCCGACGACGAGTGCGATGCCGGTGCTCCGCGCGATCCGACGGAGGCCCGTGACGAACGAGCCGTCGAGCGGCTGCGCGGCCGCGACGAAGCGGTCGTCGATGTCGGCGGTGAAGTACGAGGTGTACTCGGGCGTGACCAGGAGGCGGGCGCCGCGCGCGACCGCGTCGACGGCGGCGGCGCGGACGGTCTCGAGGTTCGCGGCTGGGTCGTCTCCGGGGGCGAACTGCGCCGCGGCGATGGTCAGTGTCGTCACGGTGCCAGGCTAACCACGCCGGGCTCCGTCAGGACCGGACGTCGAGGACGTCGAACGACCGCCGCAGGATCCCCACGACGTCGTCGCCGCCCTCCGCCCACCTCGCCACCGAGACGTCGAAGCACCCGAGCGCGGCCTGCACGACCGTCCGCGCACGCAGGTCGCCGTCCGTCCCCCCGAGCCGGTCGACCACCAACGGGAGGAGCACCTCGGCCCAGGCGTGGTGCTTCTCGGTGTTCCGCGCCCGGAGCGACGGTGTGCTCAGCATCACCCGGACGGAGCGCCGTCCGGTCTCCGGATCGTCGTCGCTGCCGTGCTCGAGCATCGCCACGAAGGCCTCACGCAGGGCGCTCCAGACCGGTTCGTCCGCCGGACGTGCGCCGAACGCCGCGGCGAGGGCGGCACCGTGCCGGGCCGGGTCACCGATGACCGCGTCCTCCTTCGCCGGGAAGTACCGGTGGAAGCTCCGTGCCGAGATGCCCGCCTCCGCAGCCACCTGCTCGACCGTCACCCGGTCGAACCCCTCCGCGTCGAACCGGGCGATGGCGACCGCGGCGATGCGCGCTCGCACTGCATCGCGGGCGATGTCCCGTAGTCCAGGCCGTGCCTCCGCCGTCTCGCTCATGGTTCGATCGTACCCCTGAGTCAGCGTCTGCCGTAGTTGACAGACTCTGACAAGTACGGCGTACAGTGCCACTCGAACCACGATCCGTTCCAGGAGGACGACATGCAGCAACGAACACTCGGACGACAGGGCCTGGTCGTCAGCGCGATCGGCTACGGCGCGATGGGCACGACCTTCGCGTACGGCCCCGGCGACGACACGGAATCCGTCGCCGCGATCCGGCACGCGCACGACCTCGGCGTCACCCACTTCGACACCGCGGAGCTCTACGGCTGGGGAAGCGGTGAGCGGCTCCTCGGCGCCGCACTCGCCCCGATCCGCGACCAGGTCACGATCGCGACGAAGTTCGGCTTCACGGACACGTACGCCCCGAACTCGCAGCTCGACCACATCCGCGACGTCGTCGACGCCAGTCTGCGCAACCTCGGCACCGACTCGATCGACCTGCTCTACCAGCACGTGCACGACCCGCAGGTCCCGGTCGAGGACGTCGTCGGCGTCATGCAGGAGTTCGTGCAGGCCGGCAAGGTCCGCTACCTCGGCCTGTCGAACACCGACGCCGAGAACATCCGCCGGGCGCACGCGGTCCACCCGATCTCCGTGCTGCAGACCGAGTACTCGGTCTTCGCCCGCGAGTCGGAGGACCTGTTCCCGGTCGTCGACGAACTCGGCATCGGTCTCGTCGCCTACTCACCCCTGGCACGCGGCTTCCTCAGCGGCGCAGTGCGACCGCGGAGCGCCTACGCGGAGGACGACATCCGCCAGTGGCTGGAGTGGTGGGCCCCGGAGAACTGGGACGCGAACACCGCGGTCGTCGCAGGGCTCACCGAGCTCGCTGCGGAGAAGGACGTCTCCCTCTCGCAGCTGGCGCTCGCGTGGATCCTGGCGCAGCGCGACGACATCGTCCCGATCCCGGGATCGCGGAATCCGGGGCGCGTCGCCGAGAACGTCACGGCCGCTGACGTCACGTTCACCTCGGACGAGCTCGCGCGCATCGACGCGCTCGGCCGCGGCGTCCGTGGCGCACGCGCCACGAGCTGAGCGAGCGACCGCGTCCTGGCAGGACCGGTGACGGACGGGAGGCCCGGTGCCAGCTGGCGCCGGGCCTCCCGTTCGTTCTCCACGCACCCCGGCGTGTCGACCCCGACGGCGGACGCGACGATGAGCCACGACGAGCAGAGGACGTCCGGAGGCACCGGACGGCGCGAGCGCGCCGGGATCGGCTTGAACGGGCAGAGGGGCCGGGAACGCGAAGAAGCCCCGGTCCGTGAGGACCGGGGCTTCTCGTGTCGCGTTGGTTGCGGGGGCAGGATTTGAACCTACGACCTCTGGGTTATGAGCCCAGCGAGCTACCGAACTGCTCCACCCCGCGGCACATGGAAAACACTACACGGGATCGGGCGGGGTGCCAAATCGAGCACCCCGCCCGCCCGCATCAACCGTCGGAGCCGCTGCCACCCTGCGCTGCGATGGCGTCCTCGACGGCCTCCTGCAGTCGCTGGTCGGCCTCGGCGGCGGCGACCAGGTCGTTGTCGGCGTACGCCTGCTCACGAGCCCGGAGCGCCTCGTCCGCTTCGGACAGCGCCTGCTGCAGGTCCGGCGTCGCAGCGCCGGAGGACGACCCACCGGTCGCGCCGCCGGTCGCACCACCGGTGGCACCGCCCGTCGAGCTCCCACCCGTCGACGTGTCGGAGCCCTCGTCGTCGGAGTCCGAGTTCCCCGCAGCCGCACCGGAGTCACCCGCGGCCGCGCCCGAGTTGCCGCCGAACAGTTCGTCGAGCGCCTCGTCGAGCGTGTCCTCGAACGCGATCTTGTCCCCGAAGGCCACGAGCACCTTCTGCAGCAGCGGGTACGACCCACTCGACGTGGACTGCACGTACACCGGCTGCACGTAGAGGAACCCACCACCGACCGGCAGCGTCAGCAGGTTGCCCTGCTTGACGGTGCTGTTGCCCCGCTTGAGGATGTTGAGCTCCTGCGAGACGGCCGGGTCGGAGTTGAACAGGTTCTGCACCTGCGACGGGCCGGGGATGCTGTCGGTCTTCGGGATCGTCAGCAGCGTGAGCTTGCCGTAGCCCTCGCCCTTCTTGCCCTTGCCTGCCCCGCTGGCGTCGGATCCGACGGCCAGGTAGCCGGTCAGCACGTTCCGCGCGTTCGACGACGAGTTCTGCTTCGGGATGTAGGTGCTGTACAGCGAGTAGGCCGTGCCCGCGCCCGGCACCTTCATCGTCAGGTAGTACGGGTCCTGCTGGTCCGGGTTCGTCGCCGTGGTCTGCGTCCCGAGCGCGTTCGTGGTGTTCGCGTTCGTCCCGGTGGTGGTGCCCGCCGAGTCGGCGTCCCCGGCGCTCGTCGAGGTCGAGGTCGGGTCGACCGGCGTCGTCCACGCGTCGTCGCCCGAGTAGAACGAGTTCGCGTTGGTGACGTGGTACGTGCCGAGGATGCTCCGCTGGACCTTGAACAGGTCGGTCGGGTAGCGCACGTGGGCGAGCAGGTCGGCGCTCATCGCGGACACCGGCTGCAGCGACGTCGGGAAGACCTTCTGCCACGTCTCGAGCACCGGGTCCTTCGTGTCCCAGGCGTAGAGCGTGACCTTGCCCGTGTAGGCGTCGACCGTGGCCTTCACCGAGTTCCGGATGTAGTTCACCTGGTCGGTGCGGAAGCTGCCGGATTCGGTGCCGTTGATGCTGTCCGTCATGCTCTGGCTCTGCGAGTACGGGTACGCGTTGCTCGTCGTGTAGCCGTCGACGATCCACTTGATGCGGTTGTCGACGATCGCCGGGTACGCGTCCTGGTCCAGCTTCAGGTAGGGCGCGACGTTCTGCACGCGCTTGACCGGGTCACGGTCGTACAGGATCTGCGAGTCGGCGTTGACGGCGTTCGACAGCAGGATCTGCTCCGACTGGAACTTCGCCGCGTAGACCAGGCGGTTGAAGAAGTTGCCGATCTTCGGTCCGCCGTCCGCCGCGTAGGTCGTGGTGGCGTTGCCGTCGTCGTCGTCCGAGCCGGACGGGTAGTCGAGCTCGACGTCCTTCGTGCCCTCCGGTGCCCCGACGATCGAGTACGCCGGCGAGTTCTCGCCGAAGTAGACGCGCGGCTGGTACTTGCCGAGGGTGTCGCCGGCCGGGATGCCCGACTCGATGAACACCGGCTTGCCGTCGGATGCCCGCTGGTTGCCGTACGCCGCGACGACGCCGTAGCCGTGCGTGTAGACGAACGTCCGGTTGTACTGGGTGGCCGAGGCACCGAGGCCGTCGAGGTCGATGTCACGCACCGCGAGCACGGTGTCCTCGGTTTTGCCGTCCACCTGGTAGCGGTCGACGTCGAGCTGGTCGGGGAACTTGTAGTACTGCCGGTACTGCTGGAGCTGGCTGTACGTGTCCGAGACGATCTTGGGGTCGATGATGCGGATGTTCGCCGTCGTCTGGGCGTCCTCGGACAGGGCACCGGTCGTCGCCGTGGTGGTGGCGTCGTAGTCCTGTTCCTGGACCCCGGCGACGTTGTAGGCGTCCCGGGTGGCGTCGATGTTCCGCTGGATGAACGCGGACTCGAACGAGCGCTCGCTCGGTGCGACCTGCAGGCGCTGGACGATCCAGGGGTAGATCCCGCCGATGACGATCGCGGACACCAGGAGCAGCCCGGTCCCGATGATCGACACGCGCCACCGGCCGATGACCGCCGTCACGATGAACAGGATCGCCACGATCGCCGCGATGCCCGCCATGATCTCGCGGCCCGGGATCGTCGCGTTCACCTCGGTGTACTGCGCGCCCGTGATGAGGGAGTTGTCCTTCGTCAGCGCCGTGTACTGGTCGAGCCAGAGACTGGCGGCCTGCAGCGCGATGTAGAGCGCGGCCGTGATCGCGAGCTGGATGCGCGCGGCCTTCGAGATGCGGACCTCTCGACCGCCGAAGCGGATCGCGCCGTACAGGTACGTCGCGGCGAGCGCGGCGAGGCCGGCGATGAGCACGACGGCGGAGGAGTACGCCACGACGGCGCGCCAGAACGGCAGCTCGAAGACGTAGAACCCGACGTCGAGCCCGAACTGCGGGTCGGTCTTGCCGAACGGCGTCCGGTTGAGGTACTCGAGGACAGTGCTCCAGCGCGGTGCGGTCGCCAGACCGGCGAAGACGCCGAGCACCGCGGGGATGCCGAGCACCACGACGCGGCGCAGCGGCTCGATGACCTGCTGGTAGCGGTCGAGCTGCGCGTTGAGCTTCGCGTAGACCGGACGGAACCGGAAGGCGAGGACGATGCTCAGCCAGACCGGGATCGCCATGCCCAGGAAGCCGGCGACGAACATGGCCGTCCCGGCGAGCCACCGGGTGGTCAGGACGCGCTCGAACCCGAGCTGCGCGAACCACGCGTAGTCGGTGTACAGGCTGGCGAAGATGAAGAAGCCGATCACCAGTGCGGCCAGCACGATGATCGTGACCACGATCGGGACACGCGGCGAGCGCCGTCCCGCGGTGGACGAGGTGTTCGTCACTTGTTGTGCTCCAGACGTGTCGGACCGGCGGCGCCGGCAGGCCGAGCCGTCAGTGCTGACGATCCTATTCGTCCCGGCCGACAGTGAACCTGTGCCGCATCTCAGGATCGCGCCCCGGGTCTCCCGGCCGAGCCGTCCTGGCCGTCCGTGCCGGTCGTCCGGGAGGCCGGCGGCCCGGAGACCGCGGCAGCGCGCCGGGCGCTCAGGAGGTGCAGCGCTCGAGACCGGCCGTGCTCCGGCCCGCCGCGATCGTCTCGAGGTCGGTGACCGCCTGGTCGAGCGTCGAGACCGCGTACACGTCGAGGCCGTCCGGGACGTGTCCGACCACCTCGTCGCAGTTCGCCTTCGGGGCGAGGAACACCGTGGCGCCCGCCGACTCGGCGCCGTGGAGCTTCTGCCGGATGCCGCCGATCGGTCCGACCGCGCCACCGGCGGTGATCGTGCCGGTCCCCGCGACGTGCTCGCCGCCGTTCAACGCGCCGGGCGTGATCTCGTCGATGATCCCGAGCGCGAACATCATGCCCGCCGAGGGCCCGCCCACGTCCTGCAGCGCGATGTCGACGTCGAAGGGGAAGTCGTAGTGCTCGACCACGCCGACGCCGAGCAGCGCGGTGCCCTGCTCGGTCCGCGGGGTGACCGAGAGCTCCCGCGTCGCCCCGTCCCGCTCGACGGTGATCGTCGCCGGTGCGCTCGTGCCGTGCTCCGCGACGAGCTCCCGGAGGGTCGACGCGTCGGAGTTCGTGGTGAGGGACGTGCCGTCGAACGCCGTGATGACGTCCCCCTCACGGACCACGCCGTCGGCCGGGGAACCCTGCTGCACGGTGCCCACCTCGAGTTCGCTCGGGACCTCGAACCCCTCCTGCACGAGGGCCGCGGCGACGGAGGACTGCTGGGAGTTCGTCATGTCCGCGGCGTCCTGCTCGTTCACCTGCTCGGTCGTCCGTCCGGGCGGGTAGATCGCGCTCGCGGGCACCACCGCCTCGGACTCCGAGAAGAGGGCGCGGATGACGCTCGTCCACGGCGGCCGTTCGGTCGCCGTGCCCTGCACACTGACCGTGAGCATGTCGAGCGCGCCCGACGTCGGGTAGGTGCGGTGCCCGTCGATCTGGATGAGTTCGACGTCCTTCGCGTCCTTGCCGGTCCCCTGCCGCTGCGTGCCGATCGTGTTGAACACCGGGCCGGGCATCTCGATGAGGTACGGGCTCGGCAGCAGGCTCGCGACGACCGCCAGGACGAGGGCGCCGACGACGAAGGCCCAGCCGACCGTCCGTGAGCGCGAGCGACGACGGGGGGCGGGGGCGAAGAGGGTCACACGGGTCCTTCCGGGGGCTGTTCGCCCACGGCGCAGCCGGACGGGCGGTTGCCCGGGCCGGTCCCAGGCACGGCCTCACGGGCAGCGGTTAGCGTAGTCGGCATGCCTGATCAACCGCAGCCGGGGCCGGACGACGACTTCCGGGAGATGCTCCGCAAGCTCCTGTCCGGCGAGGGCCAGATCGACCCGTCGCAGCTCGCCGGAGCCGCCGGCCTGCCGAACGACCCGACCTTCGTCGCGAACCTCATGAGCCAGCTCCAGCGGGCGGCGCAGGACGGCGGCGACGGCATCGACTTCACCGTGACGGCCGAACGCGCCGCCACGATCGCCCGCGAGGGCGAGCAGCCGCTCGACCCCGCCACCGCGCAGGCAGCGGCGCAGGCCTTCCAGGTCGCGGCGCTCTGGCTCGACGAGGTGACCACCGTCGCGGAACTCACCTCGACACCGAGCGTCTACACGCGCGAGCAGTGGGCGAAGGCGACCGCACCCGTGTGGTCGCAGATCGCCGAGCCCGTGGCGTCGAGCATCGCGACCGCCCTCACCGAGGCGATCGACCAGCGCGCGCCCGAGGAGCTCAAGCTCATGCTCGGCGACGTCTCGAAGGCCATGCGCGGGGTCGGTGGTGCGCTCTTCGCGATCCAGCTCGGCCAGGTCGTCGGGCAGCTCGCCAAGGAGGTCGTCTCCGGCGGCGACGTCGGCGTCCCGCTCCTCGACGAGCAGCTCGCCGCGCTCGTGCCGCAGAACGTCGCCGAGTTCGCCGAGGGCCTGGACGTCCCGGCCGACGAGGTGCGCATCTACCTCGCCGTCCGCGAGCTCGCCCACGCCCGGCTGTTCCGCTCGGCACGCTGGCTGCGGCTGCACATCATCTCGTCGATCACGGAGTACGCCAAGGGCGTGCACATCCCGTTCGACCGGGTCGAGGAGTCCCTGTCGGGCATCGACCCGACCGACCAGGAGCAGCTGCGGGACGCGCTGGCCTCCGGGGCGCTCATCCCGCCGCGGACCCCGGAGCAGGACGCCGCCCTCGCCCGGCTCGAGACGATGCTCGCGCTCGTCGAGGGATGGGTCGACACCGTCACGGCCGCCGCGACCGCCCGTCTCCCCCGCTCCGGCGCGATCGCGGAGATGGTGCGACGTCGCCGCGCCGCAGGAGGCCCGGCCGAGTCCGCCTTCGCGACGCTGGTCGGTCTCGAACTCCGCCCGCGCCGACTCCGTGAAGCGGCCGCGATGTGGCAGCGGGTCACCGACGAACTCGGTGCCGGCGAGCGCGACGCGCTCTGGGCCGCGTTCGACCTGGTGCCCGGCTCGGACGACATCGACGCGCCGGAGTCCCTGGTCGCCCGGCTCCGCGACCCGTCGCAGACGCCGGAGGACGACGCGTTCGACCGAGCGCTCGAGGACCTGCTCAACGACACCACCGCCGACCGTCCGCACGAGGACGAGGACGGCGGCATCGAGGACTCCGGCATCGAGGAGTCCGGCGACGGTCCGGCGGCCGGGCCCGCCGACGGCGACCCGCAGGGCGGACCGCGGCACTAGTCACCCCGGTCGGGACGGGAGGCGCGACCCGCCTTGCGTCCCGACCGTCCGGCCCGCCTCGTCTTGTCCACAGATCGGCGTCCGGACTGCCCCGTCGGCGGTGCCTGCGCCAGCGTGGACGCATGGGCATCCGCATCGACCCGACGCTCGAGTTCATCTGGCGCGATCCGTGCACGGTCCAGCTCGGGGTCGACCCGCCGCGCGCGCTGGTCACCGTCCCGACGACGGCCGAGGAGCGCTTCCTCTGCGCGCTCCGGAGCGAGACCGGACGGGACGCGATGGCCGGGGTCGCCCGGAGCGTCGGGTGCCCGCCCGCCGTCGCGGCCCGGTTGCTCGGGGACGCCGCTCCGGCCCTGGTCGACCTGGGCGCGGAGCCGGCCGCCCGGGTCGAGGTGTCCGGTGCCGGGCCGCTCGCGCAGGAGCTCGACCGGATGCTCACCGGTGACGGCGTGACCGTCGTGCGGACGTCGGTGCCACGCGGCGGCCCGGTCCCCGAGCCCGACCCGCCGCCGACGCTCGCCGTCCTCGTCGCCGACCACGTGACCGACCCGACGGTCCGGGCCGCCTGGTGTCGCCGGTCGGTCCCGCACCTGCCGGTGGTGGTGGGCGACGGACGTGTCCGCGTCGGGCCGTTCCTGGTCCCGGGAGCCGGGCCGTGCCTCCAGTGCGTGGAACTCGAGCGCACCGACGCGGACCCCGCCTGGCCGGCGATCGCCGCGCAGGTCTGGGGCCGTCCCGTGGCCGCGCTGTCGCCCTACCGGGCTGCGACGGTCGCCACGACGGTGACCCGGCTGGTCCTCGAGCGGCTCCCCCTGGTGACCCAGTACCCGGACGCGCAGCAGCTCCTGGTGGACCGGACGGACCTGTCGGTCACGGTGCGGCGGGTCGCTCCGCATCCGCGGTGTGCGTGCCGAGGGCTGCCAGGAACCGACTCGCCACCCGGGCCCCACCCCGTGTGGACCCCTGACCGGACCACGTCAGCGTCAGGGAACGACGAGCACGGGTGATGCCGACGTAGAAGAGCCGTCGTTCCTCGTCGACGCCGTCGTCGGTCGTCGCGTACGAGATCGGCAGCAGCCCCTCGGCGACGCCCGCGAGCACGACGTGCGGCCACTCCAGGCCCTTCGACGAGTGCAGCGTCGCGAGCGTGACGGCGTCGAGTTCCGGCTCGTGGTGGGTCGCGGCACGGTCCACCAGGTCGGCCGTGAACTGCTGCATGGTCGTCCCGGCCGGCGCGGACTCGGCGAGCTGCATGATCGCCTGCAGGGCCTCCCACTGCTCACGCACGGCACCGGTGCCCTCCGGCGGGGTGCGCGTCCACCCGCTGATCTGCAGCACGAGCTCCACCCGGCGCAGGAGTTCGTCGTCGGTCTGCCGGACCGCCTCGCCGCGCATGTGGTGCACGGCGAGCTTCACCTCCGGGCGGTCGAAGAAGCGCTTCCCGCCCTGCACCCGGTACGGGATCCCGTTGCGGGCGAGCGCCGACTCGATCGCCGCGGACTGCGCGCCGACGCGGTACAGGACGGCGCACTCGCCGTACGCCGCCCCGCCGTCCACGAGCTCGGTGATGCGGCGGGCGATCGTCGCGGCCTCGTCCCCGTCGTGCGCGCAGGCGAGCACCGTCGGCTCCGGACCGGGGACGGTCTCCTGCGCGACGAGGTCGAGCGCCCCCGGCTGCCCCCGCATGAGTGCGTTCGCCGCGTGCACGACCTCCCGGGTGGAGCGGTAGTTCCGTTCGAGCCGGAGCACGGACGCGCGCGGGAACTCCGAGCCGAACCCGAGCAGGTAGCGGCTGGACGCGCCGGTGAACGAGTAGATCGTCTGGCTGGCGTCACCGACCACGCACAGGTCGTCCCGACCGCCGAGCCACGCGCGGAGCAGGTCGTGCTGCACGGGCGAGACGTCCTGGTACTCGTCCACCACGAAGAACCGGTACTGCTGACGCACGTAGGACGCCACCCGGGGCTCGGACTCCACCATGCCGAGGGTCGCGAGCAGCACGTCCTCGAAGTCCATCTGCCGACGGTCGTCCTTGAGCCGCTCGTACGCGCGCATGAGGTCGACCACGCGGGACGGCGAGGTGTCGCGTGGCATCGTCCGCTCGGTCGCGGCGGACTCGTACTCGTCGTACGTGAGCCGCTGCACCTTGCGCCACTCGACCTCGCCGGCCAGGTCGCGGAGCGTCGGGGTGTCGACCCGCAGGCCGATGGTGTCCGCGGCGTGCGCGATCATCCGGCCCTTGGACTCGACGAGCCCGGGGGCGTGCCCGCCGACCGTGTCCGGCCAGAAGTACCCGAGCTGGGACATCGCCGCGGCGTGGAACGTCCGGGCCTGGACGGCTCCGGCGCCGAGGGCGCGCAACCGCGAGCGCAGCTCTCCCGCCGCCCGGGTGGTGAAGGTCAGCGCGAGGACGTGGTTGGGCGAGTACGTGCCGGTCGCGACCCCGTAGGCGATGCGGTGCGTGATCGCGCGGGTCTTGCCGGTCCCCGCGCCCGCCAGCACGGCCACCGGACCGAGGAGCGTCCGTGCGACCGTCCGCTGCTCGGCGTCGAGTGCGGCGAGCAGCGCGTCCGGGGTCGGGGTCGACGGGTCGCCGGCACCGGGTGCGATCGTCACGGCAGGTCGAGCGGCCCGCCGTACCACTCCTCGATGATCACGCGGGCGATCGAGGTCCGGCCGGGCAGCAGGATCGTGTCCCCGGCCTGTTCGCGGATCTCGTCGCGGGAGAACCAGCGGACGTCGAGGATCTCGACACCGTCCGGCCGGGCGGCGGAGGGGTCGCCGTCGACGGCACGTGCGCGGAACCCGACCATGAGCGACGCCGGGAACGGCCACGGCTGCGAGCCGAGGTACTCCGGTTCCTCGATGGTGACGCCCGCTTCCTCGAAGACCTCACGCCGGACGGCGTCCTCGAGCGACTCCCCCGGCTCGACGAACCCGGCGAGCAGCGAGTACCGGTTCGCGTCCCAGGCGGCGTTCGAGCCGAGCAGGATGCGGTCCTCGCCGTCGGTGATGCCGACGATGATCGCCGCGTCGGTCCGCGGGAAGTGCTGGTGCCCCTCGGGGTCGCGGCGGACCCACCCGCCCGAGGTCGACTCGGTGGCCGAGCCGGTCCGCGGCGAGAAGCCGTGCACCGCGTGCCAGTTCGCCATCGCGACCGCCTCGACCGCGAGGCCCTGGTCGCGGGCGGACAGCTCGGTGCCGAACATGCGCAGGTTCTCCCACGCCGCAGTGTCCGGTTCGATGGCGGCTGCAGCGTCGTCGTCGACGAGCGCCGCGACGAAGCGGGTGCCGGCCGGAGCGTCGGCGGCGTCGGCGACCGCGCGTCCGAGGTAGAGCAGCGTCGCGTCCTCGGGTACCTGTCCGGCGTCGACGAAGCGGAGCGCGCCGTCGCCGCCCCGGAGCATCGCGCCGGCGTGGACGGGCAGGAACCGCGTCGCCGGGTCGTCCCGCAGCACGCGGTCGAGGTCGGGGGTGGCGCGGTACTCGGCATCGCGGTCGAGCTCGTTGCGGGCGAGCGGCAGCCGGGCGGCGAACTCCACGGTCACGCGGATCTCCTCGTGGTCGACACGTCCCGGGTCAGCGTGGCGCGCACCGATCAGGTGTGCCGCGGACCTACCCTGATGGGCATGGCGGGATCGCAGTTCACTCTAGCCGCGTTGGCGACGACGGCCGTGCCCGGGCTCGTCCTGACCGGGACGCGCACGCTCGGCTCGGTGGCCGCCGGTGACTACGAGTCGGCGGTCGTCCGTGACGCGGAGGGCCACAGCTCGGCGATCCGCCGTCCCCGGAACCAGCGCGCCGAGGCCCGCCAGTCCGCCGACCTGGTGGCAATCCGCGCGCTCAGCGCCGGGATCCGCACGCGCCTCCCGTTCGCCGTCCCGGAGTACCGCGGACAGGCGCCGATCGGGTCAACCCGCGCCATCCTCACCACGTTCGTCGAGGGCGAGCACCCCGCGCTCCGTGACCTGACGGAACGTCCGGAGCTGGCGACCAGCGTCGGCCGCGCGGTCGCCGCGCTCCACGTCCTGCCCACGAGCTTCGTGACGGACGCCGGCCTGCCGTCCCTGACGCCCTTCGAGGTGCTCCGCTCCGCGGTCTCCGTGATGGACCGGGCCGTCGCGACGAAGCTCGTGCCGGCCGCGCTCCAGGAGCGCTGGGAGGGTGCCGCGCGCGACCAGCAGCTCTGGCAGTTCACGCCGACCGTCGTCCACGGCTCGCTCGGCGTCGACTCGCTGCTCGTGCAGGGCGACGAGGTCACGGGTGTGCTCGGCTGGGGCGAACTCCGCCTCGGCGACCCGGCGAAGGACCTGGCCTGGGTGCTCGCCGGCCGCCGCGAGGCGTTCGACACGGTCCTCAGCGCCTACACCGCCGGCGGTGGCGGTCGGGACCGACAGCTCGGGCAACGCGCCCGCGTGCACCACGAGCTCGAGACCGCCCAGTGGCTGCTGCACGGTGTGCAGGTGAAGAGCACCGAGGTCGTCGACGACGCGGTCGCGATGATGCACCGCCTGGCCGAGGCCGTCCACGCACCGTCGGCCGCGCCGCTGCAGGCGGTGTCGCCGGAGACGATGGAGATCGGCGAGGTCGAGCAGCTGCTCTCCTCGACCGAGCGCCGGCACGGCTGATCCGGCCTGGAGGCGCGGCTCGCCTCAGCCGATCGCGTCCCGCCAGGCGCGTTCCAGCCCGGCGCGGTCGAGCAGCGAGGTCGGTCGGACCTCGAGGTCGTCCGCCACGAAGTAGAACACCGCGTCGACGTCCTCGATCGGTCGGCCGGTGAACTCGGCGTACGCGACCCGGTACAGCGCGAGCTGCACCTGCCGGCGTTCCAGGTCCTCGGCACCGGTCGGGGCCTTGCCGGTCTTCCAGTCGACCACCTCGATCCGCCCGTCGATCTCGTAGACGGCGTCGAGCTTGCACACGACGCTGTGCCCGAGGAACGGGATGTGGATCTCGCGTTCGACCTCGAGGGGCGTCAGACCCGCCCAGCGTGACCGGGCGAAGGTCTCCTGGAAGTCGGCCAGCCGTCGGGCGTCGTCGTCGGTGACGGCGAGGTCACCGTCGGTGGCGGGAGCGGTCTCCCCGACGTCGAGGTCGAGTTCGCCGGCCCAGGCGTCGAGCCCGCCGTCCCACCCGCCGAGCGGCGCCGCGGCGCCACCGCCACGGGCACGCTGTTCGACCCACTGGTGGAACAGGGTGCCGAGGCGGGTGGCCCGGTACGGCCGCTCGGGCATCGGACGGCGCAGCCGTTCGGCGACGCGGTCCGGCTCGCCGAGGTAGTCCTTGAAACCGGACGCCGGGACGCGGTGCGGGACGACCACCGCGTGCGCGGCCGACCGGGCCGCCCGGCGTTCCGCGAGCAGCAGGTCGATGTCGGCGGCGTGGCGACCGGCGGCGCCGGGGTTCGCGTTGCGCACGCGCTCCGCGGCGGCGAGCACCCGCGGACCGCGGGAGCCGAACGGCACGTGCGGCCAGGTCTGCGTCGCTCCCTGGTCGCCGAGCGGGTTCGACTCGTGCGCGGTGCCCTCCGGGATCCGGTCGGCGGGGAGCACCCCGGCGTCGACGAGGTCGTGCAGGTACCGGCTCGGGGCCGTCGGCTTCACCCCGGTCGACCACGAGGACCCGGTGACGAGCAGCTCGTGCTTCGCGCGGGTCAGCGCCACGTAGGTCAGGCGGCGTTCCTCGTCCTCGTTCCGCGCCCGGACCTCGTCCTTGAAGGCGTCGATCGCCGTGACGACGTCCTTCTGGGTCTCCTGCCCGCGCCAGGCCAGACGGGGCAGTTCCTCGGCGTCGCCGCGGAACTCGTACGGCAACCGGCCGAACCCGAGCCACCCCGTCGACCCCTCCTGGGGCCGGGCGGGCAGGGCGCCCTCGACCATCCGCGGCACGGCGACCGCGTCCCACTCCAGGCCCTTCGAGCCGTGGATCGTCAGGATCTGGACGGTCCCGCCCTCGGGTTCCTCCGACCGCGGCCCCATGTCGTCGCGGCGGGCTGCGGCGTCGATCCAGCCGAGGAAGGCGCCGAGGTCGGCACGGTCGTCCGTCTGCACGAAGCCGCTCAGTTCGTCGACGAAGGCGTCGAGGTACGCCGACCCGCCCTGCTCGTGCGCGGCGACCTCGATGTCGAGCCGCATCTCCTGCACCACGAGCGTGACGAAGTCGACCAGGTCCCCGCCGGCACGGGAGCGCAGCGTGGCGAGCTGGGCGCCGAGCGCGCGCATCCGCTCGCGGCCGGCCGGGCTGATGCCGGCGAGGGCGGAGTGGTCGTCGGGCGCGGTCGTGACGAAGTCGAGCGCGTCGACCACGGAGCCCTGCTCCCCCGCGGCGACGGACGCCCGGAAGGCCGCGGTGACGTCGTCGTCGAGGCGCTTGTGCGTGTGGTCGCGGCCGAACAACCAGCGCGCGAGACCGTGCAGCGCGACGATGTCCGCCGCGCCGACCCGCCACCGGGCACCGGCGAGCAGGCGGATGAGGTCGTTGCCCGCCGCCGGGTCGTGCAGCACGCGGAGGCAAGCCACCAGGTCGACGATCTCCGGCCGCTGCAGCAGCCCACCCGTCCCGAGCACGTGGTACGGCACCCCGCGGGCGGCCAGCGCTGCGGTGAACGCCGCCAGGTCCTTCCGGGCGCGCAGCAGGAGCGCCATCGAGCCGTCCGGGTTCCGCCCGCGGTGGTCCGCGAACCACGCGGCGACGGCGTCCGCCTCGTCGGGCAGGGTCTCCGGGAAGGCGACCGCCACCGTGCCGCGGTCCGCTCCCGGTCGCGGTGCGAGCTGCTCCACCCGGACGTCGGACGCGGCGGAGAGCGGGGAGACGACCGCGTTCGCCGCGGCGAGCACGTCGACGGGGTTCCGCCAACTCGTCGACAGGGCGTAGGTGACGACGGGGTCGGCGGCGGGCGCGCCGAAGTCCGCCGGGAACCGGGCGAGGTTCGCGGCACTCGCTCCGCGGAAGCCGTAGATGGACTGGTGCGGGTCCCCGACCGCCATCACCGGGTGGTCCCGGAACAGCCGCGCGAGGAAGCGCGTCTGCACGACCGAGGTGTCCTGGTACTCGTCGAGCAGCACCACCGCGAAGCGGGCTCGGAGGTCGGCGGCCACCCGCGGGGCGGCGTCGGCCGCGGCGAGCGCCAGGGCGATCTGGTCGGAGAACTCGACGAAGCCGCGGTCGACCTTCTGCCGACGGAACTCCTCCACCAGGTCGGCCAGGGGTTCGAGCGACCCGATCGCGGCGACGGCGTCGGTGACGGCCTTGTAGGGCGTGCCCCTGGTCGAGCCGGGCAGTTCCAGGAGCTCCCCGAAGTCGATCGCGAACCGACGGAGGTCCGCCGGGTCCACGAGGTGCTCGGACGCGGCCCCGGCGAGCGCCACCACGGCCGCGGTGACGGTGTCGACGTTGCGGTCGAGTCCGGCCAGGCGGTCGTCCCGTGCGGCGACGACGACCCGACGGGCGAGCTGCCAGGCAGACGGCTCGGTGAGCACCTGTGACTCGCCGTCCCGGCCGACGAGCAGGGCGTTCTCGCGGAAGACGGCGTTCGCGAAGGCGTTGTAGGTCGACACCGTGGGCGCGAGGAAGGCGTCGCCGGCAGCGATGAGCCCGGCGTCCTCGAGCGCGGCGATCCGGTCGTTGATGCGCACGCCGAGCTCGCCCGCGGCCTTGCGGGTGAAGGTCAGGCCGAGCACCTGGTCCGGCTGCACGAACCCGTTCGCGAGCAGCCAGACGACACGGGAGGCCATCGTCTCGGTCTTCCCGCTGCCGGCACCGGCGACGACGAGGGCCGGCGCGAGCGGTGACTCGATCACGGCCCGCTGCTGCTCGGTGGGTCGGGGCTTCCCGAGGGCGTCCGCGATCGCGTCGGCACCGACCCGCGGTGTCAGCGGGACGCCGCCGTCGGGCACGCGGTGCTCGGGTCCGGGTACAGGGACGGCGGGGTCCGACCCGGTCCGACCGGTCCCGGCGCCGTCCACCGCTGTCGGCGCCTCGTCCGCGCTCACCAGGTCACCTCGCCGACGACGTGGATCCGGCACTCGGTGCCCGTGCGGGCGCGGTCACAGTGCTCGTCGACCGCCGCCAGGAACGTCCGTCCCGCCATGCCGCGCGCGACGCCGTGCAACCGCTCGCGGTACGCCTCGCGCGCTTCCGGGTCGAGCGCGCGCTGGGTCCGTTCCGAGTACGCGTGCGCGCCCTTCGGGTTCTGCACGAAGACGAGCCGGGCGTCGGTGGTCTCCGCTCCGACCGGGACGCCCTCGACCGCGCCGTCGGCGACCGCGAGCTGGTAGGCGGCGAGCTGTGGATGGGCCGGCATGTCGTTCTTCTCGCTCGGCATCGACCGCCCGGTCTTCAGGTCGACGATGCTGATCCGGCCGTCGGGGTCGACCTCGATCCGGTCGATGCTCCCCCGCACCCGGGCCGGGCCGGTCACCAGGGCGAAGGAGGACTCGGCCCCGAGCAGTCGACGCCCGGCGCTGGCGGTGGTCCGGAGGTAGTCGCTGAGCCCCTCGATCATCCGTCGGGTCCTCGCGCGCTCACGGTCCGCGATCCACGGCGACTCGAACGTCAGCTCGTCCCACCGGCCCTCGACCCGCTGCCACAGTGACTCGACGTCGATCTCGGTCGCGTGCTCCATCGCCTCGTGCACGATCGTCCCGATGCCCATCGCGGGGCTCGGGGCGCCGCCGCCGAACGTCTGCGCGAACCAGTGCACGGGGCACTCCTCGAACGTGCCGATGCGGGAGGGCGACACCGACACCGTCGGCGGGACGGGCTCGTCGCCGTCCTCGGGCACGACCGGTGTGGCGCCGAGGTCGACGAGCGGCGCGTCGGTCGTCGGCTCGGCCAGGCCGTACCAGTCGTCCGGCGACGCCCCCGGCACGTCCTCGGCGGCGAGGCGCGCGAGTGCGGACGCCGCCTCGGAGTCGCCGGTCGCGACCACGCGCCGACGCAGCGAGCCGGCGAGGCCGCGCAGGGACAGCGGGTGCGCCGACGGCTGTCGGTCCGGCGGGACCGGGACGAGCCGGACGAACGGCGACGGGGACTCGTCGTCGTTCGCGACGGTCGCGATGACGACCTGCGTCGTCGCCCGGGACACGGCCCGGGCGAACAGGCGCAGCTCGTCGCCGATCACCGCCGCCCGGTCGTCCGTCGGCGAGTGCGGGACGCCGGCGGCGGCGCGGACGAGCCCGTCCGGGTCGAGCAGGCTGCCCCGCACGCGGGTGTTCGGCCAGACGCCGTCCTGGAGGCCCGTCACCACCACGACGTCGCACTCCAGTCCGACGGTGGCCGAGGGGGTCAGCACCCGGACCCGCCCGGCGGTCCGGTCCGGTCCGATGGAGTCCTCGGGCAGGTCGGCACCGAGGAGGTCGTCGACGAAGACGCGCGCCGGGGCGTCCGGCGTCCGCTCGACGAACCGCTTGGCGGCCGTGAAGAGCCCGACCACGGCGTCGAGGTGCCGGTCGGCCTCGGCCGCTCCGACACCTCCGGCGACCGACTGGGCACGCCAGGTGCCCGCGAGACCGCTGCGCTCCCACAGCCCCCAGAGGACCTCCTCGATGCTCGCCCCGGTCTCGGCGTCGTGCCGCGCGGCCGCGAAGCTCCTCGCCAGCCGTGCGGCACGGCGGGCGAAGGGCGCGTCGATCGTCGCGAGTCGCTCCGGGGCACCGAGTGCGTCGACCAGGAGTTCGTCGGACGTGCGGGTCCCGCCGCCCGCCAGCTCCTCGCGCCGGAGCGCCAGCCGCAACCGTCGCATCGCCAGGGTGTCGAGTCCGCCGAGCGGTCCGGTCGCGAACGCGGTCGCGAGCTGGGCGTCGAGCGGCACCACACCGAGGGCGACGGCGGCCGCGTCGACGAGCGCCCGGGACGCGGTCTCGTCCCGGGGCCGGGTGGGCGCGGCGCCCGCGGTCGCCGGCACCTCGGCCACCGAGAGCGCCCGGACGAGTTCCGGGATCGCCGCCCCGCTGCGGGTGACGACGACCATCCGGTGCCACGGCACACCGTCGAGCAGCCGGTGTTCGCGGAGGCGCCTCGCCACCGCGGCGACCATCGCGGACCGGCTCGGGGCCTCCAGGTGCAGGACGGCGTCGGAGCGGCCACGGGCCTCCCGGGCGACGGCGGAGCGCTGTCGGCCCGCGGCGGCGGTGCCGATGCGGCCGGTGACGCCGGTCACCAGCGCCCGGACCGGTCCGGCGTGCCGGTGCACCGTGCCGAGCACGATCTCCCGGACGCCGGTGACGCCGAGGCGCGGACCGAGGCGGCCGAGCACGTCCGGCTCCGCGCCGCGGAAGGCCGAGGCGGCGATGTCCGGGTCGCCGAACGCGACGACCTGCACGCCGGAACGGGCCAGGGCACCGAGCAGGGCGATCTCGCCCTCGACGAGTTCCTGCACGTCGTCGACGACGACGAGACGCAGCGCGGCCACCGCGGGCGGGAGGTCCCCCCGCAGCACGGCCGCGGTCGCGAACGCCACGAGCTCTGCCGCGTCCAGCGCGGTCGTCCGGAACGCGGTCACGGTGGCGCGGTACTCGTCGACGAGGTCCCCGACGGCACGCCACTCGGGGTGCCCGGTCTCGTCCCCGAGCTCCCGCATGTCGTCGGGTTCGATGCCGGCCGCGACCGCACGCATCATGAGGTCACGCAGCGCCGTGCGGAAGCCCGCCCGCTCGCGGACCACCGCGGTGATCGGTGCCGGCCAGTCCGGTCCGCCGCCGTCGAGCTCGTGTCCGGCGAGCAGGTCGGCGAGGATGCGGTCCTGCTCGCCGCCGGTCAGCAGGGTGGGAGCGTCCTGGCCCTGCACGGTCGCCGCGTGCGCCACGACCTGGAAGGCCAGGGAGTTGACGGTCCGGGCGAGCGCGCCCGGCGTGACCCGGTCGACCGCGGCGGCGAGCCGGTCCCGGAGCGCCGTGGCCGCCATGCGGGCCGAGGTGAGCGCGAGCACGGTGGCGTGCCCAGCGGCGTCGACGGCACCGGGTCGGGCGATCCGGTCGGCCACGAGCCGCGTCAGTGTGCTCGTCTTGCCCGTTCCCGGCGCGCCGAACACCGCGGCGTGCTCGCCGTCCGGCAGGGCCAGGACCGCCTGCTGCGCAGGGTCCTCGACGAGCGCACGCGACACCGAGCCGAGGTCCGGCGCGGGCGTCAGGGTGGTCGGTGGCACGCACGTACGGTACCCAGCGCTGCCGACATCGCGCGCCACCCGCGCCGGATGCGGGGACCGGGTGCGGGGACCGGGTGCGGGACCGGGTGTGCGCCCGCGGCGAACGCTCCGGGCAGCCCGGGTGCGCTCGACTACGCTGACCTCGTGGACATCAAGATCGGCATCATCAACAGCCCGCGTGAGATCGGTTTCGAGACGGCCCAGACCGCCGACGAGATCGAGACCGCCGTGTCCGAGGCCCTCGCGGCCAAGGCCACGCACCTGTCCCTCAAGGACGACAAGGGCCGCCGGTTCATCGTGCCGGTCGCGTCGCTCGCGTACGTCGAGGTGGGCTCCGAGGAGTCCCGCCGCATCGGCTTCGTCGCCTGACCCTCCCGGGCGTGGAGCTCCTCTTCGCCGTCCTCGGCGGGATCCTGCTCGGGGCCGTCGCCCATGTGGTCGTGCCACTGCGCACGACCCGTGGCGTGCTGGTCGGCCCGGCTGTCGGCGGCATCGCCGCGGCGGTCCTCTGGGAGGTCCTGACCTGGGCCGGGTGGCCGTACGACGGCACCTGGATCTGGGTCGTCGCGTTGCTCGGGGCCGCCGCGGTCGCCCTCGTGGCGCAGGTGGTGCTCGGCCGCCGTCGGACCGCTGCCGACGAAGCGCACTACGAGCGTCTGGTCAAGCAGGGCGCCTGAGCCCGTCCGGCTGCTCGCCGTGGCGCTGCTCACCGTGATCGGCGGACCGTTGCTCGCTCTCGTCGACGCGCGGGGGTCCAGCCAGCAGGCCGATCAGGCCGTGAGGCCGAGCGCGTCCATCCGCCGGGTGTGCGCCGCGATCAGTTCGGTCCACACCGGCTCGAGCCGCTCCTGGTCCTCGCGGGCGTGCGAGGCGAGCGCCGACCGCGCCACGAGGAGCGTGTCCCCGACCAGGCGGCGCCCCCACATCGCGAGACGGGACGCCACGACCGGGTCCTCGTCGATGCGTGCCGTGAGCTCCTCGACCACGGCCGGTTCCTCCCGCGCGTCGAACACGGTGCGCAGGCGCTGCCGGACGTCGATCGGGAGCGACCGGAGCAGGTTCGCGAACAGGTCGTTGAGGATGCCGGCGGTCACGTACCCGGTGAGCATCGACTCGTACCAGTCGGCACCGTTCGTCCGCTCGAGGAACCGGTCGATCGCCTCGCGGTGCGGCGCCATCAGGTCGGCCGGCTCCTGCCCGCCCCGCTCGATCTCCGCGACGATGGCACGGTGCCGCTCGAGTGCGGTGGTCGCGAGCACGCCCGTGACCAGCCGGCCGGAGAGCGTCGGGGCACCGGCTCCGGCGCGGCCCATCGTCTCGTACAGCGACAGCTGGAGGTAGGCGGCCTGGCCGAGGTACACGTCGAGCTCGGGGCTGACGTCGTCGAGCCGGAGACGCTCGACGGCACCGCCGCGCGGGTTCCGCGACGCGAGCCAGGCCGCGGCGAGCTGCGCAGCGCGCTTCCGGTTCCACCACGACACCACACGACCAGCATACGGGTCGGCTCGTCCTCGTCCGGCACGTCGGTAGACTGGGCGGGACTCCTCCCCACGAACAGGGTGAACTTCTTGACTTTCTCAGAACTCCAGATCGAGCAGGACATCGTCGATGCGCTCGCGAGCAAGGGCATCATCGAGCCCTTCCCGATCCAGCAGCAGACGATCCCGCTCGCCCTGACCGGCCAGGACATCATCGGTCAGGCCAAGACCGGCACCGGCAAGACCTTCGGGTTCGGCCTGCCACTGATCCAGCGCATCGGCGCCGACCCCGGGCCGGGGGTGAAGGCGCTCGTCGTCGTCCCCACCCGCGAACTCGCCGTGCAGGTGAGCGAGGACCTCGAGTCCGCGATGGTCAACCGCCCCACGAAGCTCGTGTCGATCTACGGCGGCAAGGCGTACGAGGGCCAGGTCGAGCAGCTCAAGGCCGGCGCCCAGATCGTCGTCGGCACGCCCGGTCGACTCATCGACCTGCACCGGCAGCGTCTCCTCGACCTGTCGCACGTGCAGGAGATCGTCCTCGACGAGGCCGACCGCATGCTCGACCTCGGCTTCCTGTCCGACATCGAGCGGATCTTCCAGGCGGTCCCGGCCGTCCGGCACACGATGCTCTTCTCGGCCACGATGCCCGCCCCGATCGTCGCCCTCGCACGCCGCTTCATGTCGCGTCCGGTGCACATCCGCGCGACGGACCCTGACGAGGGTCTGATGCAGGCGAACATCAAGCACGTCATCTACCGCGCGCATTCCCTGGACAAGGACGAGGTCATCGCCCGTATCCTCCAGGCCGAGGGCCGCGGCAAGACCGTCATCTTCACGCGGACCAAGCGCGCCGCCGCCCGCATCGTCGAGGAGCTGAAGGACCGCGGGTTCAACGCCGCCGCCGTCCACGGTGACCTCAACCAGGAGCAGCGCGAGCGCGCGATGGCCGCCTTCAAGGCCGGCAAGCGCGACGTCCTCATCGCCACCGACGTCGCCGCCCGTGGCATCGACGTCGACGACGTCACGCACGTGATCAACCACACGATCCCGGACGACCCGGACACGTACCTGCACCGCGCCGGTCGCACCGGCCGTGCCGGCAAGACGGGCATCGCGGTCACGTTCGTCGACTGGGACGACCTGCACAAGTGGACGCTCATCGACAAGGCGCTCGAGTTCGGCATCCCCGAGCCCGTCGAGACGTACTCGTCATCGCCGCACCTCTTCACCGACCTCGACATCCCGGCCGGCACGAAGGGTCGCCTGCCCGGCACCTCGCCGCGCGCAGCGACCGCCGGAAGCGAGAAGCCGGCGTCCGGAGGTCGCTCCGGTTCCGCCTCCGGCAGCGCCGGCGGTTCGCGGTCACGCAGCCGCACCCGGTCGTCGGGCTCCGAGGAGTCCGGCTCGCGCCGCACCTCGGCAGACCGACCGGAGCGCTCCGCTCCCGTAGCGGAAGCCACTGCCCCGAGCGGTGCGTCCGCCCCCGCCTCCCCCGCGGGTGACGAGACCGCCGACGGTGCCCAGAAGCGCCGTCGCCGCCGCCGACGTCGTGGCGGCACCGGCTCGTCCGAGGCGACCGCCTCGGCACCGCAGGGTTCCACGGACGGCGAGTAGCGTCTCCAGGCCGAAGGCCCCGTCACGAGCGTGACGGGGCCTTCGTCGTCCCCGGCTCCGGGACGCAGCCCAGCGCCGACGCCGCATCGGCCGCCCTCGCTCCACGAGGACGGGAGGCCCGAGCCTGGTCCGACGGACCGGCCGACGGTCAGGACAGGCGGGAACCGGGCCCGACGACGGGCGCACTGCCGGTCGCCTGGTCGACGATCGCGTCGAAGGAGCGTCGGGCCGTTCGGTGCTCGCCGAGGCGGTTCGGCTTGCCCTCGCCGTGGTAGTCGCTCGAACCCGTGACGAACAGGCCGTACCGACCGGTCCAGTCCAGGAGCGTCCGCTTGCCGTCCGCGCTGTTCTCGCGGTGGTCCACCTCGAGTCCGCCGAGGCCCGCGTCGACGAGCTCGCGGAGCATCGGCTCGTCGATCACGATCCCCCGCGATGACGCGGCCGGGTGCGCGATGACGGGCACACCGCCGGCGGCACGGATGAGCTCGACGCCACGGAGCGGGGTCGGGGCGTCGTGCGGCTGGTAGTAGCCGGAGGACGGGTGCAGGATGCCGCGGAACGCTGCGCTGCGATCGGGCTCCAGGCCGAGTCGGACCAGGGCGTCGGCGATGTGCGGACGTCCGATCGTCGCCCCCTCGCTCGACTCCGCCAGGACGTCGTCCCAGGTGACCGGGTGGTCACGGCCGATGGCGTCGACCATGCTGCGGGCACGGGTGAGCCGGCCGTCACGGATCGCGGTGGTCTCGGCCGCGAGTCCGGGATCCGCCGGGTCCACCAGGTAGCCGAGCACGTGCACGCTCCGCCATCCGATGCGCGTACTGAGCTCGAGCCCGGGCACCAGGGTCATCGGCAGCTGCCGGACCGCCTCGGCGGCCTCGTGCCACCCGGCCGTGGTGTCGTGGTCGGTCAGGGCGACACCGTCGAGTCCGCTCGCCGCCGCCGCGCGGACGAGGTCGGCCGGGCGCTCGGTGCCGTCGGAGACGCTCGAGTGAGCGTGCAGGTCGATGAACGGATCAGGCACGCGGCAATGCTACCGACACGTCGACGGCCGGTCGGACGCCGTTCACAGCCCCTCCCCGCGCGCCGTTCCTCGCGCTGCGCTCGCACCACCGCACGGCTGCGACCCCGTACCGGTCCCTGCGGTTCCGGACTGCGCTGCCGGACCCCGCTCGGTGCAGCGGTGCGATGATGGGGACATGGCCGACACCACTCCCCGCGCGACGAGCAACCGCTCCACCACCCCCGGCTCGTCCGTCTTCAAGGACCACATCGCTGCGAACTGGGCCGAGCGTGAGCGCCCGCTGCCGGCCCCGCGCGAGCAGTCCGCCTTCGCCGCCGCGCGTCGCGCCCGGCTCTCCGGACTGCACCCCGGTCGGACGATCGTGGTGCCCGCCGGCCAGGCGAAGGTCCGCTCGAACGACTGCGACTACCCGTTCCGCCCGCACTCGACGTTCGCCCACCTGACCGGCTGGGGCACCGACACCGTCGTCGGCTCCGTGCTCGTCCTGACGCCGAACGGCGACGGCCACGACGCCACCCTGTACTTCCGCGCCACGGCCGGCCGTGACTCCGAGGAGTTCTACGCGAACCCGGAGATCGGCGAGTTCTGGGTCGGACCGCGCCCCTCCCTGGCCGAGGTCGCCGCGGACCTCGGTGTCGCCACGGCGGACCTCGGTGCGCTCGACGCCGCACTCGCCGGGCTCGACGCCTCCGTGCTCGTGGTCCGCGACGCCGACCCCGGGTTAACCCGCGCACTCGACGAGCGCCTCGGCACCACGGTCGGAGGCGCGCCGGAGCAGGACGGTGCGCCCGCGACGGACGACGTCCTGTCCCGCGACCTGTCCGAACTCCGCCTCGTGAAGGACGCCTACGAGGTACACGAGCTGCGCAAGGCCGTCGACGCAACCCGCCACGGCTTCGACGACGTCATCGCGGACTTCGACGCCGTGCTCGCACACCCCCGCGGCGAGCGCATCGTCGAGGGCACGTTCAACCGTCGCGCCCGTGCCGACGGCAACACGGTCGGCTACGACACCATCGCCGCCGCGGGCCACCACGCCTGCATCCTGCACTGGACCCGGAACGACGGTGCCGTGCAGCCCGGCGACCTGATCCTCATCGACGCCGGGGTCGAGGTCGACTCGTTCTACACGGCGGACATCACCCGTACCCTGCCGGTCAGCGGCACGTTCTCACCCGTGCAGCGCATGGTGTACGAGGCCGTGCTCGAGGCCGCCGACGCCGCGTTCGCGATCGTGGAGCCGGGCATCACGTTCCGGCAGGTGCACGCGACCGCGATGGAGGTCATCGCGCGCAAGACCGCCGAGTGGGGCTTCCTGCCGGTCTCCGCCGAGGAGTCCCTGCAGCCGGACAACCAGTTCCACCGCCGCTACATGGTGCACGGCACGAGCCACCACCTCGGCCTCGACGTGCACGACTGCGCGAAGGCCCGCCGGGAGATGTACCTGGACGGCATCGTGCAGCCCGGCATGGTGTTCACGATCGAGCCCGGCCTGTACTTCCAGCAGGACGACCTGACCGTCCCGGAGGAGTTCCGTGGGATCGGTGTCCGGATCGAGGACGACATCCTGGTGACCGAGGACGGCGCCGAGAACCTGTCGGTGCACATCCCCCGGACCCCCTCGGAAGTGGAGGGGTGGATCGCGAGGTCCGCGCGCTAGCCTGGGCCTCGTGAGCGCTGAAGCCCCCTCGGGCACCTTCCTGATCGACGTCGAGCACTTCGACTCGCCCGACGCCCAGCGGCTGCGAGCGGCCCAGCGCATCGAGATCGACAGCACGTACGGGGCCGACACCGAGCCGGGCCCGAAGCCGACGGCCGACTCGATCGCGGTGTTCTTCGTGGCGCGCGACGAGGCGGGCACCCCGGTCGGGTGCGGCGGCTTGCGACTGGTCGACGACGGCATCGCGGAGGTCAAGCGCATGTACGTCCGGACCGAGTCCCGCGGCTCCGGCGTCGCCGCGTTGATCCTGCGTCGGCTGGAGGAAGCGGCGCTCGACCTCGGGTCACCGGCGCTCGTCCTCGAGACCGGTACGGAGCAGAAGGGCGCCATCCGGTTCTACGAGCGCGAGGGCTTCCGACGCATCGCGAACTTCGGGCCGTACGTCGGCGCAGCCCGGTCGGTCTGCTTCTCGAAGATCCTCTGAGCGCACACGCTCCGCCGACACGGCGAGCGAGGCCGCACCAGTCCGCCGAGCCCGACCCGCCAGCCGGGTCGGACCAGCCCGCCAGGCCACACCAGTCCGCCAGGTCGGACCAGCCCGCGGGCCGCGCCGAGCGGGCGCGATCGCCCATGCGCGACACCGGACACGACGACGGGCTCCCGGTCGGTGCAGCACCGGCCGTGAGCCCGTCGTCGTCCGCTCACTCCCGACGGTGGCACCGTCCGGAGCGGGACCGCTCACGCGCGGCTGTCGTCGTCCTCGCGCCGGTTCGTGTCGTCCGCGGCGCCGTCGGTGTCCGACGGCGTCGGGGCCTGCTCGCCGTACCGCGGGCCGTCGTTCGTGCCGTAGCTGCGGGTCGCCGCTGACGGACGCTGCGTCTGGTCAGCGGTCGCGTCGGCCTCCGGCGCGCGGGCAGCGCCCTCGTTCGTGCCGTACCGCGGTGCGGTCGAGCGCTGGCCGGCCCCGGGGGCAGGGTCACCGGTCGGCGCCGTCCGGGCACCGCCGTCGTTCGTGCCGTAGCGCGGCCCGTCGTTCGTGCCGTACCGCGGCCCGGCCTGCGCCTGTCCGCGGGCGTCGTCCGGACGCGATGACCCGTCCCCGCCCTGCTGCTGAGCCGAGTCGCCGGGCCGAGCCGGGCCGCCGGACTGCGCCGGGCCTCCCGGCTGGTGCGGGGTGGCGTGCCCACCGTAGGGCGAGCCCTGCGGCGGACCGCCCGGGCGCCACTGCTGCTGGCTCGGCTGCCCGTACTGGCCCGGCTGGCCGGCGCCCGGCTGACCGTACTGCGGCGGCTGGCCAGCGCCCGCGCCCCCGCCCGGCTGACCGTACGGTCCCGGCTGACCGTACTGCCCCGGCTGACCTGCGCCCGGCTGACCTGCGCCCGGCTGGCCCGCGCCGTACTGCCCCGGCTGACCGTACTGCCCCTGCTGGGGCGGCACCCCACCGGGCCCCGGACGCCACTGCTGCTGTCCCGGGCGCTGCCCGAGCTGGTCCTGCCCCTTCTGCCCGGGCCCCGGCTGTCCGCCGTACCCGCCGGCGTTCGGCTGGTCCCACGACGTGTGCTGGATCGCACCGCCCTGGCCGAGGATCCGCTGCGCCTGACCGGACAGCTGCGGGTCGACGACGATCTGGTACGTGGTGGCGAGCACCTGGTGGATGCTCGTGAAGTCCCGCTGTCGCTTGGTGATCGCGAACGAGACGATGCCGTAGAGCATGCCGAACCCGGCACCGATGACGGCGGCGGGGAGGAAGAGCCCGCCGGCCTGCGGCGAGAAGAGCGTCAGCACGATGCCGAAGAAGAACCCGAGCCAGAGCCCGGACAGCGCGCCCGCGAGTGCTGCTCGTCCGTAGGTCATCTTGCCGGTCACGCGCTCGACGGTCTTGAGGTCGTTGCCGACGATGGACAGCTTCGCGACGGGGAAGTCCGACTCCGCGAGCTTCGCGACCACGCGCTGCGCTTCGGGGTAGCTGTCGTAGGTGCCGAGGACGTCACCGCGCGGCAGGGTGGGGAACGCCTGTGCCGTGCGGCCGCCGAAGGGGCTCTGAGTACTCACCCAGTCATCATCCACCGGAGTCCTTGCGATCACACGAGAACCACCAGGGAAGGGGCGGCGAGCACGCCCGGACGAGCGACTACGCTGGACGGGTGAGCGCCTCGAAGGTCTTCGTCGCCCGCCTCGCCGGGTGCTCCGTCTTCGACCCCGCGGGCGACCGTGTCGGCAGGGTGCGTGACGTCCTCGTCGTGTACCGCCGCGTCGACGCCCCACAGGTCGTCGGGTTGATCGTCGAGGTCCCCGGCAAGCGCCGCATCTTCGTCAGCATCGGCCGGATCACCTCGATCGGCGCCGGGCAGGTCATCACGACCGGGCTCGTCAACATGCGCCGCTTCGAGCAGCGCGGTGGTGAGGTCCGGGTGATCGCGGAGATCCTCGGCCGCAAGGTCCTCATCAAGAAGGAGCAGATCCGGGCGACGATCGAGGACGTGGCGATCGAGGACCACGGGCAGGGCGACTGGTCGATCGCGCAGCTCTTCCTCCGCAAGCCGAAGACCACGCCGTCGCCGTTCGGCAAGGGCCCGACGACGTTCGCGACCTGGAACGAGGTCACCGAGGACGAGCTCCCCGGTGAGTCCCAGTCCGCCGAGCACGTCATCGCCGCCTACTCCGACCTGGTGCCCGCCGACCTGGCGTCGACCCTGCTCGACCTGCCGTCCGAGCGCCGGTTCGAGGTGGCCGAGGAGCTGCCGGACAACCGCCTCGCGGACGTGCTCGAGGAGATGCCGGACCAGGAGCGGATCGAGATCCTGTCCGCGCTCCGGGACGCCCGTGCCGCCGACGTCCTCGACCAGATGCAGCCGGACGACGCGGCGGACCTCCTCGCCCAGCTGCCCGACGAGCGCAGCGAAGCCCTCCTCGAGCTCATGGAGCCGGAGGAGGCGCAGGACGTCCGCATGCTGCTCGAGTACGAGCCAGACACCGCCGGTGGTCTCATGACGACCGAGCCGGTGATCCTGTCCGCGGACTCGACCGTGGCCGAGGGCCTGGCCCTGGTCCGTCGGCACGAGCTCGCCCCGGTGCTCGGCGCCGCGGTGTGCGTCACGCTCCCGCCGTACGAGCCGCCGACCGGACGGTTCCTCGGGCTCGTGCACTTCCAGCGCATGCTCCGGTACCCGCCGAACGAGCGGCTCGGCACCCTCATCGACCAGCAGACCGAGCCGGTGGAGGTCGACGCGAGCGCGGCCGAGGTCACACGGGTGATGGCGACCTACAACCTCCTGTCCGTCCCCGTGGTCGACGACGCCCACCGACTCGTCGGGGTGGTGACCATCGACGACGTCCTCGACCACGTCCTCCCGGACGACTGGCGGAGTCAGGACGCGGCCGACGCCAACCCCGGCGCCGCGTCGCGACCGCGGACCCGCACCCGCCGCACGGCGATCCCCTCGGGAAGGAGGACGAATCGTGGCACGCCCAGATGAGAACCGCCGGGAGCGGCCCGAGGAACGCCTCGACTCCCCGAAGGGCATGCGCACGCGTGTGCTGCCCACCCGTCGACGCGGACGCGGCGACGCGTTCGGTCGCGCCACCGAGGGAATCGCCCGTGCGATGGGCACGCCCTGGTTCCTGATCGGGCTGACCCTGTTCTGCGTGCTCTGGATGGGGTGGAACACGCTGTCGCCGAAGTCGTGGCAGTTCGACTCGGCGGCGATCGGCTTCACCGCGCTGACCCTGGTGCTGTCGCTGCAGGCCTCGTACGCGGCGCCGCTCATCCTGCTCGCGCAGAACCGGCAGGACGACCGGGACCGCGTGCAGTTCGAGCAGGACCGGCAGCGGGCGGAGCGCAACCTCGCGGACACCGAGTACCTCGCCCGCGAGGTCGTCGCCCTTCGCCTGGCGATGCGGGACATGGCGTCGAAGGACTTCATCCGTGCCGAGCTCCGCTCCCTGCTCGAGGAACTGGACCGCCGCGACGGCGACCCCGAGGACCTCGACGACCTGGACGACCGCGGCCACGAGCGTTCGGTGACGCGTGGCTGACGGCACCACCGCGCAGGACCAGCTCGGCGCCGCGGTCCTCGCTGCGCTCGGCCGTGTCCTCGACCCCGAGATCCGCCGGCCCGTCACCGAACTCGACATGATCCGGGGCGTCGACGTCCAGCCGGGAGGCTCGGTGCGCGTCGACCTGCAGCTCACGATCGTGGGGTGCCCGGCCGCCGACACCATCGAGCGGGACGTCCGCGCCGCCGCCGGTTCCGTGGCGGGGGTCGCGGCGGTCGATGTCGACGTGTCCGTGATGGACCCCGCCGTGCGTCGCGCCCTCACGGAGCGGCTGCGCGAGGGTCGTCCCCAGGGCGTCCAGTTCACCCCGGACTCGTTGACCCGCGTCATCGCGGTGACGAGCGGCAAGGGCGGCGTCGGCAAGTCCACCGTGACGGCGAACCTGGCGGCGGCGCTCGCGCGTCGGGGGCAGCGGGTCGGCATCGTCGACGTCGACGTGCACGGCTTCAGCATCCCGGGGCTCATGGGACTCACCGACGAGCACGGCGTCGCCCCGCGGCCGACCCGCGTCGACAGCATGATCCTGCCGCCGGTCGCCCACGAGGTGAAGGTCGTCTCGATCGGCATGTTCGTCGACGACGTCTCCACCGCGGTCTCCTGGCGCGGGCCGATGCTGCACCGGACGGTGAACCAGTTCCTGTCCGACGTGTGGTTCGGCGACCTCGACGTGCTCCTGCTCGACATGCCGCCCGGCACCGGCGACGTGGCGATCTCCGTCGGCCAGCTACTCCCCCACGCCGAGGTGCTCGTCGTGACCACCCCGCAGGCGGCCGCGGCGGACGTCGCCGAGCGGAGCGGCATCGTCGCACGGCAGACCGGGCAGAAGGTCATCGGCGTCGTCGAGAACATGGCGGGGCTCGTGCAGCCCGACGGCAGCGTGCTGCACCTGTTCGGCGAGGGCGGCGGCGACGAGACCGCCCGACGGCTCTCCCGCGGTCAGGACGCCCCCGTGCCGGTGCTCGGCCGGGTCCCGCTCTCGGTACCGCTGCGCGCCGGCGGCGATGCGGGCCTCCCGGTCGTCCTCGGTGACCCGTCGGACCCCGCGGCGGTCGCGCTCGACGCGGTGGCCGACCGGCTCACCGCGATGGGTCGGGGACTCGCCGGCCGGAAGCTCGGCCTGTCGCTGTCCTGAGCGACGACGGACGACGTCCGGGTCAGGTCGCTTCGACGTCGAACGGCGCGGGCTCGCCCGCGGCCAGTGGCACCACCGGCGCCGGTGCCCGCACCTTCGCGGCGGTGACGGTCGCCGCCGTCGCCGTCGCGGTCTCGGCCCCGGACGAGGGCGAGTCGAGCAGGGCGTCCCGGATGATCCGGCGCGGGTCGTACTGACGCGGGTCGAGCTTCTGCCAGTCCACGTCGTCGAAGTCGGGGCCCATCTCCTCGCGCATCCGCTCCTTGGCGCTGTCCGCGAACCGGCGGACGGCCTTCACGAACTCGGCGAGCTTCTGGGCGTAGACGGGCAGCCGCTGCGGCCCGAGCAACAGCACGGCGATGATCCCGATGATCAGGATCTTGTCGAGCTGGATGTTCACGGGAGCGAGCCTAACGCGTGGACCCGGCGAGTCACCCGTAGAGTTGACCGACGAGGAGTGTGCGTGTCAGAGAAAGACTCGAACTGGAAGTTCGCGGAGGACATCGTCTCCGAACCCGATGGTGTCGCCCGTGCGCGTGAGCACTCCCTCGAGCTCGGGGTCGAACCGGTCTCCCCGGCGATCGGTGCGCAGATGAGCGTCATCGCCGCGGCGTCCCGCGCGACGAGCATCATCGAGATCGGGACGGGTCTCGGCGTGTCCGGGCTGTACCTGCTCGCGGGCGCGCCCGATGCCACGCTGACGACGATCGACGTCGAGATCGACCACCAGCAGTACGCCCGGGACGCGTTCATCGCCGCCGGCACCGCGCCCGGCCGGGTCCGGCTCATCCCGGGTCGTGCCGCCCAGGTGCTGCCGCGCATGAACGACGCCAGCTACGACGTCGTGCTCATCGACGCTGACCCGGAGCACGTCATCGAGTACGTCGAGCACGGCCTGCGCCTGGCGAAGACCGGCGGTACCGTGCTCGTCCCGCACGCACTGTGGCGCGGCAAGGTCGCCGACCCGGTCAAGCGCGACCGGGCGACGACGGACTTCCGCCTGCTGCTCACCGAGGTCTCCACCTCCGGCGCCGTCCGCAGCGCCCTCTCCCCCGCGGGCGACGGGCTGCTGCAGATGACGAAGCTCACGGCCTGACGCGGTCGGCATCGCTCGGTCTGATCCGGTCAGTCGGGTCGGTCCGTCGGCCGGGAGGCCGCCTCACTCCAGGTGCCGCAGGGACCGTCCCGGGTCCTGCAGGGTCGTGGTACCGCGTCTCGGGCCGGGCGCCGGGGCGTTGCCGGAGGCCCGCTCAGCGGCAGGCCCGGACGCACGGAAGGCCCGGGACGTACGCGTCCCGGGCCTTCCGTGGTGGTGCGTCGACGTACTAGGCCGAGACGACCTCTGCCAGTGCGTCGTGGAGTTCCTTGGCCTCGGCGTCGTTGACCGAGACCACCAGGCGGCCTCCACCCTCGAGCGGAACCCGCACGATGATGAGTCGACCCTCCTTGACAGCCTCCATCGGCCCGTCGCCGGTCCTCGGCTTCATCGCTGCCATCAGATGTCCCCTTTCGTGCAGTACGAACAGGGGCCATTATCCCGTAGACAGGCGCGACTGCGAAACCGCCCCGGTCGGGGGTGCTCCGAGCGGACGGGTCAGGGCGTCACGGTGGGGTCCAGTCGTACCCGTCGACCCACCAGCAGAAGTACAGCCAGGTCCACTGCAGCACGACCGCGAGGACCACGAGCGCGACCCGGTAGACCCGCGACCGTGGCAGTGCGACGACGCCGAGCAGGGGTGCGATCGGGAGCAGGATGCGCCACGTGCTCGACTGCGGGAAGAACACCGCGAGCAGGTACACGAGGTACGCGACGCCCCAGAGCCGCAGCTCGAGGCCGATGCGCCGGGCGGCGGGCTGGAAGACGACGGCGGCGAACCCCAGGAGCACCGCGACCAACAGGATCGCCCCCGCCGGCTGGTGGAACCACCACCCGAAGCCCTGCACCCACGGGGTGAACGGGACGAGCTCGCCCCAGCCGATGTACGACGACCGCCAGGCGAGCTCGGTGTCGGTGTAGGCCCTCGGGACACCGGTGACCGCCCAGGCGACCGCGGGCCAGGCGAGCCCGACGAGTCCGGAGACCACCGCGACCGTGGCCGGTGCGACCGCGGTGCGGGGGGTCAGTCGCTCCGGCATCCGCAGCCACGCCGGCCGGAGGACCCCGACGAGCACGAACAGGACCATGAGGAGCGCGAAGGCGAGCCCGGTCGGCCGGGTCATCCCGAGCAGCAGGACGACGGGCAGCATCGCCCAGAACCGCCGTTGCACCAGGAGCAGCAGGGCGACGAGCAGCAGCAGGACCCCCATCGCCTCGGCGTAGGCGACCTGGAACACGACGGAGACCGGCGCGACGCAGAACAGCACGGTGGCGAAGGTCGCGCGGGTCGGGTCGAGGAACCGGCCCATCAGCCGGCGGAACACCAGCGCGGCGCCCCAGCCGGAGAGCAGGGAGACCCACACGGCGACGAACTCGAAGGACGCTCCGGTCAGGGCCATCAGCGCCCGGACCGTGAACGGGTACGCGGGCATGAACGCCCACGCGTTCTCCGTCACGTGTCCCGCGGCGTCGACGGGCAGGGTCGACGGGTACCCGCTCGCGGCGATCACCCGGTACCAGGCGCCGTCCCAGATCGAGGCGAACGACAGGTACGTCGGGTTCTGCACGGTGAACGAGTTCGCCGCCTGGATCCGGGCGAAGCCGGACATCATCACGGTCGCCAGGACCCGCGAGAGGGTGTAGACGACCGTGATGCGCAGCCACCACGGGACGAGCCGCCACCGGACGACGACCCACGTCAGTGCCGCCCTCGACGCCCGCGGACGGGGCACGGCCGTGGAGGCGGTGGTCACGCCGTCAGCCACCGCCGCAGTCCGTCCTCGACGGCCGTGATCTGGGCGACGGGGACCTGCTCGTCGTCGTGGTGTGCGAAGACGGGCTCACCGGGGCCGTAGTTGACCGCAGGGACGCCGAGCGCGGAGAAGCGGGCGACGTCCGTCCAGCCGTACTTGGGGCGCGGGGCCGGACCGCCGACGGCCGCGACGAACTGCTGGGCGAGCGGCGCGTCGAGACCCGGGCGGGCTCCAGCGGCGAGGTCGACGATCGTCACGTCGTACCCGTCGAAGAGCTCGCGGATGTGCGCGACGGCCTCGTCGGCGGAGCGGGACGGCGCGAAGCGGTAGTTGACGTGGACCATCGCCTCGTCCGGGATGACGTTGCCGGCGATCCCGCCCGAGATGCCCACGGCGTTGAGGCCCTCGCGGTACTCGAGCCCGTCGACCGAGACGGTCCGGGGCTCGTACGCCGCGAGGGTCGCGAGGATCGGGGCGGTCTTGTGGATGGCGTTGTCACCGATCCAGCTCCGGGCGCTGTGCGAGCGCGTGCCGGAGGTGCGGATCTCGGCCCGGAGGTTGCCGTTGCAGCCGCCCTCGATCTGCGCTCCGGAGGGTTCGCCCAGGATCGCGAAGTCGCCGGCCAGGAGCTCGGGTCGGGTACGGGCCAGACGACCGAGGCCGTTCAGCGCGTCGCTGACCTCCTCGTGGTCGTAGAAGACCCAGGTGACGTCGACGTTCGGCGCGACGAGGTCCACCGCGAGCTTGAGCTGCACCGCGCAACCGGCCTTCATGTCGACCGTCCCGCGACCCCAGAGGATCTCGGTGCCGTCCTCGGTGGTGCGGAACTCGGTCGGCAGGTTGTCGTTGAGCGGCACGGTGTCGATGTGCCCCGCGATGACGACCCGGCGCTCCCGACCGAGGTCCGTCCGCGCCACGATCGCGTCCCCGTCGCGCACCACGTCGAGGTGCGCGAGCGGGGCGAGGGCGGCCTCGATCGCGTCGGCGAGCGCACCCTCGTTCCCGGACACCGATTCGATGTCGCAGATGGCGCGGGTGATGTCGATGGACGAGGCACTGAGGTCGAGCGGCTGCGGCATGCGGTCACCTTATCCGCCGGCCCTGTCGTCCCGCTGCCGCGGTCGCAGCCCGGCCGGGAGGCCCGTCCCGACCCCGCAACGTCCGTCCGGCCGGTCCGGGAGTCGGGTCCGGCGCCTCGGTACCCTGGTGCGGTGACCGACACGACCGACACGTCCGCCGACGCCCGCCCGACCTCTGCATGGGGCCACGGCCTCGCGACGATCGCCGCCGACGGCACCGTCCTCGACACCTGGTTCCCGGAGACGCACCTCGGTGAGCGGCCGGCCGACGCAGCGGTGCCGGCCGATCTGCAGGCCGCCGCGGGCGAGGACCCGCGCCGCGAGGTCCGGCTCGAGGTCGTCACCGTCGACATCGTGATCGACGAGGCCCCGACGAGCACGCCCGACGCCTACCTCCGTCTCCACCTGCTCAGTCACCTGCACGTCCGGCCGAACGAGGTCTCCCTCGACGGCGTGTTCGGGCACCTGCCGATCGTCGCCTGGACGAACGCCGGCCCGGTGCACCCCGACACGCTCACCCGCCTCCGGCCGACCCTGCAGCGCGCCGGCATCGCCGTGCACGCGATCGACAAGTTCCCCCGGCTGGTGGACTACGTCGTCCCCGACCGGGTCCGCATCGGCGACGCCAACCGGGTGCGGCTGGGCGCGCACCTCGCGCCGGGCACGACCGTCATGCACGAGGGCTTCGTGAACTTCAACGCCGGGACCCTCGGCGAGGCGATGATCGAGGGGCGCGTCTCCCAGGGCGTCGTCGTCGGGGAGGGCACCGACATCGGTGGTGGCGCCTCGATCATGGGCACGCTCTCCGGCGGCGGGACGCACCGTGTCCGCCTCGGTGCCCGTGCCCTGCTCGGCGCGAACGCCGGCCTCGGCATCTCGCTCGGCGACGACTCCGTCGTCGAGGCGGGACTGTACGTCACGGCGGGCACGAAGGTCGTCCTGGTCGGGGCGGCTCCGGGCCCGGACGGCACGCCCCGGACCGTGAAGGCCGCCGAGCTGTCGGACGCGCCGAACGTCCTGTTCCGGCGCAACTCCGTCACGGGTGCGGTCGAGGCGCTGCAGCGGAAGGGCGAGGGGATCCAGCTCAACACGGCGCTGCACGCCTGACACCGAGGAGACGGCGCCAGAGGCGGGGGCCTCCGACGCGCCCTGAGCGTCCCGACCCGGCGCCGGTCGACGAGACCGGCTCCGGGCCGTGCGTCAGCGCGTCAGCGCTGCGGCAGGTCGCGCTCCGGGTACCCCACGTACAGCTGCTGCGGGCGGCCGATCTTGTTGAGCGGGTCGTTGTTCAGCTCGCGCCACTGCGCGATCCACCCGGGCAGCCGACCGATGGCGAACAGGACGGTGAACATCCGCGGCGGGAACCCCATCGCCTTGTAGATGATGCCGGTGTAGAAGTCGACGTTCGGGTAGAGCTTGCGGCTGACGAAGTACTCGTCCTCGAGTGCGATCTGCTCGAGTTCCTTCGCGATGTCGAGCAGGTCGTCCTGCACGCCGAGCGCCTCGAGGACCTCGTCGGCGGACTCCTTCACGAGCTTCGCGCGGGGGTCGTAGTTCTTGTACACGCGGTGTCCGAAGCCCATGAGCTTCACCCCGCGCTCCTTGTTCTTCACGCGCTCGACGAAACGGGTGACGGGCTCCCCCGAGTCCTTGATCTGCTGGAGCATCTCGAGCACGGCCTCGTTCGCGCCGCCGTGCAGCGGGCCGTAGAGCGCGTTGATGCCGGCGGAGATCGACGCGAACATGTTCGCCTTCGTCGAGCCGACCAGCCGCACCGTCGCCGTCGAGGCGTTCTGCTCGTGGTCCTCGTGCAGGATGAGCAGCCGGTCGAGCGCCTTCGAGAGCACCGGGTCCGGCTGGTACGGCTCGGCCATGGTGCCGAAGTTGAGCCGGAGGAAGTTGTCGACGAACGACAGCGAGTTGTCCGGGTACAGGAACGCCTGTCCGATCGCCTTCTTGTGCGCGTACGCGGCGATGACCGGCAGCTTCGCGAGGAGCCGGACGGTCTGCAGCTCGACCTTCTCGGGGTCGTCGACGTCCATGTCGTCCTCGTAGTACGTCGAGAGGGCGCTGACGGCACTCGAGAGCACGGACATCGGGTGGGCCGAGTGCGGCAACGCGTCGAAGAGGCGGCGCAGGTCCTCGTGCAGCAGGGTGTGCCGGCGGATCCGGCTGTCGAACGCCTCGAGCTCGGTCGGCGACGGGAGCTCGCCGTAGATGAGGAGCCAGGCGACCTCGAGGAACGTGCAGTTCGACGCGACCTGGTCGATGGGGTACCCGCGGTAGCGGAGGATCCCCTGGTCGCCGTCGATGTACGTGATCGCGCTCTTCGTCGAGCCGGTGTTGACGAAGCCGTAGTCGAGGGTGTTCAGCCCGGTCTGCTTCTTCAGCGAGGAGATGTCGATCGTGGACGCGCCGTCGACGCTCTGCAGGATCGGGAACTCCGCCTGACCCCCCGGGTACGACAGCGTGGCCGTCTCGGTCGCCTGCTCGGCACCGGGGCTCACCGGGATGGGCGTCGTGGGCGGTGTGGCCGTCTTCTGAGCGTCGTTGGCAGTGTCAGTCACGCTGGACAGCCTAACGGCGGCGACTGTCGATCGGGTACAGCCCGGGGACGGTCGGTTGGTGTGCAACCACGGTTGCGCGGACGCGCCGCCCGTGGGTCGATCCCGGCCGGGAGGCCCGTCAGCCGCCCGCCATGCGACCCGCGCTGGCGAGGCGCTGGGCAGCGGCGGCGATGCGGTCGTCCGTCGCCGTCAGGGCGACGCGGACGTGACGAGCACCGGCGGCGCCGTAGAACGTGCCGGGCGCGACGAGGATGCCGCGGTCGGCCAGCCACGCGACGGTGTCCAGGGCGGGCTCGTCCCGCGTGGCCCAGAGGTAGAGTCCGGCACCGCTGGCGTCGATGCGGAACCCCGCCCGCTCGAATGCCGTCCGGAGCACGTTCCGCCGGGTGCGGTAGCGGGCTTTCTGTTGCTGCACGTGCGTCTCGTCCTCGAGTGCGACGACCATCGCCTGCTGCACGGGCAGCGGCGGCATCATGCCGGTGTGCTTGCGGATCGCGAGGACGTCGGCGAGCAGTGCGGCATCCCCGGCGACGAAGGCTGCGCGGTACCCGGCGAGGTTCGACTGCTTCGAGAGGGAGTACACGCTGAGGACGCCGTCGAAAGAGTCACCGACCACGCGCGGGTCGAGGATCGTCGGGGTGGGTCTGGTGTCGTACGGGGCGTCCCAGCCGAGTTCGGCGTAGCACTCGTCGCCGACGATGACGGCGCCGAGCTCCCGCGCGCGGGCGACCGCGGCGCGGAGCTGCTCGATCGAGAGCACCCGCCCGTCCGGGTTGCCCGGGGAGTTCAGCCAGACGAGCTTCGTGCTGGTCGGCCACGATGCCGGGTCGTCGGCGGCCAGGGCGTCGGCGCGGACGAGTGCGGCGCCGAGCTCGTAGGTCGGGTAGGCGGCCTCGGGGAACACGACCGTGTCACCCGGTCCGAGTCCCATCCAGAGCGCGAGCCCGGCGATGAACTCCTTCGACCCGATGGTCGGCAGGACGTGGTCGGCGGTGAGCCGGACGCCCTGGCGACGGCCGTACCAGGCCGCGATCGCCTCGCGGAGCGCGGGCGTGCCGGCGACCTGCGGGTAGGCGTGGGCGTCGGTCGCGTCGGCGAGTGCGCGACGGACGACCTCGGGCGTGGGGTCGACCGGCGAACCGACACTGAGGTCGACGATGCCGCCCTCGTACGCCGTCGCTCGCTGCTTGTACGGGGCGAGCTGGTCCCAGGGGAAGTCGGGGAGGTCGAGCGCCACGGGTGTCAGGCCCGGGGCTGTGCCATGACGACCGGGTGGTCCTTGTGGATCACGCCGACCTTGGCCGCTCCGCCGGGCGAGCCGATCTCGGAGAAGAACTCGACGTTGGCCTTGTAGTAGTCAGCCCACTCCTCGGGGAGGTCGTCCTCGTAGTAGATGGCCTCGACCGGGCAGACCGGCTCACACGCACCGCAGTCGACGCATTCGTCCGGGTGGATGTAGAGCGACCGGTCACCCTCGTAGATGCAGTCCACGGGGCATTCGTCGATGCACGCGCGGTCCTTCACGTCGACACAGGGCTGAGCGATCACGTAGGTCACGAGCGGGTGCTCCCTTCCGGGGTTGAGCGACTGCGAGTCTACCCGTGCGGTGCTGCGACCTCGGACCGGTCGGCCTGCCGTGCCGGGTCTGCGCGCAGTCCGGAGAGGTCGGGCCAGGCGAGCACGAGCATCGCGACGACGGCGGGGCCGAAGGTCCAGACGTACCCGGCGGCGTTCGCGAGGACGAGGGGCGAACTCGTCCCGGCGACGGCGACGAGCACCTGGGTGGCGAGGATGACCCCGACCCCGACGGCCGCGACGAGCAGCCGCGACCGGTACAGCAGGCGGACGCCGACGACCACGCCGATGACGATCAGCATCGTGAGGACCATGCCGATCGGTGCTGCGCTCCACGACCCGATGGGAACGGTCTGCTGGTGGGTGACGGTGCCGAGGCCGCCGACGATCAGGCCGACGGCCGCGGCGACCACGAGTGCGGCGGCTCGGCCCGGGCCCGACATCTCGGCGAACGACTGCGGCGCGGTCGGGACCGGGGGCACGTCGTGCCGGAAGCCCTCCAGCGCGGGCACGGCCTGCCGGGCGCCGTGCGGCAGGACGTACGACAGCGCACCGGGGTCGCGCGGATCGGCGGCGTCCACGGTGAGCTGGCTGCGGTACTGCTCGAGCGCTGCCCGGACCTTGCCGCGGACCGGGAGGACGTCGACCGTGACGTCGGCGCGGCCGGAGTCCGCGTCGACGATCATCGAGAACGCGACCTCCTCGGCGCGCGCGGCGTACCGGGCGGCGGCGTGGACGCGGACGTGGTCGGGGTGTCCGTACCCACCGTCGTCGTCGTAGGTGACAACGGCGTCGGCACCGGTCGACCGGATCGCCGCACGGACGTCGTCGACCACCTCGCCCAGGTCGGCGCGCGTCAGGGAGTCCTCCGGTGCGTCGCCGGCCGCGGTCGCGCGGCCGTCCGGCCCCCACTGCATGCCCGAGTCGGTGTAGCGGCGTGTCGGGAGATCGGTCGGCCGGGCACCGGGGCCGCCGAGCCACAGGTGGGCCGGGCCGCCGAGGGCTGCGAGGGCCGCCGCGATCTCGGTCTCGCGGTGCGCGGCGACGCGTGGGCCGTCGCCGGCGAGCGGTGCGAGCTCGGCCGTGAGCATCTCGCCGCGCTCCCCCCGGGTGGCGGTCAGCACGGTCACGTGTGCGCCGAGCTCGAGCAGGGTCGCGATGGTCCCGCCGGACGACAGGGTCTCGTCGTCGGGGTGCGCGTGGACGAAGAGGACGCGTTCAGGGCGCGTGGCCGGTGCCGTGGACATCGCCTGCAAGCGTACGGGAAGGGCTCCGGGCGCCGCGCGGCGGCGGACCGCCCCGGGCGTCAGCGCGAGGTGACGATGTAGGTGGCGGTGGCGCCGCCGTCGGCCGCGGAGAACGTCAGGACGACGCGGTGGTCGTCGCTCCGGAACAACCCGAACGCGCTCGAGCTGTCGGCCCGCTCGGCCGACTCGGTGAAGCCGGCGTCGGCGAGCTGCTGCGCCGCCGTGCTGAAGTCCCCCACCGACGCGGTGCGGACCTGCACGACCCAGCCCGAGCCTCCCGGGCCGGCCCCACCGCCGAGCGCGGTGCCGTCGACGAGCGGGACGGACGAGGACGGGAACCCGTCGGGGACCTGGCCGTCGCTCGTCACGTGCGTCCCGCGCAGGGCCGTGTCGAGCGCTCCGTCGATCCCGCCCGCCACGTCGGCCATGCCGCGCTCGATCGCGGCTCCGTCGATGCCCTGGACCCCTTCCGAGACGGTCGACGCGACCGAGGAACCGAGGTCGGTCGCCTGGCGGACGGCGTCGGACGAACAGCCGCTCAGACCGGCGAGGGCGACGCCGGCGGCGACGGCAGCGGTGAGCGAAGTGCGGATCGGGCGGCGCATGCCGGTACCGTAACCGGCCGGACGGCGGAGTCGTGGTGCGTTCGCTGGGAAGTCGCCCCGGACCGGCCTCAGGAGAGGTACGCCCGCGCGGCCGCGACGAGCGCGTCGACCCCGACCGGGATCGCCGTCTCGGCCTGCGGTGCGTAGAACGGCGAGTGGTTGCTGGGGATCTCCGCGCCGCTGCGGAACAGCTCCGGGTCGGTGATGCCGGTGAACCAGTAGACGATCGGGGCACCCGCGGCGGTGGCGAGCTGCCCGACGTCCTCGGACGCCATCGCCAGTCCGGACTCCATGTCGACGGCGTGCGGCACGACGGCACGGACGGCGTCGAGGACGACCGCTGCCTGCTCGGGGTCGTTGACGAGCACGTCGGCCCCCGGCGCACGCGCGATCGTCGGAGCGCCCAGTCCCCCGGCCTCGCTCTCGGCACGGACGATGCGCTCGATCGAGGCCACGATCCGGGCTCGTGTCTCCTCGTTGCGGGCGCGCGTCGAGATCTCGATGACGGCCGTGTCGGGGATGATGTTCGGCCGCGTGCCGGCGTGGAACGACCCGACGGTGACGACCCCGGCGTCGCTCGGGGCGACCTCCCGCGACACGATCGTCTGCAGGCGCACGACGGCGGACGCGGCGGTGACGATCGGGTCCAGGGACGCCTGCGGTGCCGAGCCGTGCGCGCCGCGGCCCGTGAAGGTCACGGTGAACCGGTCGCTCGACGCCATCACCGCTCCGGACCCGACCGCGACGACACCGACCGGCGCCGGGGCGGAGTGCTGCCCGAGCACCACGGTCGGCTTGGGGAAGCGGTCGACGAGACCGTCCTCGATCATGGCCCGCGCGCCGGAGATGACCTCCTCCGCAGGCTGGAACACGGCGACGACCGTGCCGTGCCAGTCCGCGGTCGCGGCGACGAGCCGTTCGAGGGCGCCGAGCAGCCACGTCACGTGGATGTCGTGGCCGCAGGCGTGCATGGTGGGCCCCTCGTTGCCGTCCTCGTCCACCCCGCGGTGGGTGCTGGCGTACGGCAGGCCGGTGCGCTCCTGCACGGGCAGCCCGTCGATGTCGGCGCGCAGCCAGAGCACCGGGCCGTCCCCGTTCCCGAGCACCCCGACGACCCCGGTGCCGCCGACCCCGGTGGTGACCGTGATGCCGCCGATCTCCGCCAGCCGGTCAGCGATGACGCCGGCGGTGCGGTGCTCCTGGAACCCGAGCTCCGGGTGGGCGTGCAGGTCCTGGTAGATCGAGAGCAGGTCGAGAGTCACCGGACCACCGTATCCCCCGGTCCCGCTCCCGACGGTACGGGCGCCGACGGTACGGACGCCGACGGCCCGGCCACCTGGAGCGGTGACCGGGCCGTCGGGAGGAGGACGGGCCTCCTGGATGGTGCTCGGCTGCTTACGCGTCCTGGCGCTTCAGGCGGGCGTAGCTGCGCTGGCGGGCCTGCGCGTCGAGCTCGACCTTGCGGATGCGGACCGCGTCCGGGGTGACCTCGACGCACTCGTCCTCGCGGGCGAACTCCAGGCACTCCTCGAGCGAGAGCTGCCGGGACGGCGTCATCGACTCGAACGTGTCGGCGTTGGCCGACCGCATGTTGGTGAGCTTCTTCTCCTTGGTGATGTTCACGTCCATGTCGTCGGCGCGCGAGTTCTCGCCGATGACCATGCCCTCGTAGACCTCCTCCGTCGGGTTGACGAAGAACGTCATCCGCTCCTGGAGGTTCGTGATGGCGAACGGGGTGACCACACCGGAGCGGTCGGAGACGATCGAGCCGTTGATGCGGGTCTGGATCGGGCCGGCCCAGTCGTCGTAGCCGTGGAAGATCGCGTTGGCGATGCCGGTGCCGCGGGTCTCCGTGAGGAACGACGTGCGGAAGCCGATGAGGCCGCGCGACGGCACGATGAACTCCATGCGGATCCAGCCGGTGCCGTGGTTCACCATGTTCTCCATGCGGCCCTTGCGGGCGGCCATGAGCTGGGTGATGGCGCCGAGGTGCTCCTCCGGCGTGTCGATCGTCATGTGCTCGAACGGCTCCTGCAGCTTGCCGTTCTCGTCACGCTTTGTGACGACCTGCGGCTTGCCGACGGTGAGCTCGAAACCCTCACGACGCATCTGCTCGACCAGGATGGCGAGTGCGAGCTCGCCACGGCCCTGGACCTCCCACGCGTCCGGGCGTCCGATGTCGACGACCTTGAGCGAGACGTTGCCGACCAGCTCACGGTCGAGACGGTCCTTCACGAGACGCGCGGTGAGCTTGTGGCCCTTCACCTTGCCGACGAGCGGCGACGTGTTCGTGCCGATCGTCATCGAGATGGCCGGGTCGTCGACCGTGATGGTCGGCAGCGGGCGGACGTCCTCGGGGTCGCTCAGCGTCTCACCGATGGTGATCGTGTCGAAGCCCGCGACGGCGACGATGTCACCGGGGCCGGCGGACTCGGCCGGGAAGCGGTTCAGCGCCTTGGTGATGAGGAGCTCGGTGATGCGTGCGTTGACGACGGAGCCGTCGTGCTTGACCCACGCGACCGTCTGGCCCTTCTTCATCGTGCCGTGGAAGATGCGCAGGAGCGCGAGGCGGCCGAGGAACGGCGACGCGTCGAGGTTCGTGACGTGCGCCTGCAGGGGGTGCTCGTCGTCGTACGTCGGGGCCGGGACGTGCTGGAGGATCGCCTCGAAGAGCGGCTCGAGGTCGTCGTTGTCCGGCAGCGTGCCGTCCTCTGGCTTGTTGCGGCTCGCGGCACCGGCGCGACCGGAGGCGTACACGACCGGGACGTCGAGGATCGCGTCGAGGTCGAGGTCGTCGACCTCGTCCGCCAGGTCGGAGGCGAGCCCGAGGAGCAGGTCCTGGCTCTCCGAGACGACCTCGTCGATCCGGGAGTCCGGGCGGTCCGTCTTGTTGACGAGCAGGATCACCGGCAGCTTGGCGGCGAGCGCCTTGCGGAGCACGAAGCGGGTCTGGGGCAGCGGGCCCTCGGACGCGTCGACCAGCAGGACGACACCGTCGACCATGGAGAGGCCGCGCTCGACCTCACCACCGAAGTCGGCGTGGCCGGGGGTGTCGATCACGTTGATCGTGATGCGGCCGCCCGGGTTGAACTCCTCGGCGTGCTTCCCGTTGTAGAGCACCGAGGTGTTCTTCGCGAGGATGGTGATGCCCTTCTCGCGCTCGAGGTCGTTCGAGTCCATCATGCGGTCTTCGCCCTCGAAGTGGGCGTCGAACGAGTTGGTCTGCGTGAGCATCGCGTCGACGAGGGTGGTCTTGCCGTGGTCGACGTGTGCCACGATGGCGACGTTGCGCAGGTCGGACCGAGTGGCGAGCGCCATACAGGACATCCTTTTGTGTTCGGAAGAAGATCGGGCGAGCGCCCGGTTTCGGGACCGGCCCGAAGGGGTTCGGGACCAGCCCGAGGAGTGCGGGACGGTGCCCGACGGGGTTCGGGACCATGCCCGACTCGCCAGTCTACCGGTAGTTCTGCAACCAGGAGGAGTACAGCCGATGAGCCGACGGCGAACGTGGACCGAGATCGCCGTCGTGCTGATGCTCTCGCTCGGCGCGAGCGCGCTGTACTCGGTCCTGCAGATCATCGACGACCTGTCGCAGACGACACCGCTCGGCGAGCAGTCCACCGCGCTGAACAGCTCCACGACGACGGTCCAGTACGTCGACCTGGCGCGGCAACTGCTGGGCATCGCCGTCGACCTCGCGCCCGTCGCGCTGGTGTGCATGCTGCTCTGGGAGTCGTCCCGCCCCCACCTGGGCCGGCTCGGCATCGACCGGTTCCGCGTCCGGCCCGACCTCGGCGGCGCGGCGCTCATCGCCCTGGGCATCGGCATCCCCGGGCTGGCGCTCTACTTCACCGGACGGGCGCTCGGCATCACCGTCGCCGTGGACCCGGCGGCGCTCGACTCGTACTGGTGGACGAGCCCGGTGCTGCTGCTCTCCGCCGTCCGGTCCGGGCTGCAGGAGGAGGTCATCGTCGTCGGCTACCTGTACGCCCGGCTCCGCGACGACCTCGGGTGGGGACGCTGGCAGGTCATCCTGTCCACCGCCGTCCTGCGCGGGAGCTACCACCTGTACCAGGGCTTCGGGGCGTTCATCGGCAACGCGGTGATGGGCGTCGCCTTCGGGTGGATCTACACGAAGTGGGGGCGGCTGCTCCCCCTCGTCATCACGCACGTGCTCCTCGACGCGACGGTCTTCGTCGGCTACCCGTTCGTCGCGCGGGCGTTCCCCGGACTGTTCTCCTAGCGGCAGATGTCCTGCGGCGCCCCGCCCACCCGACGGGAGGCGCGGGGCCAGCTCGGCGACGCGCCTCCCGTCCGCCGGTCTCCCGTTCTCCACAGCTCCCCCGACCGCTCGTCCACCCTGCGTCTGAAATGCTACGTTCTACACATCAGAACGAGCGATGGGGGGGGACGATGGGGATCGAGTTCGAAGACGCCGCGGCCGTGCGGCTGCTCGCGTGCGCGTCGGAGGTCGCGCTGTCACTCCGGGCGGGTTCCGCCGGACGACGCGCCAGCGCCGAAGACGCGCTGCGCGACTTCCACGGCGCCTACGCACGGCTCTACGAGCAGGCGCACACGGTCGAGTCGGAGGACCGGGTCCGCCTGGTCCGGGCGCTCGACGACCTCGCCGGGCAGCTCCACGTCGTCCGGCGCCAGGCACACGACGAACAGCGTCGACAGCACGACCTGGCAGCGTGGCACGAGCGTGAACGGCAGCGCGACCAGGTGCTCGTCGGCGTCGGGGCCCCGTTGCGACCCGCGCTGGACTGGAGCGACGCGGTGGTCGACCCGAAGCCGTCGGAGACGCCGGTCCGCCCGACGCCACTCACGGCACGGTTCCGCGCGCGCACTCGTGTCCGGACGAGCAGCGGTGGCTCCGGCGGACGCAGCGGCGCGGACCCGGACCGCCTACGCCGGGTCGCTGCGCGCGCCCGCGCGCAGGACGCGGCCACCGCCCAGGAACTCACCCGTGTGCGGAACGCCTGGGTGACCTTCTCCCGGACGTGCGCCTGGGTGCCCGTGGACGACGCGTCCCTCGTGCCGGGGTTCGAGGACCACCTCGCCGAGAACGCCGCGGACGCTGCCTGGCTGGACCGGATCGCGGACGCCTTCGCCGCGGCGGGAGGAGGGTCGCTGTCCGACGGCGTGCTCGACGCGGCCGGGGCGTCCCGACTGCCCCGGGAGCTCCAGCGTGTCCTCGACCCGTCGTCGACCACCGTCGAGGTCGCGGCGGCCTGGCATGCGCTCGGCTTGTCCGACCAGGACGTCGAGGCGCTGCCGCTGAGGACGAAGCTGCAGCTCGCCGGGATCGACGGGCTCCCGGCCGTGGCGCGGGACATCGCCTCGCGCGCGGTGCTCCGTGCAGCGGTCGCGAACCCGGGGCGGGTGTACCGGATGCTCGGGCTGCCGTACACGTACGGCGCGGTCGGCCTCGAGGAGTTCACGCGGCAGGTCCTGGCGCTGCGGGACGGGCTCGAGCGTGCTGACCAGTCTGCGGCCAGGCTCGCCCCGCCATCGGCGCAGGTCGGTCAGCTGGTCGGGTTCGGGACTTCGAACGGCGCGCTCGTCGCGGCGATCTCGCTCGGGGACCTCGACACGGCGTCGAACGTGACGGTGAACGTACCGGGCGCGACGACGACGATCGGGAGTGCTCCGGAGAAGGTACGTGCTGCACACGGGCTCCTCTCGACGGCAGCACGTCAGGACCAGAAGTCGTCGTTCGCTGTCGTCTCCTGGTTCGGCTACCGCGCGCCGTCCTTCCCCGAGGTACCCGGCCAAGGCCGAGCAACCACCGGTGGGGCGAACCTGGCTTCGTTCCTCGACGGCGCCGTCGACAGTCGCGCGGGAAGCCCACCGCGCTCCATCGCCGTCCTCGGGCATTCCTACGGATCGACGACAGCTGCGGAAGCACTAGCCCAGACACGTCACCGGATCGACTCATTCGTCACGTACGGCTCGGTCGGGTTCACCGACGCGACGAAGCCGGACCAGCTCAACGTCGACCGTGTGTTCGCTACCGAGGGTGAGAACGACCACGTTGCGGCCCTCGGTCGGTCAAGGCGAACGGATCCTCGGGATCTCCCCGAGGTCGAGGTCTTCTCATCCGAAGCCGCCCCCGGTACGAAGGCAGTCACGGGCCACGACATGTACCCAGAGCACGGAGTCGGGTACCTCTCGTCCGGGTCAACGGCTGCACGGCACATCGCCGAGATCATCGCGAACGGGAAGCCAGGATGAAGATCATGACCACGAAACTGCTCGCGATCGTCGTCGCTGCCCTGATCCTCGGGGGGACGGTCAGCTGCACAGCAGGAGGGAAATCCATGCCGAAGGACGCAGCCGGTCTGACACGTGCCGATGTCTCGGAACTCAGTTTGCGCCAGGAATTCAACCGGTACCGGGAGCACTACGAGGAGATGCAACGAGTACTGGCTGCGGCACAGCGCGCGGTCCACGAGGGAGAGTGGGCCTGGAACGGTGGCGACGACAACCCGCAGATCGGTGGCGACGGCCGCACTCCCCTTCCCGGCGCGGACGTCGACAACAGCTACTTCCTTGAGTCGAGCAGATCCTGGACCCCGGAGGGAGCCACGGGTTCCAGAGGAGACCTCGATCCGATGATCGACTACTTCGAGCACCGCGGCGCGAACATGCACATCGAGCGGGTCGCCGACACCTACTACCTCGACGGCAGCGTCCGTGACGGCTGGCACGTCGAGTACTTCATCCAACCGAGCGGCCGCTACTCCCTCACCGTGTCGAGTGACCTCTTCTGGACCAACAACGCCGACGCACTCGCCAGGGCAGTGTTCGGCCGAGCATCACTGCGATGGCCGGATCGCTCTTCTCCCGGTGAGTACCCGGAGCCGCCCGAGTGGGATGCGCCGATCATCAACCGCCCCCGAATCTGATGCAGCCACGACGACGGCCGCTCACGCTCGTCGCCCTCGTCATGACCGTGCTCCTAGCCGGTTGCGCGGCGGGAGCAGCGCAGCAGACGAAGGACGCAGCCGGACTGACGCAGGACGACGTCGCGGAACTCACGCTGCACGGGCAGATCCAGTACTCCCTCGACGTCGACGGCCGGTACTCCCTCGACGTCTACAGCGAACCGTTCTGGACCAACGACTCCGACGCGCTGTCCGCAGCCGTCTACGGCCGAGCGACGCCGGACTGGCCGACCGAGTCCCGACCGGGTGAGTACCCGACGCCGCCGACGTGGGACGACCCGGTCGTCAACCACCCGAGGACCTGAGCAGGCGGGCGCGCCCGGCTGACGGACGGGAGGCGGCGCGCGGTCGGTGCGCACCGCCTCCCGCCCGGCAGCCGGCTACGCCGCGATCGAGGGCACCTTCTCCGGGTAGTGGCACGCAGCCCGGTGGTCGACGTGCTCGCCGCGACGCGGCGCCTTCTCCGGCTCCTCCTGCTCGCACCGGCGCCGCTCGTCCTCGGGGAGGAGCGCGTAGAGCGGGCAGCGCGACCGGAACCGGCACCCGGTCGGCCGGTCGGTCGGGCTGGGCGGGTCGCCCGGCAGCAGGATCGTCCTCCGTGCCCGCTCGACGACCGGGTCCGGCACCGGCACGGCCGACATGAGAGCGGCCGTGTAGGGGTGCATCGGGCGCTCGAAGACCTCGTCGACGGCGCCCTCCTCGACGGTGCGACCGAGGTACATCACGCTGACGCGGTCGGCCACGTGCCGGATGACGGACAGGTCGTGCGACACGAACAGGTACGACAGTCCGAGCCGCGCCTTGAGCTCGGCGAGCAGGTTGAGCACGCCCGCCTGGATGGAGACGTCGAGCGCGGAGACCGGCTCGTCGAGCACCACCAGGTCCGGCTCCACGGCGAGGGCACGGGCGATCGAGATGCGCTGCCGCTGACCACCGGAGAACTCGTGCGGGTACCGGTCGGCCTCGGCCGCTCGCAGACCGACGAGCTCGAGCAGCTCCGGCACGCGGTCGGCGATGCGCGAGGACGGGGCACCGACCGCCCGGAGCGGTTCGGCGACGACGTCGTACACCGACATGCGCGGGTCGAGGCTGGCGGACGGGTCCTGGAACACCATCGAGATGCGTTGCCGGAGCGCCCGGGTGCCGGCGGCCCCGCGCGCGGTGGCGTCGGCGAGTGACTCCCCGAACAGCTCGACCGTGCCGGCCTCGGGCCGTTCGAGGTCCATGAGCTGGTGGAGGGTCGTCGACTTGCCGGAGCCGGACTCCCCGACGAGGCCGAGGGTCTCCCCGCGGCGGATGTCCAGGTCGACCCCGTCGACGGCGTAGACGTCTCCGACCTTGCGGCGGAAGACGGAGCCCTTGACGAGCGGGAAGGTCTTCGTCAGCCCTTCGACGTGCACGACGGGTTCGCGGTCGGTCCGTGTGGCCTCGATCCGGATGCTGTGGTCCGGGATCACGGGGAGCGAGAAGATGCGGCCGGCGTCCGCGTGTGCGGCGGCGACCTCGGCGGTGCGGTGGCATGCGGCGGTGTGCCCGACCGGCACGGTGCGGGCGGTGCCGGCAGCGGCCGTGTCGGCACCGGGTACGACGTCGACGGGCGGGGCGAGCACCGGCTCGGTCGACCGGCAGACCGCACTGACCAGGGGGCACCGGTCCGCGAAGGGGCAGGCGTCCGGCAGCCCGATGAGCGACGGCGGTGCGCCCGGGATCGGCACGAGCGGAGACCGGTCGGAGGCGTCGAGCCGCGGCAGCGCGCCGATGAGCCCGATCGTGTACGGCATCCGCGGTCGGGCGAAGAGCTCCTCGGCCGTGGCCGTCTCGACGATCCGGCCGGCGTACATCACCGCGATGCGGTCCGCGATCCCGGCGATGACACCCAGGTCGTGGCTGACGAACACCAGCGCGGCCCCGGTCTCGCGCTGGGCGGTCCGGAGCACCTCGATGATCTGAGCCTGGATCGTCACGTCGAGCGCCGTGGTCGGCTCGTCGGCGAGGATCACGTCCGGGTCGTTCGCCATGGCCATCGCGATCATCGCGCGCTGGCGCATGCCGCCGGAGAACTCGTGCGGGAAGGCGTCCACGCGGCGACCCGGTTCGGGGATGCCGACGAGTTCGAGGAGTTCGATCGCCCGTGCTCGCGCCTCCGCCTTCGAGGCGCCGCGGTGCAGCCGCACCGTCTCCGCGATCTGGTCACCGATCGTGTACACCGGCGTGAACGCGGACAGCGGGTCCTGGAAGACCATCGCCACCTTGTGCCCGCGGAGCCGGCTCATCTGCTTGTCCGACCGGCCGAGCAGTTCCTCGCCGTCGAGCTCGACCGACCCGCTGACCTCCGTGGTGTCGGGCAGCAGCCCGAGGACCGCCATGCTCGTCACCGACTTGCCGGACCCGGACTCGCCGACGATGCCGAGTACCTCTCCGCGGCGGAGTTCGAGGTCCACGCCGCGGACCGCGTGCACGGTCCCCCGCGGGGTCGGGAACCGGACGTGTAGGTCCCGGACCCGCAGGATCGGCTCCGTGGTGGTCGCGCCCGTGGTCGAGCCGTTCGTGATGGTGCTCATGCTGCTTCCCCGGTCGTCCGCGACGCTCATGCGCCCGATCCGGCCTGTGTGTTCAGCGCGGCCACGTCGACGGCCGCCTGGTTCTGGTCACGACGACGGTTCTGCTTCTGGCGCTTCCCGGTCGTCGAGGTCGGGTCCAGCGCGTCGCGGAGCCCGTCCCCGATGAGGTTCGCGGCGATCGCGAACACCACGAGGGCCCCGGCGGCGAAGTAGAAGAGCCACGGACTCGTCAGGGCGTTGTCCTGGTTCTGGGCGATCAGCGTCCCGAGCGAGACGTCCGGTGCCTGCACGCCGAACCCGAAGTAGCTCAGCGTCGTCTCGCCGAGCACCGCGGTCGCGACCTGGATCGTGCCGTCGATGATGAGGAAGGACGCCACGTTCGGCAGGATGTGCCGGAAGATGATCCGGAATGGCCCGATGCCCATGTACCGGGCGGCCCGCACGAACTCGCGCTCCTTCACCGACAGGGTCATGGCCCGCACGACACGTGCCGTGATCATCCAGCCGAAGACGGTGATGAGGACCACGAGGACGATCCACCCGGCGTTCTGGATGCGCGGGCTGATGATCGCGATGATGAGGAACGACGGCAGGACGAGCAGCATGTCGACGAAGAACATCACGATGCGGTCGACCCAGCCGCCGAAGTAGCCCGCCGCTGCCCCGGTGATCGCGGCGATGGCGGTCGAGAACACCGCGACGAGCAGCCCGATGAGCAGGCTCTTCTGCATGCCGCGCGCGGTCTGGGCGAAGACGTCCTGCCCGATGCCGTTCGTCCCGAACCAGTGCGCACCGCTCGGGGGCCGGGTGAACGAGGTGTAGTCGATCTCGGAGTACTGCCACGGGCTGACGAGCGGCCCGATGAACGCGAAGGCGAACAGCAGCAGGACGACGACGACGCCGATCCCGGCGCCGCGGTTCATGAAGAGCCGGCGCACCGTCTGGAGGATCCGGTTGCCCTGCGCGGTCGGACGGGCCGGCACGTCGCTGCGCGCGACGAGCGACGGGTCGACGGGTTCGATCCGGGTGTCGGTCATGTCATGCCCTCCTGACGCGCGGGTCGAGCGCAGCGGTCGCGAGGTCGGCGAGGAAGCCGGCGACGAGCACCACGACCGCCGCGAACAGCGTGTACGCCGTGACCACGTTGACGTCGTTGTTGTTCACCGCGTCGATGAACCACGACCCCAGCCCGTTCCAGGCGAAGATCTTCTCGGTCAGGGTCGCACCGGTCAGGATGCCGAGGAACCCGTAGGCGAACAGCGTCGTCATCGGGATGAGCGCCGTGCGGAGGCCGTGCTTGAACGTCGCCCGGCCGCGGGTGAGGCCCTTCGCCCGCGCGGTCCGGAGGAAGTCCGAGCCGAGCACGTCGAGCATCGTCGCCCGCTGGTACCGGCTGTAGATCGCGATGAGACCGACGGCGATCGAGATCGTCGGCAGCAGCAGGTGCGCGCCGCGGTCGAGGAGCAGCGTCCACGGTGTCCCGTCGAGCCCCGGCGTCGCCTCCCCCGTGAAGTTGATGAGCTGGCTGCCGGCGTCCTGGTTGAGCTTCGTCGCTCCGATCTTCAGGAACACGGCCGTCAGGAACACCGGCGTGGAGAACAGGACGATCGAGATCGCCGCACTCACCCGGTCGGAGATCCGGTACTGCCGGATCGCGTTCCACACGCCGACGAGCACGCCGAGCACGATGCCCGCGACCGACCCGACGAGCAGGAGCCGGAGGCTGACCCCGAGCCGCGGGAAGAACTGCTCGTTGACGGGGCGGTCCTGGATCGTCTGCCCGAGGTCACCGTGCGCGACGTCACCGAGCCAGTGCGTGTACCGGATCACGATGGGCGTCTTGTCGTTGACGCCGATGTCGTCGAGCTTCGCGTCGATGACCTGTGCTGACGGAGCCGGATTGCGCTGCGCGTACACGGAACGGGGACTGAACGTCGCTGACGCGAGGAAGTAGGTCAGCGAGGTCGCGAGGAACACGAGCACGACGTAGTACACGAGTCGCCGCCCCAGGAAGCGGATCATGGAGGCCACCATAGGGCCTGGTTTGTTTCCGGTACATGTCGTCCGACGTCCCGCCACGTAACGAAAGGACGTCGACAGCAGAAAACGCGCTCTACCCCCTTCGGAGGGCCCTAGGCTCGACGACAACTTCCAGAGGGGAACCACATGAAGCACAGGAAAGTCCTCGCGGTGACGGCGGCCCTCGCCGGCATCGCCCTCGCCGTCACCGGCTGCTCGGGCGGCTCCGGCGACTCCGGCGGGACCGGTGGGAACGACTCGGGCAAGAAGTCACTGCCGACCTCGGCCCAGATCAACGCCACGCCGGTCTCCGACCTGCAGGACGGCGGCACGCTCCGTCTGCCGATCTCGCAATGGGTCTCGCAGTGGAACTACAACCAGGTCGACGGCCCGCTCGTCGACGCGTCGACGATCGAACAGGCGACGATGCCGTTCATCTACACGATCGACGCGAAGGGCGCCCCGGCGCTCAACCAGGACTACGTGACGAAGGCCGAGGTCACAAGCGACGACCCGCTGACCATCGAGTACACGATCAACGACGAGGCGCAGTGGAACGACGGCACGCCGATCACCTGGCGTGACTTCGAGAACGAGTGGAAGACCACGAACGGCGAGGACGAGGCGTACCTCATCGCCGGCTCGACCGGCTACGAGGACATCGAGTCCGTCACGAAGGGCGCGACCGACCGGGACGTCGTCGTGACGTTCTCGACCCCGTTCTCGGACTGGAAGTCGCTCTTCAGCCCGCTCTACCCCGCCAGCCAGACCAGCACGCCCGAGCAGTTCAACAACGGCTACAAGGGCAAGGTCCCGGTCTCCTCCGGGCCCTACGAGATCACCGACCTCGACGAGACCGCCGGCACCGTCACGATGAAGCCGGACGACAACTGGTGGGGCGACGAGCCGAAGCTCGACCAGGTGATCTTCCGGTCGCTGGACGGCAACGCCGACGTCGACGCCTACCTCAACAAGGAGATCGACTCCGTCCTCACGACGACCTCCGAGCGCTTCGACCGCGTGAAGAAGGCGAAGAACACGAGGATCCTCGCGTCGACGTCCGCGCAGTACACGCACGTCGACTTCTCGTCGAACGGCCTGCTCAAGGACAAGCAGCTCCGGCTGGCGATCCAGCACGCCGTGAACCGTGACGCGCTCGCGCAGGTCATCGGCGGCACGCTCCCGTACAAGCTCGGCACGCTCGACAACCACCTGTTCCTGTCCACGGACAAGGGCTACACGTCGAACACCAAGCCGAACGCGACGTTCGACGTCGAGAAGGCGAAGCAGCTGCTCGACGACGACGGGTGGAAGACCGACGGCGCGTACCGCTCGAAGGGCGGGAAGAAGCTCTCCATCGCGATCACGATCCCGTCCGGCGCTCCCACGTCGCAGCAGCTGGCGCAGGTCATGCAGCAGCAGCTGAAGGAAGTCGGCGTCGAGCTGAAGCTGAAGTCGGTCGCCACGGACGACTTCTTCGAGCAGTACGTCACGCCGGGCAACTACGACATGACGATCTTCGTCTGGGGTGGCACCGGCTTCCACTCGAGCAGCGCGACGATCTACACCTCCGGTGACGTCGGCCAGAACTACGGCCGGGTCAGCTCGAAGGAGATCGACGACCTGACGAAGCAGGCCCTGTCCGAGCCGGACACGGACAAGGCGAACGCCATCTGGAACAAGATCGACGAGGAAGTCTGGGCGATCGGACACTCCATGCCGATCACCGCGAAGCCGGCGCTCGTCGCGCAGAACCCGAAGCTCGCCAACTACGGTGCGTTCGCGGGGGCGCAGAACATCGATTGGACGAAGGTCGGCTTCACCGACTGACCGTCCACGGGCGGTGCCCGCTGATCGAGGGAGGGGCCGGACGCACTGCGTCCGGCCCCTTCGTCGATCCGGTGCGCGAGCTCGCAGGGGATCCTCGGTGCGGTCCACGGATCGACGGGCCCCTGGACCGTACGATCTGCCTCATGGCCATCCCCGAGATCGGTTCCGCCGCCCCCGCCTTCACCCTGCCCGGCATGCTCGTCCGCCAGGGCGTCCGCACCGACGCGGAGTACTCGCTCGCCTCCGAGATCGGTCGCCCGGTGGTCCTCGCCTTCTACCCCGGCGACGCGACGCCCGTGTGCACCGCGCAGCTCTGCTCGTACCAGGAGGAACTCGACGACTTCCGCGACCTCGGCGCGGTCGTCTGGGGCATCAGCCCGCAGGGACTCGACTCGCACGAGGGGTTCGCGCGCGGCGCCTCGCTCGCGTTCCCGCTTCTGTCGGACGTCGGCGGTGACGTCATCCGCGCCTACGGCGTCCACCTGCCGGGGATCGGACTCCGTCGCTCCGTCTTCGTCATCGGTCCGGACGGCGTCATCCGCTGGCGGCACGTCGGGCTCGTCGGACTGCGCTTCCCGAGCGCCCAGGTCATCCGCGGCCAGATCGAGGCGCTCGTCGTCTGACCCGTTGACAGCCGGCCGTGTCGGCGTGACCATGGTCTGGACGACGACCCCCGGGTTCGCCTCCTCGGGACATCAGGTCCACCGGTACGCGCACGGCCCGTCTGGCCCGCTCGGTTGGTGGTCCCGAGGAGGCGCTCTCGTCACCGCCCGAGGCCGGGTCTCCTAGGCTTGCTCCATGCCCGCCCGGATCGTCGCGACGAACATGCGCCGCTTCGCCGTCGTCCTCTGGATCGTCGCCGCAGCCCTCGTCGTCATCGGCCTCGTCACGAACGGGCCGGGCGCCGCGTTGCTCGTCCCCGTGCCGTCGCTCTTCACCGCCTGGTTCGCGTGGGTCGTGCTGTGGCGTCCGCGGATCGAGATCACCGAGGACGCCCTGGTCGTCGTCGACGTGCGCCGCACCACCCGGTTCGCGTGGCGGCGCGTCCGGGAGGTCCGGACGAAGTACGGGCTCGCGGTGGTCACCGACCAGGGCGAGCAGCGCGTCTGGATCGCGCCGCGTCCGGACGCCCGCCTGGCGGTGCTCCAGCCGGGAGGCCCGGTGCCGGTGGGCGTCGCCGCGGCGGCCGACGAGATCCGCGCGTCCGTCCCCGCGCCGGTCGTGTACGACGGTGCTCCCCCGGCCACGGTCACCGCGGCCCCGATCGTGCACCGCGTCCACGGCTGGTCGATCACCGCGCTCGTCGTGCTGGGCATCGCCGCGAGCCTCGCCGGCGCGCGCCTCTGAACCGGCCCACCTCAGACGTCGGCGTCCGTCCCTCGATGACGGAACGCGCCGTCCCGTGATCGGGGCGGCGCGTTCCGGCGGACGCGAGGTGCGGCGGGTCAGCGTCCGAACTCGAAGCCGGCGCCGGGGATGGCTGCCAGCAGGTCCTTCGTGTACTGCTCCCGCGGGTTGGCGAACACCTCGTCGGTGGTCGCCTTCTCGACGATCTGGCCCTTGCGCATGACGCACACGTTGTCCGCGACCAGACGGACGACCGCGAGGTCGTGGGTGATGAACAGGTAGGTCAGGCCGAGCTCGGACTGCAGCTCGGTCAGCAGGTCGAGGATCTGCCCCTGCACGAGCACGTCGAGTGCGGACACGGCCTCGTCGAGCACGATGACCTCGGGCTTGAGCGCGAGCGCGCGCGCGACGGCGATGCGCTGCCGCTGCCCACCGGACAGCTCGCTCGGGTACCGGTTGACCATCGACTTCGGCAGCGACACCTGGTCGAGCAGTTCGAGCACCCGCGCGCGGCGGGACGCCTTGTCACCGACCTTGTGCGTGCTGAGCGGCTCGGCGATCGTGTTCCCGACGTTGTACATCGGGTCGAGCGACCCGTAGGGGTCCTGGAACACGGGCTGCACCCGGCGACGGAAGTCGAACAGGTCCTTGCCCTTGAGCGCGCCGATGTCGATGCCGTCGAACTGCACCGAGCCGGCGGTGATCGACTCGAGCTGCAGCACGAGCTTGGCGACCGTCGACTTGCCGGAGCCGGACTCGCCGACGAGCGCCGTGGTGGTGCCCTTCGGGATCGAGAACGACACACCGTCGACGGCCTTGAGCTCGCGGGTCGCGATGCCCTGCCCACGCAGCTTGTAGACCTTCTGCAGGTCCTTCACCACGATCAGGTCCTCGGTCGGCTTGCTCTCGCGCTCGTGGGCGCGGGACAGGAGCTCGTCGTCCTCGCTGCCGGTGCCGGACGCGATGTCCACCGTCTGGTGCTGCACCTTGGACTGGATCCGGCGGCTCGCGAGCGACGGCGCCGCAGCGACGAGGCGCTGCGTGTACGGGTGCTGCGGGTCGGCCAGGATCTCCTTCGACGGACCGGCCTCGACGACCTGGCCCTTGTACATCACCACGAGCTTCTCGGCACGCTCGGCGGCGAGCCCGAGGTCGTGGGTGATGAACAGGACCGAGGTGCCGAAGTCGCGCGTCAGGCTCTCCAGGTGGTCGAGGATGACGCGCTGCACGGTGACGTCGAGCGCGGAGGTCGGCTCGTCGGCGATGAGCAGCTTCGGCCGGCTGGACAGGCCGATCCCGATGAGCACGCGCTGGCGCATGCCGCCGGAGAACTCGTGCGGGTACTGCTTGAGACGGCTCTCGGCGTCGCCGAGCCCGGCCTCCTGCAGGACCTCGACGGCACGGGCGCGGACGGCGGCCTTGCCCGTCGCCATCCCGTTCGCCTTGATCGCCTCCTCCACCTGGAAACCGATCTTCCAGAGCGGGTTGAGGTTCGACATCGGGTCCTGGGGGACGTACCCGATCTCGGTGCCGCGGATCTCGGCCATCTGCTTCTCGTTCATGCCGACGAGCTCGCGCCCGTTCAGCTTGATCGAGCCGCCGGTGATCTGGCCGGTGCCGGGCAGGAGCTTGATGATCGCCTGGGCGCTCGTCGACTTGCCCGATCCGGACTCGCCGACGATCGCGAGGCGCTCGCCCTGCTCGAGCGTCATGTTGACGCCGCGCACGGCCTGCACGAGACCGCTCTGCGTCTGGAAGCCGACGTGCAGGTCGGTGATCTCGAGCAGCGGGGCGCCGGCGGCACCGGACGTCCGGGCGTTCAGCTGGGTGAGTGTCTCGCTCATCGGCGGGCCCTCGCCTTCGGGTCGAGCGCGTCGCGGACCACGTCACCGAGGAGGAGGAACGCGAGCACGGTGATGGACAGGGCGGCGGACGGCCAGAAGATGGTCGACGGGTTCGTGCGGATGGAGCTGCGCGCCGTGCCGATGTCGAGACCCCAGCTGAGCGCCGACGGCGGCAGACCGATGCCGAGGAACGACAGGGTCGCCTCCGCGACGATGAACGTCCCGAGCGAGACGGTCGCGACGACGATGACCGGTGCGAGCGAGTTCGGGATGACGTGCTTGACCAGCGTCTGGAAGCGGCTGACACCGAGCGCCGCCGAGGCGGTGACGTAGTCGGACTGCTTCGCGCTGAGCACGGCACCACGCATGATGCGCGCGATCTGCGGCCAGGCGAACACGGCGAGCACGAGCGACACCGTGATGGCGTTGCGCTGCGGGATGACCGACATGATCACGATCGCGCCGAGGACGGTCGGGATCGAGAAGAAGATGTCCGCGATGCGGGACACGACCGCGTCGAGCCAGCCGCCGTAGAACCCGGCGATCGCGCCGATGACGACGCCGACGATCGTGACGAGCACGGTCGCGAGCAGCCCCACGAGCAGCGAGTTCTGTGCACCCCAGATGACGCGGGCGAACACGTCGGACCCCTGACGGGTGTACCCGAGCGGGTGTCCGGCACGGGCACCCTCGTCGCTGTAGTCGAGGTTCGCGGCGCGCGGGTCCACGTGCGTGAAGAGCCCCGGGACGATCGCGACCACGAGGATCAGCAGGATGAGGACCGCGGAGACCCAGAACGTGGGACGACGACGCATGGACTCCCACGCGTCGGTCCACAGCGAACGGGTCTTCTCGTCCACGTTGACCTGGTCGACCGCCTGCAGCGGCGTCTCCTCGATCGGGGCGACGTAGTGCGTGGCCGATCGCGGTTCGGTGTTACTTGGCATAGCGGATCCTCGGGTCCAGGACGGCGTAGAGCAGGTCGACCAGGAGGTTGGCGAGCATGAAGATGATGACCATCACGGCGACGAACGACACCACCGTCGGGCCTTCGCCGAGCGTGACGGCCTTGTAGACCGTCCCACCGACGCCGTTGATGTTGAAGATGCCCTCGGTCACGATCGCGCCGACCATCAGGCTGCCGATGTCGACGCCCAGGTAGGTGACCACGGGGATGAGCGAGTTCCGGAAGATGTGCACGGTCACGACGCGACGACGGGACAGGCCCTTCGCGGTCGCGGTGCGCACGAAGTCGGCGCTCATGTTCTCGGCGACGCTCGCGCGGGTGAGGCGCACGATGTAGGCGAACGACACGGTCGCGAGCACGATCGCCGGCAGCACGAGCTCCGACCACGGTGCCTGACCGGAGACCGTGACGCGGAACAGCCCGAGGTTGATGCCGAAGACGTACTGCAGCAGGAAGCCGACGACGAAGGTCGGCACCGAGATGAGCAGCAGCGAGACGACGAGCGCGGTGGCGTCGAACCACTTGCCCTTGCGGAGGCCGGCGATGACGCCGACGAGGATGCCGGCAACGGCCTCGAAGACCAGCGCGAGGATCGCGAGACGGGCGGTGATCGGGAACGCCTGGGCGAGCTGCTGGCTCACCGGGAGGCCCGAGTACGTGACCCCGAGGTCACCGCGGAAGAGACCGCCGACCCACAGCAGGTACTGGATGATGAACGGCTTGTCCAGGTTGTACTGCGCCCGGAGCTGCTCGATCACCTGCGGCGACGGCTGGCGGTCGCCGAACAGCGCGGCGATCGGGTCGCCGGGCAGCGAGAAGACCATGAAGTAGATGAGGAACGTGGCCCCGAAGAACACGGGGATGAGTTGCAGGAGGCGCTTGCCGAGGTACCAGAGCATCAGATCCCTGCCTGGTTCGCAGCGCGCATGTCGTTCAGGTTCATGTCGTGTGGGGTGGACGGTCCGAGGGTCGGCACGGGTGTCCGGTGCGGGCGGCGGCGCCCGCGGTCGTGGGGGAAGGTGTAGCCGCCGTGGTACGGGGGTTCGGGGACCGTGTGGTCCCCGAACCCCCGTCCGGTTGGCCGCGGAGCAGGATACCTGCTCGCGATGGGTCCTCCGCGAGGACCGGTGTTACTTGGTGACCTCGATGTCGTAGTACAGCGGCACCGAGTCCCAGCCGAACTTGACGTTCTTCACGTTGTCCGCGGACCACACGCCGGTGACGTTGGAGTACCAGAGCGGGATCTCGGGGAGGTCCTTGAACAGGAGCTCCTGCGCCTGGTCGAAGTACTTGTTGCCCTCTTCGACGGTCGCGGCAGAACGGCCCTTGGCGAGCAGCTCGTTGTACTCGGCCGAGTCGTAGCGCGAGTAGTTGTTCGACGAACCCTCACCCATGGTCGGGCCGAGGAAGTTGTACAGCGACGGGTAGTCGGCCTGCCAACCGGTGCGGCTTCCGCCCTCGAGCTTGTCGTCCGTCTGGAGCTCGAGTGCCTCGGCGAACGTCGGGACCGCGTTGCCCTCGGCCTTGATGCCGAGCGTGTTCGAGATCGAGTTCGTGACGGCGGTCACCCATGCCTCGTGGCCACCATCGGCGTTGTAGGTGATGGTGAGGGTGTCGTCGTACTTCGACATCTTGTCGGCTTCGGCCCAGAGCTTCTTGGCCTCGTCCGGGTCGTACTTCAGGACGTCGGAGCCCTTCAGGTCGCCGGTCCAGCCGTCGATCACCGGGGAGGTGAAGTCCTTGGCCGGGGTGCGGGTGCCCTGGAAGATCTTGTCCGTGATCTGCTTGCGGTTGATCGACATCGAGATCGCCTCGCGCCGCAGCTGGCCCTCTTCACCCTTCCAGTGCTCGAGGTAGTAGGGCAGGTACATGGCCTGGAAGATCGCGGCGGCCTGGTTGACGTTCGAGTCGGGGAAGTCCGACTTGTAGTTCGAGAACGCCGAGTCCGGCACGACGTCGAGGACGTCGAGGTTGCCACCCTGGGCGTCGGAGTACGCGGTCTCCGGCGTCGTGTAGAACGTGATCGTGAGACCACCGTTCTTCGGCTTGCGCTTGCCCTGGTAGTCCTCGTTCGCGACGAGCTTGATGTCCTGGTTGTGGGTCCAGGCCTTCTTGCCGTCGAGCTTGTACGGACCGTTGCCGATCGGGTTCTCACCGAAGGCCTTGGGGTCGTCGTAGAACGCCGAGGGGAGCGGCACGAAGGCGTTGTAGCCGAGCGACAGCGGGAAGTCCGACTGCGCCGACTTGAGCGTGACGGTGAACTCGTCGTCGTCGACGACCTTCAGGCCGGTGAGCTCGGAGTCCTTGTCGGCGTCGTAGCCCTCGATGTTCTCGAAGAAGTAGCTCGCGCCCTGGGCGTTCGACTTCTGCGCCGCCCAGTTCCACGCCTTCGTGAAGGACTCCGCGGTGATCTCCTCACCGTTGGTGAACTTCCACCCGGTGTTGATCGTGATGTCGAAGGTCTTGGAGTCGTCGGTCTCGACGCTCTTCGCCAGTTCCTTGACCGGCTTGCCGTCGGCGTCGTAGGTGAACAGACCGTCGAACAGCGACGTGATGATCTTGCCGCCACCGGTCTCGGTGGTGTTCGACGGGATGAGCGGGTTCTGCGGCTCGCTGCCGTTGGTGGTGACGATGCCGTTGGCGTTCGTGGAGCCGGAGCCCGAGCCACTTCCGCCACCGTTGCCGGAGCAGCCGGTCAGGGCGAGAGCTGTGGCCCCGAGCACGGCGAGGGCAGAGAGCCCAGCGCGCTTCTTGATCAAGAGTTCCTCCTGGTGCATGGGACGCGCCGGGCACAGAGGTCCCTCCCGCCGCGTTTGACTCCTGAACTGTAGGCAGTGCTGAGGGGCCCGTCCAAACCCAGCGCACATCGGTTACACGTCTGAAACCAAGTTGCAGGATCGTTGCGGCAAAGTGCAACTTCCCCGCGTGCGCGAGCCGGGATCAGGTGATCTGTTGCGTTTGCATCGAGGTCCGTGCATCGTCCAGGTGACGTCCCGGTGAACCACAGGTGTGGTCGAGAGCGGCTCGTGGTCGGAGCGCTCCACCGTCGTCGTCAGGATGGCGATCCGGCTACGCGAACGCCTCGATCGGCGGGCACGCACACACGAGGTTCCGGTCCCCGTACGCCTGGTCGATGCGGCGCACCGGCGGCCAGTACTTGCGCGTCGCCTGCCCGGCCGACGGGTAGACCGCCTGCTCCCGCGTGTAGGCGTGGTCCCACTCGCCGGTGATGACCGACGCTGCCGTGTGCGGGGCGTTCACGAGCGGGTTGTCCTCCGCCGGCCACTCCCCCCGGCCGACCGCGTCCGCCTCGGCCCGGATGGCGAGCATCGCGTCCACGAAGCGGTCGAGCTCGGCGAGGTCCTCGCTCTCGGTCGGTTCGACCATGAGCGTGCCCGCGACCGGGAACGACATCGTCGGGGCGTGGAAGCCGTGGTCGATGAGCCGCTTCGCGACGTCGTCGACGGTGATCCCCGTCGCCTCCCGCAGCGGGCGGAGGTCGAGGATGCACTCGTGCGCGACCAGACCCGACTCACCCGTGTACAGGACCGGGAACGCCTCGCGCAGCCGCGCCGCCAGGTAGTTCGCGCCGAGCACGGCGACCTCGGTGGCGCGGGTGAGGCCCTCGACGCCCATCATCCGGACGTAGGTCCAGGTGATCGGCAGGATGCTCGGGCTGCCGTACGGCGCGGCGGAGACCGGACCGCCCGCGTGCGCGAGCCGGCCGTCCTCGGTCGACGCCTCGGCACCCGTCCGCCGGTCGGCCTCCTGCGCCATCGGGTGCCCGGGCAGGAACGGTGCCAGGTGCGCCTTCGCGGCGACCGGCCCGACGCCCGGACCGCCACCACCGTGCGGGATGCAGAAGGTCTTGTGCAGGTTGAGGTGCGAGACGTCCCCGCCGAAGTCCCCGAATCGGGCGTGCCCGAGCAGCGCGTTGAGGTTCGCGCCGTCGACGTAGACCTGGCCGCCGGCGTCGTGCACGGCGTCGCAGACCGCGGTGATGTCGTGCTCGTACACCCCGTGGGTCGACGGGTACGTGATCATCAGCGCGGCGAGCTGCTCGGCGTGCTGCGCGGTCTTCGCCCGGAGGTCGTCGAGGTCGACGTTGCCGTCCTCGTCGCAGGCGACCACGACGACCCGCATGCCGGCGAGGACCGCCGACGCCGCGTTCGTGCCGTGCGCGCTCGACGGGATGAGGCACACCGTGCGTGCCTCGTCGCCGCGGGAGCGGTGGTAGCCGCGGATCGCGAGGAGTCCGGCGAGCTCGCCCTGGCTGCCCGCGTTCGGCTGCACCGAGACGGTGTCGTAGCCGGTCACCTCGGCGAGCCAGGTCTCGAGGTCCCCGATCATGTCGAGGTAGCCCTCCACGTCCCCGCGCGGGGCGAACGGGTGCAGTCGGGCGAACTCGGGCCACGTCACGGCGGCCATCTCGGTCGCCGCGTTGAGCTTCATGGTGCAGCTGCCGAGCGGGATCATGCCGCGGTCGAGCGCGTAGTCCTTGTCGGACAGGTGCTTGAGGTAGCGCATCATCCGCGTCTCACTGCGGTGGGCGCTGAACACCGGGTGGGTCAGGAACGCGCTCGCGCGCTCCAGCCCGGACGCGACGCCCGTGGTCGCGTCCCGCACGGCGGTCTCGATCGCCGGGACGGTCACGTCGGTCGCGCCGAACACCCGGGCGAGGGCGACGACGTCCTCGGGCGTGGTGGTCTCGTCGACCGAGAGCTGGAGGGTGTCGGCGTCGACGAGGTGCAGCAGGTACCCGGCCTCGTGCGCTGCCGTGACGACGGACTCCGCGCGGCCGGCGAACCGGAGCGTGACGGTGTCGAAGAAGGCGTCGTGCACGAGCTCGGCGCCGGCTGCGCGGGCGACGTCGGCGAGGGCCGTGGCCGTCCGGGCCACCCGGGACGCGATGAACCGCAGGCCCTCGGGCCCGTGGTAGACCGCGTACATCGACGCCATGACGGCCAGCAGCACCTGCGCGGTGCAGATGTTGCTCGTCGCCTTCTCGCGGCGGATGTGCTGCTCGCGGGTCTGGAGGCTGAGCCGGTAGGCCATGCTGCCGTCGGCGTCGAAGGACACCCCGACCAGCCGGCCCGGCAGCTGACGCTCGAGGCCCGCGCGGACGGCGAGGTACCCGGCGTGGGGTCCGCCGAACCCGAGCGGGACGCCGAAGCGCTGGCTGGTCCCGACCGCGACGTCGGCACCGAGGTCACCGGGGCTCGCGAGCAGCGTCATCGCGAGCAGGTCCGCCGCGACGACGGCGATGCCGCCACCCGCGTGGACGCGCTCGACGGTGCGGCTCGGGTCGACGATCCGGCCGGAGGCGCCGGGGTACTGCAGGACGACGCCGAAGGCACCGTCGAGCTGCTCGTCGGTGGGGCCGTCCGCGGCGTCGAAGGACCGCAGGGTGATGCCGACCGCCTCGGCGCGGTGGCCGAGGATCGCGGCGGTCTGCGGCAGGAGGTCGGCGTCCACGAGGAACGCGTCACCCTTCACCTTCGAGGCGCGACGGGCGAGGAGCATGCCCTCGACCACGGCCGTGCCCTCGTCGAGCATCGAGGCGCCCGCGGTGGCCATGCCGGTGAGGTCGGACACCATCGTCTGGAAGTTGATGAGCGCCTCGAGCCGGCCCTGCGAGATCTCCGGCTGGTACGGCGTGTAGGCCGTGTACCAGCTCGGGTTCTCGAGCACGTTCCGCTGGATGACCGCCGGCGTGTGCGTGTCGGAGTAGCCCAGGCCGATCATCGCGCGGCGGACGGTGTTGCGCCCGGCCACGGCCCGCAGTTCCGCGAGCGCCTCGGTCTCCCCCACCGCGGTCGGCACGCTCGAGTGCGCGACCGGTGCGGCGTGGATCGACTCGGGGACGGCTGCCCGGACGAGGGCGTCGAGCGACGGCTGGCCGACGACGTCGAGCATGGCTTGCTGTTCGGCCGACGTCGTGCCGATGTGGCGGTCGGCGAAGGTGGTCTGCAGGTTCGTCGACGTGGTGAGGTCCTGGTCCGCGGTCATGCGATCGAGGCCCGGTACGTGTCGTGGTCCATGAGGTCCTCGGGGAACGACGTGCCGTCGACCTTGAGCTTGACGAGCCAGCCGGCGCCGAACGGGTCGTGGTTGACGGTGTCCGGGGTTGCGACGACGGCCTCGTTGACCTCGACGACCTCGCCCTCGATGGGGGCGAAGAGCTCGCCGACGCTCTTGGTGGACTCGATCTCACCGAGCTGCTCGCCGGCGGTCGTGGTGGTGCCCACGGCGGGGAGCTCGACGTAGACCACGTCACCGAGCTGCTCGGCCGCGTGGTCGGTGATGCCGACGGTGACGACGTCGCCCTCGACGAGGATCCACTCGTGGTCCTTGGTGTACTGCAGTGCGGTCTGGTCGGTCATGGGATCAGCCTTTCGAGGCGCGGCGGTAGAAGGGGAGCGCGGTCACGGTGCCGGGGATGGCGGTGCCACGGACGTCGATGTGGAGGACCTGTCCCCCGTCGGCGCAGTCCGGGTCGACGAACGCCATCGCGACCGGGTGGCCGAGCGTCGGCGAGAGCGCGCCGGAGGTCACGGTGCCGACGACGACCCCGTCGCGCAGGACGTCGTACCCGGCACGGGCAGCACGGCGTCCTTCCATCACGATGCCGACGAGGACGCGGGCGTCGGGGGCCGGCTGCACGCCGGCGTCGCCGACGAAGGACCCCGAGGTGGCGACGACCCGGCCGAGTCCGGCCTGTGCGGGTCGGACCGAGGTGTCGAGCTCGTGGCCGTAGAGCGGCATGCCGGCCTCGAGGCGGAGGGTGTCACGCGCCGCGAGCCCGGCGGGCACCACCCCGCGCTCGGCCCCGGCGGCGAGCAGGGCGTCCCAGATCGCCGGGGCGACCTCGGTGTCGCTGTACAGCTCGAAGCCGTCCTCGCCCGTGTACCCGGTGCGGGCGATGAGCACCTCGCTGCCGTCGAACAGGGCGTGCAGGACGCGGTAGTACCGGAGCTCGTCGAGCGGGGACTCCGGCTGCAGACGGTCGGCGACGACGAGGGCGTCGAGCGTGCCCGCTGCGGCCGGCCCCTGGATCGCGACGAGGGCCGTCCGGTCGGAGTCGTCCGTCACGAGGACGTCGAACCCGGCGGCACGGTCCTGCATGGCCGCGACGGCGACGTCCCGGTTGCCGGCGTTCGCGACGACGAGGAAGACGTCCTCTCCGATGCGGTACACGACGAGGTCGTCGAGGATGCCGCCGTCCGGGGTGAGGAGCAGCGAGTACTTCGCCCGGCCGACCGGCATCGCGCCGAACGACCCGGCGAGCGCGGCGTCGAGGTAGGGGACGGCGTCGGGTCCCTGCACGCCGATCTCGGCCATGTGCGACAGGTCGAACACCCCTGCGGCTCGACGTACGGTGTGGTGCTCGGCGAGGTCCGACGAGTACCGGACCGGCATGCGGTGGCCGGCGAAGTCGGTGAAGGTCGCACCGGCGGCTTCGTGCGCTGCCTCGAGCGGCGACGAACGCAGTGGTTCGGACAAGACGGAGTCCTCCTGACATCGGCAGGGCCCGACGACCGTCGTCGGGTGCGGAACTCCCCCTCTGTCATGGGCCTGAGAGCTTCACCGCGGCCCGTGAGGTCCTGCGGCTTTCACCGTGGGCGAGACGGTGCGCCGCGGGATGCGCCCACGTCGATCGCGTCTGCTTTTCAGAGTGGCCTGTCCGCTGCGGTGTTGGACCTGAGAGATTGGCGGGGAGCTTGCTCCTTCGGTGCCCGGGACCGGAGGAGCATCGATGATGCGCTGCGATCCGGTCGGGCTCTCCCGCGGCGGGTGGTCGGCCGTCGTGTTCTGTTGTCCGGTGAGCATACCGAGCCCGCGTTACGGGCATGTGTCGGACTGCGCGTCCGGCGGTCTCCCCGACCACCGATCCGGTCCACGGCGGCGGGAGCACCGGTCGGCCGTTCGACATCACGTAGAGTGGCGGTCGTGGCAGGACAGCGATCGCGCCCCCGCGGGCAGCTCGAGCAGGCGGTGCTCGACACGCTCTGGTCCGCCGACGCCTCGGCGAGCGACGGGCTCACCGCCCGCCAGGTCCTCGACGCGTTCGGGGAGCCCCGGCCCGCCCTGACGACGGTCCTCACCGTGCTCGACCGGCTCGGCCGCAAGGGTGCGGTGCTGCGCGAGGAACACGCGGATGCTCCGCTGACCTTCCGTGCCGCGCACTCCCGCGAGGACCACACCGCGTCGCTCATGTCGACCGCGCTCGCCGCGGCCTCCGACCGTGAGGCCGCGCTCCTGCAGTTCACCGGCTCGCTCGCGTCCGGGGACCTCGAGGTCCTCCGCCGCGCGATCGACTCGCGCACCCGTCCCTGACCGGTCCGTCCCGTGGTCGTCACCGGCGTCTGCCTGGTCGTGCTCGCCCTCGCCGTGGTCGCGTTCGTCCCGCGCGTGCTCACCCGGGCGGGGTGGACGATCGACCGCCCGCGGACGGCGATCGCCGCATGGCAGGCCGCGGTGGTGGTCGGGACGGCCGGGTTCGTCGTCGGCATCGCCTTGGTCGTGCTCGCGGACCGGCCGCTGGGCGACCCGTTCGGCATCGGCGACTCGCCGAGCCACGGGCTCAACGTGGGCGTCGCCGTCCTCGCCGTGATCGCGTTCGCCGTCGCGGTCCGCGTCCGACCGGGTCCCGCGCACGCGGCCGTGCGCGAGGCCTTCCGCGCCGGCGCAGCACCGCACCGCGAGGTGGACGGCACCCTCGTCGCGGTGCTGCAGGCCGACACCGCCCTGGCGTGCGCCGTGCCCGGCCGGTCGGGCGGTGTCCTCGTCAGCACCGGGCTCGCCGACCGGCTGCGCACGGACGAACTGGAGGCCGTGGTCGCCCACGAGCGTGCCCACCTCCGGCAGCACCACGCGTCCGTCGTCGGCTTCGCCGAGTCCGTGGAACGGGCCGTGCCGTGGGTCCCGGGAGCACGGGCGATGGCCCGGTCCACCCGTGTCCTCGTCGAGTTCGCCGCCGACGACGCCGCCGCGCGTCGCGTCGGCCGCGACGCGCTCCGTCGGGCGGTGCTGGTGGCGGACGGGACCGGTGCGCTCGGCGCGGTCCGGGCCTCCCGGCTGTCCTGAACCGGACGGGAGGCCCGCGCTGCGTCCGCCTGTCGGCGCACGGGGCTAGCCTGGTCCGGTCCGCCACCGCGAGGGGAACCGTGCAGCCGCTCACCGAATCCGACATCCGATCGTCCTTCGTCAACGCGACGCCCGACGAACTCGCGCAGCTCCCGATCCCGGGGCTGCACGAGACGTTGTGGAACGAACGCGAGTACCTGGGCTGGCGTGACCCCCAGGCCGCCCGCCGGGGGTACATGGTGTCCTGGATGGACGGCAAGCCCGTCGGCATCGTCGTCCGGGCCGCGGGTGGTTCGCTCCGTCCGGGCATCGCGGCGATGTGCTCGTTCTGCCACTCCCCGCAGCCGGCGACGCAGGTGCGTCTGTTCTCCGCTGCCCGCGCGGGTGAGGCCGGCCGGAACGGCAACACGATCGGCTCGTACATCTGCGAGGACCTCGGCTGCTCGATGCTCATCCGCACGGCACCGCCGCACCTCAACCCGCCGGCGACGATCGCGATGCGGTCCGAGTCGTTGCTCGCGCGGCTGCACAACTTCACGGCCGACATCATGAAGACGGCGTGACGCCGGACCGCTTCCGTACCGCACGGTGGGCCGTCGCCGAGGAGCTCGGGGACGGCCGGTGGCGTCTCACGCTCCGGGACGAGGCCGACGACGAGCTCGGCGCGTTCGGCCTCGGCGTCGAGGGGCCGTGGGACCCCGACGTCGAACCCCACGTGGCGTTCGTGCTCGTGCAGCTCGGGCTCGCGCTGACCGGCACCCGTCCGTGGCGCGAGGACGAGCTCGGCGACCAGCGCGCACCGGTCCTGCCGCTCGGCTGACTCCGCGCCCGGTCAGTCCGCGGCGGCGAAGTTGCGGAGGACCTCGCGGTCGTCACCCGACCGGGACGCCCAGACGAGTTCACTGCGGTGCGCGCTGCCCTCGAGCGGCAGGAGCACCACCGTGTCCGGGGCCGCCAGCGCCGCGCTCTCCGGCAGCACCGTCACCCCGAGGCCGACGCCGACCAGGTGCAGCACGGTCGCCCAGGTCGTGGCCTCCTGCACGATCACCGGACGCCGACCACCCGAGGCCACTGGCGCGGTGTTCCGCTCGGTGGCGAGCCTGCCGGCCTCGGCGGGGAAGAACACGAACGGGTCGTCGAGCAGCTCCGGCCCCCGGATGCTCGTCCGCCCGGCGAACCGGTGGCCGCGCGGCACCGCCGCCACGAACGGCTCGCTCCGGAACCGGGTGAACCGCACGCCGTCGACCGGGTCCGGGTCGCGCACGACGGCCAGGTCGAGTTCCCCGCGCTGGACCGCGGTGACGAGCCGCGAGGAGAACCCCTCGGTGAGTTCGACGCGCACGAGGGGGAAGCGCTCCCGGAACCGTTGCACGCGCTCGATCGGACCGAGTGGCAGCGCCGAGACGACGAACCCGACGTCGAGCCGACCCGCCTCTCCCCGTCCGACCCGCACCGTCTCGTCCAGGTCCCGTCGGGCCTGCGCCAGGAGGGACCGCGCCCGACACTGCAGCACCCGACCGGCGGGCGTGAGGGCGACGCTCCGCGAGGTGCGCGCGAACAGCTCCACGCCGAGGGCGACCTCGACGCGGCGGATGAGCTGGGACAGCGCGGGCTGCGCGATCCCCAGGTCGACGGCCGCCCGACCGAAGTGCAGTTCGTCGGCGAGCGCCAGGAACGCCCGGAGCTGTCGGAGGTCGACCTCGGGAGCACGATCCATACCGGGATGCTATCGATCCGTCCGAACGAGTATTGGACGTGTCTGGTTCGGCGACCCAGGATGGAGGCATGCCCGCCACCACCGAGGTCGTCATCGACGACATGTCCTCCGCCGCCGACGCCGCCGCGTTCCGCTCCCTGAACGAGCGCTGGATCACGACGTTCTTCACACTCGAGGACGAGGACCGTCGACTGCTCGGCGACCCCGTCCAGCACATCGTCGAGCCCGGCGGCGTCGTCCTCGTCGCCCGACTCGGCTCCGACGTGGTCGGCTGCGTCGGGCTCGCCCCGCACGGCGACGACGCGTTCGAACTCGTGAAGATGGCCGTCGACCCGGACCACCAGGGGCACGGCACCGGACGCCGGCTCATCCGCGCCGCGGTCGACCGCGCCCGGGAGCTCGGCGCACGCCGGGTGCTCCTCGAGACGAACAGCGGACTCACGAGTGCCGTGCACCTGTACGAGACGACGGGGTTCCGTCACCTCCGGACCGACGAGCACCCGCCGAGCCCGTACGTCCGAGCGGACGTGGCGATGGCGCTCGACCTCTGACGCCGGCGACGCAGGCCGGAGCGCGCACCTGTTGACGGGCCTCCCGGCCGGTCCGCGTACGGTCCTCGACATGCCCCGCGACCAGTACGAGTACAGCGACCCGACGACCCGGTACCCGAACACCAGCCCGGAACCGCAGCAGCAGCCGGAGCCCGGCCTGGAGTCGCGGATGGACCCGAAGCCGGACCACGGTGAGGACTCCTACCGCGGCACCGGGCGCCTCACCGGGCGTCGCGCGCTGATCACCGGCGCCGACTCCGGGATCGGCGCGGCCGTCGCGATCGCCTACGCGCGCGAAGGCGCCGACGTCGCCCTCGCCTACCTGCCCGACGAGGAGGAGGACGCGCAGCGGATCGTCGCCCTGGTCGAGGCCGCCGGCCGCAAGGCCGTCACGATCCCGGGCGACCTCACCGCTCCGAACTACCCCGCAGCGCTCGTCGAGCGGGCCGTCGCCGAACTCGGCGGGCTCGACGCGATCGTCAGCTGCGCCGGCAAGCAGCACTGGCGCGCCGAGGTCACCGACATCCCGGACGACCAGCTCGTCGACACCTTCACCGTCAACGTGCTCTCGCTCTTCCGGCTCGTGCAGGCGGCGCTCCCCCACCTGGAGCCCGGCTCGACGATCATCACCACCGCGTCGATGGAGGCCTACCAGCCCGCTCCCGACCGGCTCGACTACGCGGCGTCGAAGGCGGCCGTCAACAACTTCTCGAAGGGGCTCGCGCAGCAGCTCATCCCGCGCGGCATCCGCGTGAACGTCGTCGCGCCCGGGCCGACCTGGTCGGTGCTCCAGGTGTCCGCCGGGGTCGACCCCGAGACGCTGCCGGACTTCGGGTCGAGCGAGTCGCCGATGGGTCGCCCCGGGCAGCCCGCCGAGCTCGCTCCCGCGTACGTGTTCCTGGCCTCGCACGAGTCGAGCTTCGTCGCGGGCGAGACCCTCAACGTGAACGGCGGCATGGTCACGCCCTGAACACTCCGAGCCGCGGGCCACTCCGAGCCGCGGGGCGCTCCGAGCCGCGGGCCGCTCCCATCCGCTGGCCGTCCGGGGGGCTCCGCCGTCCTGGCCGGTCCGCTGGTGCCGTTGCTACGCTTCGGGCATGGCGACGCACGAGGTCCAGGCCGTCCGTGAGCAGGGCATGTGGCAGGTGTTCATCGACGGGTTCCCCGTGACCGAGGTCCGCCGGTGGCCGTCCGTCGCGTTCGTGGCCCGCGAGTGGATCTCCCTGACCGACCAGGTCCCCTCCCGCGAGGTCGACCTGCACGTGACCGTCATCGGTCGCAACCACTTCGCGCCCGTCGCCTGAGCGCGGGTCACTCCGCGGCGGCCACCAGCTGCTGCGCTCGCTGGTACGAGCACCGCTCCGGCGTCCGCGTCAGGCGACGTGCCAGACGACACCCTCCTGCGTGCTCGACGGGTACGCGGCAGCGATGCGGAACACCGCCTCGCGCAGGGTCTCCGGCGAGCACGCCAGGTTGATCCGGGCGAACCCCCTGCCCTGCGCCCCGAACGGCAGGCCGGAGTTGAGCGCCACGAACGCGTGCTCCCGGAGCTGCACCGCCGGGTCATCGCCGAGGCCGAGCCCCCGGAAGTCGAGCCAGGCCAAGTACCCGGCCCGCGGTCGCGCGTAGACGACGCCGGGCAGGTGCTCGGCGAGGAGCTTCGCCAGCAGCCGGTCGTTCGCGACGATGCGGTCGACGACGTCGTCGAGCCACCCGACGGCCAGGCTGAAGGCCGCGACGTTCGCGTGCAGCCCGAGGATGCTCGTCCGACAGGCGACCTCCTCCCACAGGGTGTCGAGGAGCTCGGTGGTGCGGGTGTCCCCGGCGACGATGACCGAGCACTTCACGCCGGCGAGGTTCCACCCCTTGCTCGCACTCGTCACGCAGACGCTCCGCGCTCCGAGCGGCTCGGCGATGCTCGCGAACGGCGTGAACTGCACGCCCGGGTGCGTCAGCGGAGCGTGGATCTCGTCACTGATGACGAGGACGTCGTACCGGGCGGCCAGCTCCGCGAGCGCGACGAGGTCCGCGCGGTCGTGGACGAGCCCGATCGGGTTGTGCGGGTTGCAGAGCAGGAACACCCGGACGCCGTCGGCGAACGCCCGCTCGAGGCCGTCGAGGTCGAGCCGGTACACGCCCCACCGTTCGAGCAGCGGCACCTCCTCGACCTGACATCGGGCCTCCTCGACGAGCTCGAAGAACGGCGGGTACACCGGCGGCGTGATGGCGACGCGACCGCCGTCGGGCAGCGCGAGCCGGAGCGTCTCGACGATGCCGACACTGACGTCCGTCGCCAGGTACACGCGAGCCGGGTCGACGTCCCAGCCCCAGCGGTCGCGGGCGAACGCGGCGAACGCGGGCGCGAGCGGTCCCGGCCCGTCCAGGTACCCGAGGTCCGACTGCTGCACCCGCTCGACGAGCGCCTGCCGGATCTCCGGCGCGACCTCGTGGTCCATCTCGGCGACGAACAGGGGCAGCACGTCGGGCGCGTACCGCGTCCACTTGATGCTCGTGCGGACCCCGCGGAGCGTGCCGACCGGGTCCTGTTCGTCGCTCGCCATGCCGTCCAGCATGCCCCGCCGGGAGGCCCGGCACGAGTCCGGACGTCATCTCGCGTCGTCTGCGGCCCGCGCCGCAGGCGACCGTTCGCACTGGGCGACACCGTTCGGGCCGCCGCCCGCGAACGGTGTCGCCCAGCGTGAACAGCGCCTCCGCCGCACGCCTACTGTCGGCTCCATGACCACGAGCACCGCCGAGAAGGCGACGACCCTCAAGTCCCTGCACGAAGCCCCGCAGATCCTCCGCGTCGTGAACGTCTGGGACGCGATCAGCGCGAAGACGGTCGCGGCCCTGCCCGAGACGCGCGCGATCGCCACCGCCGGGCACTCGATCGCCGCGTCGTACGGGTACCAGGACGGCGGCATGCCGCTCGACCTCGCCCTCACCGGCGCGAAGACCGTCGTCGACGCGGTGGACCTGCCCGTCACCGCGGACCTCGACGACGGGTACGAGGACCCGGCCGAGACGATCCGCCGCGCGATCGGCCTGGGCATCGTCGGCGCGAACGTCGAGGACCGTCTCCGCCCGTTCGACGAGTCGGTCGCCCGTGTCGCCGCGATCATCAAGGCCGCCGAGCAGGAGGGTGTCGACTTCCAGCTGAACGCCCGGACCGACGCCATCGCCCGCGGCGGTGACCGCCCGATCGCGGAGAGCATCGCGGACGCCATCGCGCGCGGCAAGGCGTTCCTCGACGCGGGCGCCCCGCTCGTGTTCGTGCCGGGCGGGCACCAGCGCGAGGTCGTCGAACAGCTCGTCGACGGCCTGGGCCGCGGCAAGCTCAGCGTCATCGGCCTGCCGGGCGCACTGCCTGCGTCCGAGTACGAAGCGCTCGGCGTCGCCCGCATCTCCTACGGCCCGCTCACACAGCGCGTCGCCCTGCGGGCGCTCCGCGACCTCGCCGCGGACCTCTACCTCGGCGGCGTCGTGCCGGAGGACACCCCGACGCTCAACTGACGGACGCGGCTGCGGAGCCGCAACGAGACGGACGGGAGGCCCGACCCCAGCTGGTCGGACCTCCCGTCCGTCAGTCGGTCGCGTCGGCGACCGGCGTGCTCACCCGAGCGCCGGGTACAGCGCCGGGCTGGTGCGGGCGTGCGTCGCCTGCTCGAACCCGTAGCCGAGGCCGATGACGGTGCCCTCGTCGTAGGAGCGGCCGAGGAACTCGAGGTTCACGCCCGCCCCGGTGATCGTGGCGTCCGCCGCGGTGGCCTGTCCCATCGGGACGGTCACGGCCGGCATGCCGGTGTTCGGGCTGAGGCGCATGTTCGTGCCCTGCGTGCCGTACGGGGTGCCCGACGGGTAGACGAGCGCGTCGAGGTCCTGCACGTCCATCATCCCGGTGACGACCTGCTTCCCGGTCGCGATCTGCGTGGTGTGCGAGCCCTCCGGTCCCGCCCAGGCCTGGTACTGCGCCTCCGTGATCGCGTTGCGCTGCTGGTACGTGCCCTTCCGGCTCGGCACGTACTCCCCCGAGTCCAGGATGCCCTGCAGGGAGCGCGCGGTGACGTCCGGGTCGAGGTGCTTCGCCACGTACTGGTCCAGGTCGTGCTTGAACTCGTTCGTGCTGCCGCTGCCCTCGCTGAGGACCCGGTTGAACTCGGGCGTTGCGGTGACCGGCACGACGGTCGCACCCTGGGCCTCCAGGGTGGCCCGGGCCTCGGCGAAGAGCCGCGCGGTGGTGCGGTTCGTGCCGACCATCGACGTGACGTAGCCGATCCGCTTCCCCTGCAGCGCCGTCGGGTCGAGGAACTGCGTGTACGAGGTCGGGACCTTGCCCGCCTGGCCCTGCGTGACCGGGTCGGCCGCGTCGATGCCGGTGACGGCGTCGAGCGCCACGGCGGCGTCGGTGACCGAACGGGCGAGCGGGCCGCCGGTGTCCTGGGACAGCGCGAGCGGGATGATGCCGTCGCGGCTCGCGAGACCGACCGTCGGGCGGATGCCGACGAGCTGGTTGTAGGAGGACGGGACGCGGATCGAGCCGCCGGTGTCGGTGCCGAAGCCGATGCCCGCCAGGTTCGCCGCGATCGCCGCGCCCGTGCCGCCGCTGGACCCGCCGGCGGTCTGGCTGGTCACGTAGGGGCTGGCGACGAGGAGCGACGATCCCGCCGGCTGGTTCGAGGAGAACTCGGACACGAACCCGAAGGCGAACTCGTCGAGGCTCGCCTTGGCGAGGACGACCGCCCCGGCGTCGCGGAGGCCGGCGACCATGGCCGCGTCGGTCGTGGTCTGGTTGTCGTCCCAGCAGCCGCAGCCGCCGGTGGTCGGCATGTCCTTCGTGTCGTAGTTGTCCTTCAGCGCGATCGGGACGCCGAGGAGCATGCTCGTCATCCCGTGCGCGGCCCGCTCGGCGTCGGCGGCCTTCGCTGCCGTGAGTGCCGCGGCGTTCGTCGTGACGATCGAGTTGAGCGGCCGCCCGCCCGTCCCGGTGTCCGTGGTGGTCCGGTCGTACGCGGCGATGCGGTCGAGGTAGTCCTGGGTGATCTCGGCCGAGGTCGTGACGCCCGCGTTCATCGCGGCCTGCATGTCGAGCGTCGACGCCTCGACGAGGGTGAACGGCCCGTCGTCGTAGATGATCCGCTGCGACAGACCCGCGACGTCCCCAAGCGTGATCGTCCCGTCCCGGTCGGTGTCGGCCGCCGAGACCGCCGACCAGTCCGCGTCCGCGGTGGTCGCTCCGAGGTGGTCGGACAGGACGGTGAGGTCGGCGGTCGTGACCTGGTCGTCGCCGGTCAGGTCGAGCGCCGTGTAGTACGGGGCGAGCATCGCGGCGGGGCTCGTGTCGACCGCGGCAGGTGCGGCGTTCGCGGCCAGGGAGGGGGTCGCGACGACGGCGGTGCCGACGAGGGCCAGGAGCGCCGCTCCGGCGACGGTGGTGCGACGACGGCGGGTCACGGGGGTTCCTCCGGGGGTTCGGGTCGAGGTGGCGTCGGTCGTCCGGGAGTGGTCGGTGGCGGTCATCGGGCGTCCTCCGTCCGGGTCGCACGGGAGGCACGGCGACGGGCGGCGACGAGGCCCGCGCCGGCGAGCAGCAGCGCGACGCTGGCGGCGATCCAGGGTGCGAGATCGGCACCGGTCCAGGCGAGCGCGCCGCCGGCAGGTGCGGGTGAGGTGTCGGTCACCGGGTCCATGGACCCGCCGGTCCCCGTGCCGGTGCCGGGTCCGCCGGCGCCGCCGGTGCCGCCCGGTGCGGTGGTCGGAGCCGCCGTCGGTGTGCTGGGAGGGCCGGGGGTCGGCGTCGGGCTCGCCGTCGGGACCGCTGCGATCGTCACGGTCGTCGAGGCCGGGTCGGTCAGGGTGGTGGTGCTGCCGTCGGTTGCGACCAGGGTGACGCTCGTGACGGCGAGGTCGACCGTGGCGGGGCTCGTCGCGGTCAGCTCGACCGACGCCGCGAGGTCACCCGACAGCGCGGGCGAGGTCCCGAGGCGGGTGTGCAGGAGCGTGACGGTGTCGCCGTCCTGCTCGACCGAGTCGAACCCGCCGTCCGGACCGGTCGCGCTGCCGTCGACGACCTCGACGGCGTCGGCGTCCGCCGCGATGTCGATCTCGTACGCGAAGACGTCGGACGTGGCCGGCAGGGTCAGGGCGACGTCGACGGTGTCGCCGACCGTCACCGTGGCCGGTGCGGTGATCGTGGCCGTGGTCGCGACCGGGGCCGCGGCGGCCGGTGTCGCCGCGAGGACGGCGAGGCCGACACTCCCCGCGGTGATGACGGCCGTGCGGAGTGTGGTGGTCAGGCGGGTGGTCGTGCGGGAGCGGAGCCGAGTGCGGTGCTGCATCCGTGCGGGTCCTTCGTCGGGGTTCGGGCTGAGCGCTTGCTCAGTGCTCGAACCGTAACGACGGGGTGTTTCGCGCTCGGGCCCCGTCGGTTTCCCACGTGTTACGCCTTCGGAGCGGGCTGTCGCTGCCACTGGCTGCGGTCATGCGGCACGGAGACCGGACACGACGGCGAGCGCTGGGCGGGCCTCCTGGCCGGCGGGGCCCGGGAACCGACCGCGCGACTGGACAGACGGACGTCTACGGAGTAGTGTCCTCATTTGGTGCATTGCAGCGAACCCATCTGACTCGCGCACACCGACCGTCTCGAACCGATCCCCCTGGATCGCATTCCAGCGAGACCACCGCTCCCCGACCGGCGAGCATGCACGTCGAATGTCGACGTGCGCGTCCGCGCTCCTGCGGCCGACGAGACCACGGAGTCCGTCCGGCCCCGCGCGACGCCGAACGACTGAAGAAAGACAGCACCATGACCACGAACGAACACACCATCATCACCGGGACCGCCATCGCGGCGCCCACCGTCTCCCCCGACCGCATCGCCGAGTTCCCCGTGCGTGAGGACCGCTCGCAGCGTGAGTACCTCGTGCGCATGCCCGCCGACGACCTCGGGTTGTTCCTGACGCCCGGCGTCCGCGTCGCCGTCGACGGCGAAGCGGGCTGGGTCGTCCCGGGCCGCTCCTGGCGCGGCGAGGCCAGCCGCACCATCCTGCAGGCGCGCGCCGTGCGTGCGCCTGAGCTGGCACTGGCCGCCTGAGCCGTACGGTCGGGTCCGCCCGACGCCACTCGACACGAGACGCCGTCCCTCCGGGGGCGGCGTTCCGTCGTTCCTGCCCTGCTGGTTGCGGCGCCCGTGGGCGGCAGGCGGCAGGCGGGAACTCGCCGTCGCGCTGGCTCCGGCGGCCGCAACGGGAGTACCGCTACGACGCTCGCTGGGAGGACGGACACGTGGAGTCCGGGGTCGACCTCGTCGCCCTGTACCGGCGTGCGCCTGCTGACCACGAAGTGGTCGAGCGGGTGATGGAGGAGCATTGCCCCGAGTCGGTTACCGGCCCGTGGGTCCGCTACCCGGCGGCCGAGCTGCTCTGAAGCGCTGACGTGGCGCCGTCGGCGACGTCCCTTGGGTCGCTGGTGTCCACTCCCCGCGCCTGGCGACTCATCCTGTGCCGCTCCCGGAACCCCGGTGCCTACCGTGGGGACCAGGGAGGGCACATCGTGAAGTACATCCACTACGACGGCGCAGACGTCCTCACCGGGGACCTCATCGCGGACGCCGTCGCCGACTACGCAGCCATCCTCGGCGCGAACACCAGGACGGACACGATCGCGGTGCCCTGCGTCGGGGACGACGGGACGCTCGAACGGACCAGGATGCTGGTGGGTCCGTCCAGCGAACTGTTGCTGCGCGAGGCGCCGGACGACCTCCTGGAGCCGGAGGACCCGGCGTTCATCCGGCGGCTCCGGGACGCAGCGGCGCGGTGCGGCGACATGCTCCCGGTGAACGCGGACGGGCGGACGCTGTTCGTGGGCGCCGCTGACGACGCTTGACGTCGCACCACGGACGAGCACCGGTCCGGCTGGGCATCACACCGTCGAGGGGTCAGGGCCGGCAGCGCCGCCCAGGACTTCCTCGTCCGTGGCCGTGCCGCCGAACGGGTACTGCACCCAGTGCTCCCGGTCGCCCGACTCGAACAGCTCGACGGCTCGGGACCGGCAGTGCTGCTCGTCGTTCCGGGAACCGCCGGGGGTGATGCCGAGCGCGTCGCGCAGTCCTGCAGTGTCCACCACGAACGAGGTCCCTGCGCCGCTCGACACCTCCCACGTGGTGACGCCGGCGGTGAACAGGAACCGGCGTTGCGGTCGTCCTGCGACGCGGAAGTACCGCGTCTCCGGTGGGCCCGGCTCCGGAGCGCGCGACGAGGTCGGCGACGTCATCGCAGGTCCCAACTCGGCTGGGGGTCCTGGGAGTACCCGGAGTACCCGGCCACCCGGCTCTGCTCCATGTCGTAGTACGCGCTCGGTCCGAGTGGATCGACCCCTGCTGGGCGCAACGCTTCGTCCGGAGCGCCGATGTCGACGATGTCCTTGCCCTGCATCTTCTGGTAGTCCACCCATTTCTCGTTCGCCCAGAGGTGCACCCGCTCGTGGACCGACGTGGGGAGGTGCGCCTCTGTCCAGTCGTAGACCCGGGACGGCAGCGCTTCGTACGACGAGTACCCGTGCGCAGCTCCGTAGGGATGGACGCGGTACTCCATGCTGCGCCCCATGACCGCCGTGTCGGCGGAGGCGTTCCGCGTCACCGCACCCATGATGCCCTCGCTGACCTTCTGGCCCACGGCTCCACCGGCGCCGCCGGTGACGGTCCCCGCGAGCGCACCCTGGCCCGTGGCGGAGAGCGCTCCGGTGACCGAGTGCGGGCCAGGCCCGGTGTAGTAGCCGTACGCTCCCTGGACGCCGCCACCGATCCCGCCGGAGCTGGCACCCGCGACGACCGACGCCTTCATCCCGGTCAGTCCCGCCCGGGCTGCGATGCCCGCACCGCCGAACCCGCCGAGGGCGCCGCTGAGCGCGACCTCGCCCCAGTCGACCTCGCCCGTCGTGGCCTTCTGGATGATCGTGTCGGCTCCGGCGCTGATCAGCATCATCCCCGCCGGGCCGCCCACACCGGTCGCCATGAGCACGCCGCCGGCGACGACCATGGCACCCCCGGCGAAGTACTCCCAGTTGTCGGCGAAGAAGTCACCGGCGGCAGCGAACGCGCCGCGCGATGCCGAGCTGTCGTACGCCTTCAGTTCTGCGTCGGTGAGCGGGCGGAGTCCGGTCGGGTCGACGGCCCCGAGCGGGTCGTTGCCCGCGTACGCGTACGGGTTGCCGTCCCACCCGGCGGCGATGACCGGGGGCAGCGGATCAGCGGACAGGAAGCCCCGGGCGGTCGGGTCGTACACACGCGCACCGAGCCACTCGAAACCCGCGACGACGAGCCCACCCGTCGCCGTGACCCCGATGTCGTCCGGGAACCCGGATGCGGCGGTCGACGAGCCGACGATCCCGGTGACCGCCCAGGGATCGCCGACGTCCGTCGCCCGTGCTCCACGCCACTGGTCGGTGGTCCAGGTCGTCCCGACCGCGGTGAGCCCTGCGGGCAGCCCGAGCACCCGCTCGCCTCCCACCGCCACGAGGGTCGGTACGGCGGCGGCCGTGTCCCACCAGACCGACGCGTCGTCGACCTCCGCGAGTTCGCCGAGTGCGTCGACCCACAGGCGGTGTTCCGTCGCGGGGTGGTCGCTCGTGCCGGGGACGGGACGGTGCACGAGCTCGGCCAGACGACCGATCGTGCCCCAGCCGTACTCGGTCCTCGCCCCGTCCGGGTGGGTGACGGCCACGCGCCGCCCGAGGGCGTCGTGCAGGTACTCGCTGCGCGACCCGTCGGGGTGCTCCGTCGAACGGATCTGCCCCGCTGCGTCGTACTCGTGTGTCGTCGTGCCGTCGGGGCCGGACTCCGCGACGAGGCGTCCGCCGAGGTCGTACTCCCACGTCGACCGGCCCGCGTCCGTCTCCACCGCGACGAGTTGCCCCGCGGCGTCGTACTCGACCGTGGTCACACGGGCCGGACCGTCGTCCGGGCCCTGCCGGGTGACCCGGGAGACCCTCCCGTGGTCGTCACGCTCGACGAGGGTCGCACCGCTCCCGCCCGTGTGCCGGGTCATGAACCCGTCGTGGAAGGCCCAGCTCTGCACGTGCCCACCGGCACGCGCGGCGATGCACCGACCGCTCGCGTCGCGGTCGAACTCGACACGGCCGAGTCCCGGGTGCTCGACGGCGACCGGACGTCCGGCTGCGTCACGCGTCCACGTCGTGCGCACGCCGTTCGTGTCGGTCGACGCGATGCGCTCGCCGTCCGGTCCGTACTCCCAGGTCATGCCCCAGCCGTCCCGGGTCCGGGAGGTGAGCAGACCACGACCGTCGAAGCGCAGTTCGTGGTCGACGACCCTGCCGTCGTCGCGCGTGTGGTCGTGCACGACGACCCGACGCCGGGCGGCGTCGTGCTCGACGACCGACACCAGCCGACCGTCGACCGAGGTGCTGACCGGCCGCCCGGACGCGTCGTGCGTCCACGTGGTGGTGCGGCCGTCCGCATCCGTCCGCGAGATCGGTCGGCCTGCCGCGTCGTACCGGAGGACCGTTCGGCGCGTGAGGGGGTCGGTGATGCCGGTGACCTGGCCGAGGTCGTCGTACTGGTACTCGGTGACGGCTCCGGTCGGCCCCGTGACCCGGGTGATCCGCCCGAGGTCGTCGTGGTCGTACGAGGTGACGCCACCGACCCCGTTCACCGTGCGGACGAGCTGCCCGACGGCGTCGTAGGTGAAGCGACGCGTACCGAAGGCGGGGCCCCGGGTCGCGACGAGCCGCCCGACCCGGTCGTACTCGAACCGCGTGGTCCCGACCCCGGGCACCCGCTGCACCGTGAGGCGTCCGACCGCGTCGTACTCGAAGTGCTCGGACTCGCCCGTCGGGAACGTCCTGGCGACGAGACGCTGATCGGCGTCCCAGACGAGTTCCGTGACCCCGCCGACCGGGTCGGTGGTCCGCCACGGGCGACCGCACGCGTCGTACTCGTACGCCGTGGTCGCGCCGGAGGCCGCCACGACGGCGACGACCCGACCGGCCGGATCGCGTTCGAGCGTCGTCAAGCCGCCCTCGCCGTCGACGAGTTCGACCGCGTTGCCCGCCGCGTCGTAGGTGACGAGTTCGGCCGAGCCGTCCTCGGCCTCGACCCGCACCGGGCGGCCGTACTCGTCGAAGCGGACCGTGGTGCGGGCGAAGGCGTCGGCGATCGTGACGGTGCCGGTGTCGCGCTCCGTCGTCGCCGAGGTCCGGAGTCCGGTCGGGTCGATGCTCGCCGTCAGGTTCCCGGCCACGTCGTACTCGCGCGACCAGGTGCCGCCAGCGGGGTCCATGACGCTCGTGAGCCGCGAGAGCGCATCGTGCGCGAACGCCCACCTCCCGCCACCCGGGAGCACGACCGCGGCCACGTTGCCCAGGTCGTCGAACTCGCGCTCGACGGTCCTGCCGAGCGCATCGGTGGTGCGGACGAGCTCGCCGTTCGCTCCGTACTCGAACCGGGTCCGCGCGCCCGTCGGGTCCACGACCGCCGTGGGCCGTCCCGCAGGGTCGTGCTCGAACCGCCACTCCGCACCGTCCGCGTCGGTCCGCTGCACGAGCAGCCCCGCTCCGTCGTACCGGTACTCGGTGCGCGCACCCGACGGACTGACGGCAGCGGTCGGACGTCCCGCGGCGTCGCGCTCGGTCCGGGACGTCTCCCCCGAGGCGTTCCGGATCGCGACGAGGTCACCGGCCCGGTCGTACGCGAAGTGCAGCGGCACGCCGGTCGGGTCGACGACCCTGAGCAGCCGACCGCGATCCCACTCCAGTTCGGTGCGCCCACCGAGGGCGTCGTGGATGACGGACGGGTTCCGCGACACGTCATCGGGGTACTCGTAGCTGATGACCGATCCCGACGCAGTGACGAAGGTGGTCAACCGGTCCTGCGCGTCGTACCCCCAGGTCAGGTACGCACCCTCGGCGGTGACCGTGCGCGTCCGCCGACCGCGCTCGTCGTGGGCGTGGACCGTGACGGACCCGTCTCGACGCGTGGACGAGACCAGGTTGCCCGAAGCGTCGTACGTCATCGACTGCCGCTGGTCGGCGGAGTCGAGCATCCCGACCAGGCGTCCCTTCGCGTCCGCGATCCACGAGTTCGACCGGGTGCCGTCCTCGTCCGACACAGCGGTCACGCGACCGGGGAGGTAGGCGAACCTCGTGCGCCGCCCGTACTGGGACACCTGCAGGACGACACGTCCTTGCTCGTCGTAGGTGTTCTCGGCCTCGACCACGCCGGCGGCCGAGACGACAGCGGCGATGAGGCCGTCCTCGTTCCACCGGTACGTCCGTGTCCCGAGTGCACCGGTCACGCGGCCGAGGTACCCGTTCTCGTACCCGTACTCCATCCGGCGTCCGTCCGACGCACGGACCACGGCCACGCGCCCGTCGACGTACTCCACCTCGAGGTTCCGGCCGAACTCGTGCTCGAGGCGGATGACGGCACCCGAACCGTCACGGCTCACCGTGGTGGTCTCGCCGTGCCCACGTCCGGACGCGAGCCAGCGACCGGTCGGGTCGAACGCCCACCACCCGCCCTGGTTGTCGCGCACGACGAGACGGGCCCCGTCGGGACCCTCGCCCGGCTCCCGGTGCAGCCAGGAGTTCTCGCCGACAGCACGACCGAAGCCGTCACCGTCGCGCGGGTAGTCGACTGCTCGCCCGTCGTCCCGGACCCAGCGGGCACCGGTGTCGGACAGCAGGAGCGCCTGGTCGAGGACCGATGCCCATCCCGGTCCGAACACCCCCGGCGTCCCGAGCGCGGACGGCATCGAGTTGTACATGCGCGTCAAGGCCAGGCCGGATGCCCCGACGAAGGCCAGGTCCGTCTCCGGCTCGAGGAAGTTGCCGGTCGACGTGTTCACCGGGTCGTTCGCGTACCCGCTGGTGGGCATCGCACCCGCCGCGGTCGGCGGGTCGATCTGGAGGCTCGAACGGCTCGCCGAGACGCCGGCCGCCTGCAGTGCCGCGCCGAGCGCTGCGTCGCTCAGGGTCGAGACCGCCCCGGCGCCGCCGGCGGCCTCGAAGGCGGCGGCGATCGTGTCGGCCCAGGAGGCGTCCTCGGCGTTCGCGCTGAGGTACCGGCGGTAGGCGCCCACCACTCCGGCCGCATCGATGTGGCCCCATGAACAGTCGCTCGCGAAGTCGGCGAGCGCCGCCTCGATGCCGCCCGGGGCCGCCGCGAGGGCGTCGTCGAGCCCGCGGGATCCGGTTGCGAAGGACCGCAGGTCCTCCGGCCGCGCAGAGGAAGTACCACCTCCGCCTCCACCGCCACCGGGAGCCGGGGTCTGGCGGGAGCCGGTCGAGGCCTGGGCAGCAGGGAAGGTCGGGGCCGGTCCGGGATCGACGTTCGGACGCTCGTCCTCACCGAACCAGAAGTCGTGGAACTGGTCGCCGAAGTCCTTGTTGTTGTGCCGGTGGACCCACTCGTTGTTCTCCTTGCGGCGGGCGTCCTCCTCGTGACCGGCCGCGATCATCTTGCCGACGTACCCGGCGACCGTGCGGAGGGCACTGGCGAGGTTCGACGCGTCCTGCGACGCCGTGGTGGCGTTCGTGGCGAACAACTCCGAGAAGTGGCCCTCGAAGTCGTGCCTCGCCGTCGAGACGTACGAGGCCCGGGATCCAGCCTGCCCTTCGAGCCGAGCCGCTTCTGCCAGGAGCTTCGACTGCAGTGCCGACGCGGTGGAGTACGTGAACTTCCCGCCGTTGGACGAATCCGACTGCGGGAGCAGTGGCACCTCGACGAATTCGGTCATGACCGGCACTCCCCCGTGTTGCTTCCCCGGGCCGGGTTGCCGACCCGCCGCGCATCGCGCGCGACGGCTCCACCGTACCCACCGGTGGCGACGAGCACCACGGGTGCGGGCAGGACACCGGGCCTCAGTTGTTGAAGCGGAACTCCACCACGTCGCCGTCCTGCATGACGTAGTCCTTGCCCTCGATGCGGGCCTTCCCCTGCGCACGGGCCTCGGCGATGGAGCCGGTGGCGATGAGGTCGTCGAACGAGATGACCTCCGCCTTGATGAAGCCCTTCTCGAAGTCCGTGTGGATCACACCGGCAGCCTGGGGCGCCTTCCACCCCTTGCCGATCGTCCACGCACGCGACTCCTTCGGACCGGCAGTCAGGTACGTCTGCAGCCCGAGCGTCTCGAACCCGATGCGCGCGAGCTGGTCGAGACCGGACTCGGTCTGACCGGTGGACTCGAGGAGCTCCGCGGCGTCCGCGGGGTCGAGGTCGATGAGCTCGGACTCCACCTGGGCGTCGAGGAACACCGCGTTCGCCGGGGCGACGAGGGCGGCGAGCTCGGCCTTGCGGGCCTCGTCGGTCAGGATCGCCTCGTCGACGTTGAACACGAAGATGAAGGGCTTGGCGCTGAGCAGCCCGAGCTCCTTGATCGGCTCGAGGTCGATCGAGGTCGCGGAGAGCAGCACGCCCTTCTCGAGCTCGGCGCGGGCGTCGCGGGCGGTCTCGAGCACGATCGGCTCGGCCTGCTTCAGCTTGAGCATCTTCTCGTACCGCGGGAGCGCCTTGTCGATGGTCTCCATGTCGGCGAGGATCAGCTCGGTGTTGATGACCTCGAGGTCGTCCGCCGGCGAGACCTTGTTCGCCACGTGCACGACGTCGTCGTCGGTGAAGCCGCGGACGACCTGCGCGATGGCGTCGGCTTCGCGGATGTTGGCGAGGAACTTGTTGCCGAGCCCCTCACCCTCGCTCGCGCCCTTGACGATGCCGGCGATGTCGACGAACGACACCGGCGCGGGCACGGTCTTCTCCGAGCCGAACAGCTCCGCGAGCTGGTCGAGACGCGGGTCCGGCAGGTTCACCACCCCGACGTTCGGCTCGATGGTGGCGAACGGGTAGTTGGCCGCGAGCACCTGGTTCTTGGTCAGGGCGTTGAACAGGGTCGACTTGCCGACGTTCGGGAGACCGACGATTCCGATGGTGAGTGCCACGGGAGGAGAGCCTACCGGCGGCGGCGTGACGGGGCCGCCCCTGGGTCCCGCCGCCGGTTCCGAGCCGACGCGCCGGCGACGGACAGGCCGTGCCGGTGGGGAGCCTCCAGTGTGTCCGTCAGCCGCCGCTGGACGTGGGATCCAGCGTGGCGTACCAGATCGCCGCGATGACGAGCCCGCGGAACCCGGCGAGGGCGCCGACGGCGATCGCGACGCAGGTGCCGGCGAGCACGAGGGCCAGGCTGATCGCCCGTCGTGCGGTGCGCGGCGGTGCGTCGACGACCTCGGCCTCCGCCAACAGGTCGTCGAGGTCGCGTGGGTCGGCCATGACGGGAGGCTACCGCCGCCCGCCTGGTCGGACCAGGGCCGCCACCTGCTCCTCGACGACGCTCAGCACCTCGACCTGGAGGCGCTGCGAGCGTCGCCAGTCACCGGGGACCTCGAGCGCGTGGTCGGCTCCGTCGACGGTCACGAGACGCGCCCGGGTGTGCGTGACACGGTCGGGCCGCCACATGGGATCGGCGGAACCGCCGACCGCGACGTGTCCGTCGTTGACCGTGGCGAGCGCGTCGCGCACCGTGTCGTCGGTGAGCACCGGGGTCAGCCACACGCCGGGGACCTCGTGCGCCACCGCCCAGGGCAGGGCGGAGCACCCGAAGGACTTGGCGACCACCAGGTCGGGCAGCCGGTCGCCGAGCGCGGTGGCGACGTGTTGCGTGACGAAGCCGACCGGGTCGGCGCGGGCAGCGTCGTCGACCGTCCAGTCGGGTGCGAGGACCGCACAGCCGCACTCCCGCGCGATGGTCGTCGACCACCGGAGGAGCGGAGCCTGCTGTCCGTACCCGGCGCCCGCCAGGACGAGGACGAGCGGGGTGCGTGCGGGACCGGTCTCCATCGCCACAGCGTACGAGCGGGGACTCCCGCTGCCGGCACCACGCCGCGCTCGATTCCGGAGTTGTCGTATCCCCGTGCGACGATCGATCGCGTGTTGAACTTCACCGCGATCGACTTCGAGACCGCGAACAACTCGCCCGCCAGCGCGTGTTCCGTGGGTCTCGTCAAGGTGCGCGGCGGCCGCGTCGTGGAACGGGCCTCCTGGTTCATCCGTCCGCCCGCCGGGCATGACGCGTTCCTCGAGTGGAACACGCGGATCCACGGGATCGTCGAGTCGGACGTCACCCATGCCAAGACGTGGGAGCAGCAGTACCCGGACATCGTGGCGTTCGCGGAGGGCGACGTGCTCGTCGCACACAACGCCCGCTTCGACATGGGCGTCATCGCGGGTGGGTGTGCGGCGACGGGGATCGACATCGCCGAGCACCACTCGATGTGCTCGCTGGCGGTCGCACGGAAGACGTACACGCTCGACTCGTACCGGCTGCCGTCGGCCGCGACGGCAGCCGGCTTCTCCGGCTTCCAGCACCACGACGCGGCGGCCGACGCCGAGGCCTGCGCCGCCATCGTCGTCCACGCGGCCGGGATCCACGGCGTCCCGACGGTGGAGGCGCTCGGCGCCGTGACCCGCGTCACGATCAACCCGGTCCGCGCCCGTGTCGAGAAGCCGAAGGCGACGACGCCGCAGCCGCGGCTCTCCCGCCGCCCCATGGTCTTCTCGGACTGACCGCGGTCCGACGGGCACCGCCCGGCTCGCCGCCGGCCGGGAGGCCCGGTGTCGGTGGGACCTGCCAGGGTCGCGTCATGCAGATCCTCGCCCTGGTCATCGGTCTCGTGATCGGCATCGCCGTCGGGGCCGTGGTCGCGTGGTCACTCGCCCGGTCCCGTGCCGGAGTGGACGCAGCGACCGCGAACGCGACGGCCGACGGCCTCCGTTCCCAGCTCGACGCGGCCCGACGTGACGCCGAGGAGCGGCTCGACGCGCAGGACGCGCAGTACCGCCGACAGGTCGACTCCCTCGAGCGCCGGGCGGCCGAGTTGGAGCACCTCGTGCAGCGCATGCACGGCGCCGAGTCGAACCGGGCGCACGACGAGTCGAAGGTGCTCTCCGCGCTCAGCCCGGTCGCCGACACGTTGCAGGTCATGCGGGAGAAAATCGCCGAGCTCGAGCGCTCCCGCAGCGAGCAGTACGGCGCCCTGTCGGCGCAGCTCCGGTCGGCCGCCGAGTCCGAGGAACGCCTCCGTGCCACGGCCGAGACCCTCGCGAGCGCGCTGTCCTCGAACAGCACGCGCGGGGTGTGGGGCGAGACGCAGTTGCGGAACGTGGTCGAGGCCGCCGGGCTGCTCGAGCGGGTCGACTTCGACGTGCAGTCGTCGGTGACCACGACGGCGGGGGCGGCCCGCCCGGACATGATCGTGCACCTGCCCGGCGGGAAGAACATCGCCGTCGACGCCAAGGTGCCGTTCGCCGCGTACCTGCAGGCGATGGACATCCCGGCTTCCGCGACCGGGGCGGAAGGTGCGCGGCGCGAACACCTCATGGCGCAGCACGTCAGGGCGCTCCGGGCGCACGTCGACGCCCTGGCGGCCCGGGAGTACTGGTCGGGCTACGACGCCTCCCCCGAGCTGACGGTGGCGTTCATCCCGTCGGAGTCCCTCATCGCGAGCGCCCTGGCCGCCGACCCCGGCCTGCTCGACCACGCGTTCCGCAAGCGGGTGGCACTGGCTTCGCCCGTGACGCTGTGGTCCGTGCTGAAGACCGTCGCGTTCTCCTGGCAGCAGGACGTCGTCACGCAGGAGGCACGCGAGCTGTTCCGGGTGTCCCGCGAGTTGCACGGGCGGCTGTCGACCATGGCCGGGCACGTGGACAAGCTCGGCCGGTCGATCCGCGGTGCCGTGGTCGACTACAACCGGTTCGTCGGGTCACTCGAGCGGCAGGTGCTCCCGAGCGCCCGTCGGCTGTCGCTGCTCGACGAGTCGAAGGTCATCGCGGACCCGACGTCGATCGAGGACGAGCCGCGGTTGCTCACGGCGCCGGAGCTCGTCGCGAGCACCGAGCGCGACTGAGCGGCGCCGGGGCCGGGGCCGGGACCACGAAAACCCGCTCGAACCACGGGAGTACGTGGTTCGAGCGGGTTCTCCTTGTGCGGATCCTCGGCGCGCCGCGGGTCAGCGGATCAGAACCACTTCTCGGCGCGGTGGTCCGCCTGGATGCGGCGGATCGTGTTCGAGCGGGACCGGAGCACGAGCGAGTCGGTGTGGATGACGCCGCGCGAACGACGGACACCGTCGACGAGGACGCCGTCGGTGACACCGGTCGCGACGAAGAACGTGTTGTCGCCCGTGACCAGGTCGTCCTGGTCGAGCACCTTGTCGAGGTCGTGACCGGCGGCGACGGCGCGCTCGCGCTCCTCGTCGTCCTTCGGCTGGAGCTTGCCGAGGATCACGCCGTCGAGCGCCTTGATCGCGCAAGCGGTGATGATGCCCTCGGGCGTCCCGCCGACGCCGACGCACATGTCGATGTTCGACCCGGGCAGCGCCGCTGCGATGCCACCGGCGACGTCACCGTCGAGCAGCAGTCGGGTGCCGGCACCGGTCGCGCGGATCTGACGGATGAGTTCGTCGTGGCGCGGGCGGTCGAGGACGGCGACGACCATGTCCTCGAGGTCCTTGCCCTTCGCCTTGGCGAGCGCACGGATGTTCTCGCCGATGGGCTTCTCGAGGTCCAGGACCCCGCGGCCCTCGGGCCCGGCGGCGATCTTGTCCATGTAGAACACGGCGGACGGGTCGTACATGGAGCCGCGGTCCGAGACGGCCATGACGGAGATGGCGTTCTGTCGCCCGGCGGCGGTCAGCGAGGTGCCGTCGATCGGGTCGACCGCGATGTCGCAGGCCGGGCCGTGGCCGTTGCCCACGTGCTCGCCGTTGTAGAGCATCGGGGCGTTGTCCTTCTCGCCCTCACCGATGACGACGACGCCGTCGAAGTTCACCGTGCCGAGGAACTTGCGCATCGCGTCGACGGCGGCACCGTCGGCGAGGTTCTTCTCGCCACGTCCGACCCACGGCTGTGCCCGGATCGCGGCGGCCTCCGTCGCACGCACGAGTTCGAGCGCCAGGTTGCGGTCGGGCTGGAGGAACAGGGAGCCGGTCTCAGTCGTGGGAGTCACGACCCGAGCCTACCGACCGCCACCCTCCCGGCCTCCCCGCGCGCACGGATGTGCACACCGTGCTCCGTCCACAGGTGCCGACCACATCCACCGCCCACCAACCGCCCCTGACTAGCATCGGTTGCGACATCACCGAAGAAGTCGAAGGAGATCCCAGTGCCCATCGCAACGCCGGACCAGTACGCCGAGATGATCGACCGCGCGAAGGCCGGGAAGTTCGCCTACCCCGCGGTCAACGTGTCATCGTCCCAGACCATCAACGCGGTCCTCCAGGGCCTGACCGAGGCCGGCTCCGACGGCATCATCCAGGTCACGACCGGTGGCGCGGACTACTTCGCCGGGCACACGGTCAAGAACCGAGCAGCCGGCGCCCTCGCGATGGCCGCCTTCGCGCACGAGGTCGCGAAGAACTACCCGATCACGGTCGCGCTGCACACGGACCACTGCCCGAAGGACGCCCTGGACGGCTTCGTGCTCCCGCTCATCGCGGCGAGCGAGGAAGAGGTCCGCGCTGGCCGCAACCCGATCTTCCAGTCGCACATGTGGGACGGCTCGGCGGTGCCCCTCGACGAGAACATCGAGATCGCCAAGACGATGATCGAGAAGACGCGGAACATCAACGCCATCCTCGAGGTCGAGATCGGCGTCGTCGGCGGCGAAGAGGACGGCGTGCAGCACGAGGGCACGAACGACGCGCTCTACACGACCTCGGGCGACGTCGAGCGGGTCGTCGAGGCACTCGGTATGGGCGACCAGGGCCGCTGGATCGCCGCGCTGACCTTCGGCAACGTGCACGGCGTCTACAAGCCGGGCAACGTGAAGCTCCGGCCCGAACTCCTCGGCGAGATCCAGGACGCCATCGCGCAGAAGCACGGCACCGGTCAGAACCCGCTCGACCTCGTCTTCCACGGCGGTTCGGGGTCGACCGACGACGAGATCCACCAGGCCGTCCGCAACGGCGTCATCAAGATGAACATCGACACGGACACGCAGTACGCGTTCACGCGGTCGATCGCCGGCTCGATGTTCTCCAACTACGAGGGCGTCCTCAAGATCGACGGCGAGGTCGGCAACAAGAAGCAGTACGACCCGCGCGCCTGGGGCAAGGTCGCCGAGACGGCGATGGCCGCCCGCGTCGTCGAGGCCACGAAGGTCCTCGGGTCCGCGGGTCAGTCCCAGAGCTGAGCAGCGAGCACCCGGCCTGGACCGGGAGGCACGGGGCACGTCCGACGGACGTGCCCCGTTCTGCGTCCCGTGGCCTCTGCTGCGTCCGCCCACTGCCGCCGTGCCACGATGGACGGATGACCGTCGACGCCATCGCCAGCGAGTTCGCCCACTTCGTCACGGAGTCGCCGACCGCGTTCCACGCCGCCTCGGTCGCGCGCGACCGCCTGGTGGCTGCCGGGTTCACCGACCTCGCCGAGACCGACGCATGGCCGACCGAGCCCGGGGCCTACGTCGTCGTCCGCGATGGCGCGGTCATCGCCTGGCGTCTCCCCGGAGGAGCCACGGCGACGACGCCGTTCCGCATCCTCGGCGCGCACACCGACTCCCCCGGGTTCCGGATCAAGCCGAACCCGTCCGTCCGTGTCGGCGGCTGGGAACAGCTCAACGTCGAGGTCTACGGCGGCCCGGTCCTGTCGACGTGGTTCGACCGTGACCTCCGTATCGCCGGACGGGTCGTCCACGCCGACGGCACCGCGAGCCTGTTCGACACCGTGGACGCCGTCGCGCGGATCCCCAACCTCGCGATCCACCTCGACCGCGGCGCGAACGACGCCCCGGGCATCGACAAGCAGCGCCACACGCTGCCGATCGTGGGCACCGACGGGACCACCGGCGGCACCGACGTCGAGGCGTGGCTGCGCTCCCGACTCGGCGAGACGGCCGTGGCGTGGGACCTGTTCCTCGCCGACTCGCAGGCCCCGTCGCGGATCGGCATCGACCGTGCGTTCCTGGCGTCCGGCCGGATGGACAACCTGACGAGCGTGCACGCCGGCCTCCGCGGGATCGTCGAGGCGCCGGGCGACGGCGACCACATCCCGGTGTTCGCCGCGTTCGACCACGAGGAGATCGGGTCCTCGTCGCCGTCCGGTGCCGGCGGGCCGTTCCTCGAGGACGTCCTCGCCCGCGTGCAGGAGGGGCTCGGGGCGAGCCGCTCCGAGTCCGCACGCGCCTTCCGGGCATCGTGGCTGCTGTCGAGCGACGCGGGGCACCTGGTGCACCCGAACTTCTCGGAGAAGCACGACCCGACCAACCGCCCGCGCCCGGGTGGTGGCCCACTCCTGAAGATCAGCGCGAACCAGCGGTACATGACCGAGGCGAAGGGCACCGCCGTGTTCGCGGCGGCGTGCGAGTCCGCGGGCGTGGCGTTCCAGCCGTTCGTCAACGTGAACACGATCCCGGGCGGCTCGACGATCGGACCGATCGCGGCGACGCGTCTCGGCATCCCGACGATCGACATCGGCGTCGGTCTGCTCTCGATGCACTCGGTGCGCGAACTCGTGCACGTCGACGACCTCGCCGACCTGCACGGGGCGGTCGCCGCCTTCCTCGCCTGACGGCGCGGCATCGGCGCCGGGCCTAGCCTCCGGCGGCCTGCCGCATCATCGCTGCGACGAACCCGTCGTCCCGGAAGACCACGGCGGCGAACACCACCGCGCTGAGCAGGGTCGCCACCGCTCCCCCGAGCAACGGCACCCAGAAGCTCCTCCGACCTGCACGGAGCCGGACGACGGACCACCAGAGGACGAGCGCGAAGACCACGAGCATGACGACCGAACTGATCATCGCCGCGCCGTTGAGCGCTCCGGGGTCCTGCAGAGCGGTGTAGTTCGTCTCGAGCTCCTCGCGCACCGTCGAGGCGACGGACCCGATCGAGAGTGACTGGACGACGCTCACGAGCCCCATGCCGAGGAGCACGAAGGTCAGCAGCACGTCCACGGGGGACGCGCCGAGCCGTCGGGCGGACGCGGTGTCCCCGGTGGTCGCCGTCCGGTCGGCCGTCGCAGCAGCTCGTGCTCGGACAGCGGGACGACCCGACCCGCCGGCGGCCCCGGGAGCGGCCGACGCGGCAGCGCGCTCGCGGTCCTCGCGTTCCTGACGTTCCTGACGTTCCTGTTCGACGAGGACCGGGTTCACCCAGCCCTCGGGCGCGTACTCGCCGTACTGCGGAGCCGGTCGCCCAGCCGGGACGGCGCCCGGGGTCTGCGTGGCGGCACCCGCGGTATCGGGGGCGATCCGGGCCTCCTGAGCGTCCACGGCCGTGGTCCCGCGCGGCGGGACGACGTCCCACCCGGTCGGACGTCCGTCCGGAGCGCTCATCGGGTGCGCCCGCCCAGCGGACGCGTCGGCTTGCCGTCGGCGTCGGTGCGGAGTTCGCGCGGGAGGGAGAACATGAGGTCCTCGTGCGCGGTGACGACTTCCTCGACCGTGCCGTAGCCGGCGTCGGCGAGTTGGTCGAGCACCTCGGCGACCAGGACCTCCGGGACGGAGGCGCCGCTGGTCACGCCGACGGTCTCGACCCCGTCGAGCCATTCCTGCCGGATCTCCTCGGCGTAGTCGACCCGGTGCGCGTCCTTGGCGCCGTACTCCAGGGCGACGTCGACGAGGCGCACGCTGTTCGACGAGTTCGCGGACCCGACCACGATGACCAGGTCCGCGGCGGGTGCGACCTTCTTGACCGCGACCTGCCGGTTCTGGGTGGCGTAGCAGATGTCGTCGGAGGGCGGGTTCTCGATCGACGGGTACTTCTCCCGCAGGAGCCGGACCGTCTCCATCGTCTCGTCGACGCTCAACGTGGTCTGTGACAACCACACGAGGTTGTCCGGATCGGGGACCTCGAGCGCGGCGACGTCGGCCGGGCCGTTCACCAGGATCGTCCGCTCGGGCGCGTGACCCATGGTGCCCTCGACCTCTTCGTGGCCGGCGTGCCCGATCAGGATGATGGTGCGCTCCGCCTTCGCGAACCGGGAGGCCTCGCGGTGGACCTTGGTCACGAGCGGGCAGGTGGCGTCGATGGCGTGCAGGTCGCGTGCGGCGGCTCCGGCCACCACCGCCGGGGAGACACCGTGCGCGCTGAAGACGACGTGCGACCCGCGGGGCACCTCGGCGACGTCGTCGACGAACACGGCGCCACGCTGCTCGAGTGTGGAGACCACGTGGACGTTGTGGACGATCTGCTTCCGGACGTACACCGGCTCGCCGTACTGCTCGAGCGCCTTCTCGACCGCGACCACGGCGCGGTCGACCCCAGCGCAGTAGCCGCGCGGCGCCGCGAGCAGCACCCGCTTGCTCCCGCTGACCGGCAGGTCACGCAGGCGTCCGCGCGCTGCGGGGACCCGCGGCGGGGCGAGCGGGACCGAGTGGCCGTTGGTGATCGTCACGTCCCCGATGATAGGTGAGCAGGACCCGCGCAGCCTGGGCACGGACGAGCCCGTGGAGAACGCGCGGACGGCCGGGATGTCACCGGCGTCCGACACCATGGTCCGCACGACCGGGAGGAGCACGATGGCGATCGAACAGGGGCCGCCCACGGCGGAGGACCCGTGGCCCGTCGCGCTGCTCGGCGCGAAGCTCCGCGACTGGATCGACCGCCTCGGCGTCGCCTGGGTCGAGGGTGAGATCACGCAGTGGAACGTCGCCGGCGGCAACGTCTACGGCAAGCTCAAGGACGTCGAGGTCGATGCGACCGTGTCCTTCTCCATCTGGTCGAGCGTCCGCTCCCGGGTGCCCACCGACCTCAAGCAGGGCGACCGCGTCGTCGCCGCCGTCAAGCCGAACTACTGGGTCAAGGGCGGCTCGCTGACCATGCAGGTGGTCGAGATGAAGCACGTCGGGCTGGGCGACCTGCTCGAACGGCTCGAGCGGTTGCGGCGTGCCCTGGCGGAGGAGGGGCTGTTCGACCCGTCCCGCAAGAAGCGTCTGCCCTTCCTGCCGCACCGCATCGGCCTCATCACCGGCAAGGACTCCGACGCCGAGAAGGACGTCAAGCGGAACGCCCAGCTGCGGTGGCCGCAGGTCGAGTTCCGGACGGTGCACACGGCGGTGCAGGGCGACCGTGCCGTGGCCGAGGTGACCGCGGCGATCCAGGAGCTCGACGCCGACCCGGAGGTCGACGTCATCATCGTCGCTCGTGGTGGTGGCGACTTCCAGAACCTGCTGGGCTTCAGCGACGAAGGCCTCGTCCGCGCGGCCGCCGCGGCGACGACACCGCTCGTGTCGGCGATCGGGCACGAAGCCGACCGGCCGATCCTCGACGAGGTCGCCGACCTCCGGGCCTCCACCCCGACCGACGCGGCGAAGCGGGTCGTCCCCGACGTGGCCGAGGAGCTCGCGAACGTCCGTCAGGCCCGAGCCCGTCTCGGCCTGCGGCTCTCGCACACCCTGTCGGTCGAGGCGGACCGGATCGCCGCGCTGCGGTCCCGGCCGGCGCTCGCCTCGACGGCCTGGCTGGTGGACACGCGAGCCGAGGAGGTCGCCCGTGACCTCTCCCGCGCCCGGGAGCTGCTCGACCGTCGGATCGAGCGCTCCCACTCCGACGTCGGGCACCTGACGGGGCGGCTCAGGGCCCTGTCCCCGCGCGACACCCTCCGACGCGGGTACGCGATCGTGCAGACGCAGGACGGCGCGGTGGTCCGCGGCGCGGACGAGCTCCACGGCGCCACCGCGGTGCACGTGACGCTCGGAGCGGGGACCGCGGTCGGCACGCTGGAAGCGGACGGGCCCGGTCCGGACGGATCGGGCGCCGGCGGGGCGGCCGAGGACGCCGCCTGACGCGGGAGGCCCGCCCCGGTCGGTCCGTTCCGGCTCGGAGGCCCGTCCCGACCTCCCGGGCGATGCTCCGCCCGCCTCGGCGCGAGTTCTCCACGGACCCCGCCGGACAGCGGAACCGTCGGTGGCGGCTCGGTAGGATCGGACCGTGTCTTCCGAGCAGCAGTCCGAGCAGCCCGACGTCCGCTCGTTGAGCTACGAGGCGGCGCGTGACGAACTCGTCCGTGTCGTCTCCGAACTCGAGCAGGGGTCCGCGACCCTTGAGCGTTCCCTCGGCCTGTGGGAGCGCGGGGAAGCCCTGGCTGCTCGCTGCGAGGAGTGGCTCATGGGGGCCCGCGCCCGCCTCGACGCTGCGCGTGCCGCCACGGAGGACCGTCCCACGGCCGACGACTCCGCGGTCGGTGGTGCCCGATGACCGATCCGGACACCGGTCGACCGATCGTCGCCGAGCTCGGCCGCCCGGAGACCGCCGAGGAGACCTGGGCGCGGAAGGACACCGCTCGTCGTGCGCGGCGTGAGCACCAGACGGCGTTCAACCTCGTCCTGGCGCTCATCGCGTCGCTCGGCATCGTGCTCTTCCTGGTGGCGGTCGTGGTGCGACCCGACCAGGCCGTCGACCGCGCCGTGGACTACCGCCAGGTGGCACAGCAGGCGGACGTGTCCGGTGCCACCCTCGTGGTCCCGACGCTGCCGTCCTCGTACACCTCGAACCACGCCGACTACGAGTCGGGCTCCGCTCGTGGGGTCGCCGTCTGGACGATCGGCCTGCTGACGCCGGACTCGCAGTACATCGGCATGCACCAGGGGATCGACGCGAACGACACCTGGATCGCCGACCAACTGGACCAGAAGCCGGCGACCGGCTCCCGCGACATCGGTGGCGTCGAGTGGACCGTCTACGACCGTCGTGACGAGGGCAAGGACGCGGGCAACAACGCGTACGCCCTCGTGACGACCTCCGGTCGGGACACCGTCGTGCTCGCCGGCACCGCAGACGACCGCTCGTTCCGCACCGTCGCGACCGCGATCGGCGAGGAACTCCGGAACTAGCCCCCGGCGGCCGACCGCGGCCAGCACCGGCCGAGAACCACCACGAACCCGTCCCGAGAACCCGAACGCCCGAGGAACGACACACGATGACCGACCGCGCCGCCTCCACCCCCGCCGAGGCCCTCCGACTCCTCGTCGAGGGCAACGCACGCTTCGCCGCCGACAAGCGCCGGACCGGGCGGATCGACCCCGAGCGTCGCTCCGAGCTGCAGGGCTCGCAGGCTCCGTTCGCCACCGTCCTCGGCTGCTCCGACTCGCGCGTGCCGTTCGAGCACGTGTTCGACGCCGGCATCGGTGACGTGTTCGCGATCCGGAACGCCGGACAGATCGTGGACGAGGTCGTGCTCGGCTCCATCGAGTTCGCCGTCGTCGCGCTCGGCACGCCCCTGGTGGTCGTGCTCCGGCACACCAAGTGCGGAGCCGTCGCCGCTGCCCGGTCGGGTGAGCCCGTTCCCGCGCCGCACCTGCAGGCCCTCGTCGACGCCATCGCGCCGAGCGTCGAGCGTGTCCGCGCCACGGACCCGGACGTCGCGCAGGAGTCGGTCGGCGCCGCACACCTCGAGTCGAGCCTGAAGACGATCCTCGACCGCTCCGGCGCGGTGTCCGACGCCATCGCGGAGGGTAGGTTGGCCGTGGTCGGCGCGACCTACGACCTCACCACGGGAGAGGTCACGATCGACACCGTCGTCGGACAGGCCTGACCGGCCCGTACGGCGGACGCCTGCGCCGTGGGGACACGGGCGGGCGCCCGGACGGACCACGTCCGACGACGACACCGCCCCGGCAGCGACGAGCCGCCGAGCGGACACCGACACCGCCCGCGACCGCGACCCGGTGTGAGCACCACGAGGAAGGACCACGACGACGTGACCGACACCACCACCCCCGCTGACGGCGAGTTCCGCATCGAGCACGACACGATGGGCGAGGTGCGGGTCCCCGCGTCGGCGCTCTACCGTGCGCAGACACAGCGGGCCGTGGAGAACTTCCCGATCTCCGGCACGGGCCTCGAGTCCGCGCAGATCGTGGCGCTCGCGCGGATCAAGCGCGCCGCAGCCCTGGTGAACGGCCGGCTGGGCATCCTCGACGACGACGTCGCCCAGGCGATCGCGACCGCCGCGGACACCGTGATCGGCGGCGAGCACCACGACCACTTCCCGGTCGACGTGTACCAGACCGGCAGCGGCACCTCCTCGAACATGAACATGAACGAGGTCCTCGCCACGCTCGCCTCCCGGACCGCCGGGACCGAGGTGCACCCGAACGACCACGTCAACGCGTCGCAGTCGTCGAACGACGTCTTCCCGACCTCCGTGCACGTCGCGGTCACGGACGCCCTCATCCGTTCGCTCGTGCCGGCACTCGACCACCTCGCCGAGGCACTCGAGCGCAAGGCGACCGAGTGGGCCGGCGCGGTGAAGTCCGGCCGCACCCACCTGATGGACGCCACGCCCGTCACCCTCGGCCAGGAGTTCGGCGGGTACGCGCGCCAGATCCGCCTCGGCATCGAGCGCGTGACCGCCACCCTCCCCCGCGTCGCCGAGGTCCCGCTCGGCGGCACCGCGGTCGGCACCGGCATCAACACGCCGAAGGGCTTCCCGCAGCAGGTCATCGCGCAGCTCGCGGAGGACACCGGACTGCCGATCACCGAGGCGCTCGACCACTTCGAGGCGCAGGGAGCCCGCGACGCCCTCGTCGAGGTCTCCGGTGCCCTCAAGGTCATCGCCGTCAGCCTGACGAAGATCAACAACGACCTCCGCTGGATGGGCTCCGGCCCGAACACCGGGCTCGGCGAACTGCACATCCCGGACCTGCAGCCGGGCTCGTCGATCATGCCGGGCAAGGTGAACCCGGTGATCCCCGAGGCCACGCTCATGGTCGCCGCGCGGGTCATCGGCAACGACGCGACCGTCGCGTGGGCGGGCGCGTCCGGCTCGTTCGAGCTCAACGTCGCGATCCCGGTGATGGGCACGGCGCTGCTCGAGTCCATCCGTCTGCTCGCGAACAGCACCCGCGTCCTCGCCGACAAGACCGTCGACGGGCTGGAGGCCGACCTCGAGCGGGCGCGCGCATTCGCCGAGTCGTCGCCGTCCATCGTGACGCCGCTGAACCGCGTCATCGGCTACGAGTCGGCCGCGAAGGTCGCGAAGACGGCGGTCGCCCAGGGCATCACCGTCCGGGAGGCGGTCGTCGCCCTCGGCTTCGTCGAGCGCGGCGAGGTCACCGAAGAGCAGCTCGACAGCGCCCTCGACGTCCTCAGCATGACCCGCCCCGCCTGACCTCCGGTCCGGACGAGACGCCGGCGTCCAATCCAGGACGCCGCCCTGTCGCCGAGACGCCGCCGTTCGCGGCGGCGTCTCGTGCGTCCGGCGGCGTCTCGTTCGTCCGGCGGCGTTCAACCTCGACGGACCCATTCGACGCCGGACCCGGTCCGCGCCGCCGGACCCGCCCCGCGCCTCCCGTCGAGCGCCGTCGCACCGGACGTCGGATCGCGCTGAGCGACACCCCTCGCGCCGACGAGCGCGAGGGTTGTCGCTCAGCGCGGAGCGAGCCGGCCGGCCCGGCCCGCCCCTACGCCAGGTCGGGCGAGTCCAGCAGCTCCGTCACGAGCGCCGCGATCGCCGAGCGCTCCGACCGTGTCAGCGTCACGTGTGCGAACAGCGGGTGCCCCTTCAGCCGTTCGATCACCGACGCGACCCCGTCGTGCCGGCCGACCCGCAGGTTGTCCCGCTGCGCCACGTCGTGGGTGAGCACCACGCGCGAGTTCTGCCCGATGCGGGACAGCATCGTCAGCAGGACGTTGCGCTCGAGCGACTGCGCCTCGTCCACGATGACGAACGCGTCGTGCAGGGAGCGGCCCCGGATGTGGGTGAGCGGCAGCACCTCGAGCATGCCGCGCTCGACGACCTCGTCGAGCACGTTGTCGGACACGAGCGCCCCGAGGGTGTCGAACACGGCCTGCGCCCACGGGTTCATCTTCTCCGAGGCGTCCCCGGGCAGGAACCCGAGCTCCTGGCCGCCCACGGCGTACAGCGGGCGGAACACCATGATCTTCTTGTGCTGCTGCCGTTCGAGCACGGCCTCGAGACCGGCGCACAGTGCGAGCGCGGACTTGCCGGTGCCGGCACTCCCTCCGAGGGACACGATGCCGATCTCCGGGTCGAGCAGGGCGTCGATGGCGAGCCGCTGCTCGGCGGACCGCCCGCGGAGGCCGAAGACCTCGCGGTCCCCGCGCACGAGCGACACCGAGCCGGCGGTGTGCACGCGGCCGAGTGCGGAGCCGCGCTCGGAGGAGATGACCACCCCGGTGTTGACCGGGACGCCGTCGAGGTCGGCCGTGCGGAGCTCCTCGGTTTCGTAGAGCGCCGTGACCTGGTCGCCGGACACCTGCAGCGTGGTGATGCCCGTGTACCCGGTGTCGACGGCGAGTTCGGCGCGGTACTCCTCGGCGGCGAGGCCGATCGACGCGGCCTTCACCCGGAGCGGCAGGTCCTTCGACACGACCACCACGTCGAGCCCGTCGTTCGCGAGGTTGGACGCGACCGCCAGGATGCGGGAGTCGTTGTCCCCGAGCTGGAGCCCGGACGGCAGGACGGACTGGTTCGAGTGGTTCAGCTCGACGCGGAGCGAGCCGCCGTCCCCGACCGCCACCGGGAAGTCCAGTCGCTCGTGCTCGACCCGCAGCTCGTCGAGGATGCGCAGCGCCTGCCGGGCGAAGTACCCGATCTCCGGGTCGTTGCGCTTCGACTCGAGTTCGCTGACGACCACGACGGGCAGGACGACCGCGTGCTCGGCGAAGCGGAACAGGGCGCGCGGATCGCTGAGCAGCACCGAGGTGTCCAGCACGTAGGTGCGCTGGGCGGCCGACGTCGATGCCGGCGCTGCTGACGAGGTTCCGCGGGAGACGTTCTGAGAGGTCACGACCACTCCATCCCCGGGCCGCGAGCGACCCGGTCCATGTCCTCGACGCGGCCACTGGAGCGGTCCCGGAGCACCGACCGTGGCCGCTCCGACCGGGCGCGTTGCCCGATGTCGCCAAGCTACGACGGGTGGGCGCAGCGCACCAGCGACACGCCTGATCGCGCGGTTACGGTCGTGTGTCGGCCGGCTGAACGGCCGGGAGGCGCGGCCAGCGCCCGGCGTCAGGCGTCAGGCGTCAGGCCGTCATCGTGGCGTACGAGACGCAGGCGTCCCGGAACATCCCGAGCGTCTCGTCCGTCGTGGACGCGAACACCGAGACGCGCACCTCACCGAGGCGGGCCGTCGCGGTGACGCCGTGGTTGTGCAGCGCTGCGCTCAGTGCGGTGAGCCGTCCGGCGCCCGGGCGGAGCACGACGATGCCGGCGCGCTCCGGGAGGTCGCGGCTCGACACGACGGGCAGGCCGAACTCGTCGGCGATGGCGATGACCCGGTCCACCCGGTTCGCGACGCGCTCCTGCACGGCGGCGACGCCGACGGCGGTGAGGCGTTCGAGGGAGACGGCGAGACGGGCCTGGGACACGGGGTCCACCCGCGACATGCTGAAGGCCGTCGCACCGGGGCGGACGGTCGGGACCTCGGACGGCCACCCAGTCGTGCCGTGCGGACCGGACAGCGCCGGCCGGACACGTTCGAGGGCACGGTCGCTGAACGACACGAAGCCGGTGCCCCACCCGGCGTGCAGCCACTTCTGGCCGCCCGTGGCGACGACGTCCGCCACCTCGTACGGGGCGTCGACGACGCCGAAGCCCTGGATGGCGTCGACGATGAGCAGACGGTCACCGATGACGTCCCGGATCGCGGCGAGGTCGGCGAGGTAGCCGGTGCGCCAGTCGACGAGGGACAGCGCCACCGCGGTCACGTCGTCGGAGAGCCGCTCGCGGATCAGCTCGGGCGTGAGCCAGCCGGCGCCGGACTCGATGACGACGGGCTGCACGCGGCCGCCGGTCGCCGACGCGGCACTCGCGAGGGCGAGCGGCAGCGACGGGTACTCGTCGGCGGCGACGAGGACCCCACCGGTCAGGCCGAAGGCGGTGTGGAGCAGGCCGGGCGTGGTCGCGGTCTGCGAGACGACCTGGTCCTCCCGGCGGCGGACGAGACGGGCGGCGACGGCGCGGACCCGGGCGTCCTGTTCGTCGAGCGTCTCCATCGCCCCGAAGCGCATGTGCTCCTGGATGTGGCCGAGGACACGCTGCTCCTCGAGGACGGCGGTCTGCACGGGGCCGAACGCGGCGTGGTCGAGGTAACCGGGCTCCTCGGCGAAGCCGGCGACGTACTCGTCGATCGTGGTCACGGGGTGCACCTTCCAGTGGGCAGAACCCTGTGAGCCTACTGGGACCGGTGCAGGCGGTCGAATGCAGTCCGCGGAACGCCAGGCGCGCGGGGCGGCGATCGGCCGCGGCAGCCCGGGCTCGGACCCTGTGGAGCGGTTCAGCCGCCGAACCGTCGCGAGCGCAACCCGAAGTCGCGGACGGCACGGAGGAAGTCCACCTCGCGCAGGTCCGGGTAGAAGGCCTCGACGAAGTAGAACTCGCTGTGGGCACTCTGCCAGAGCAGGAAGTCCGACAGCCGCTGCTCCCCCGACGTCCGGATCATGAGGTCGGGGTCCGGCTGCCCCTGCGTGTACAGGTGGTCGGCGATGAGCTCGGGCGTGAGCACCTCGGCCAGGGTGTCGAGTGTCCCGCCGCCCTCGCCGTGGGACCGGACGATGCTCCGCATGGCGTCCGCGATCTCCCGCCGACCGCCGTACCCGACCGCGAGGTTGATGTGCAGCCCGGCGTGGTCCGCCGTGCGTTCCTCGGCCCGCTCGAGCGCGCTGACGAGCTCCGGTGGCAGGCCGTCGTTCGACCCGACGTGCTGGACCCGCCACGTGCGGTGGTGCGACAGGCGCTCGGCCAGGTCGGCGATGATCCCGACGAGCTGGTCGAGCTCCTCGCCGCCGCGACCCTTCAGGTTGTCGGCCGAGAGCAGGTAGAGCGTGACGACCTGGATGTCGAGGTCCTCGCACCAGGACAGGAACTCGGGGATCTTGGCAGCGCCGGCCCGGTGGCCGTGTGCCGCGGTCTCGAGACCGAGCTGCCGGGCCCACCGGCGGTTCCCGTCGACGATCATCGCCACGTGCTTGGGCTTCTGCGCGCCCTCGATCTCACGGCGGATGCGGTTCTGGTACGCACGGTAGAGGAGCCCACGCCCCGCCCATCCCAGCCTGCCCGTCACGCGTCGACTGTAGTGCAACCACTCCGCACGGCGACTCCCAGCCGCTCTTCCGTGATCCGGTCGTAGCGTCGAGGGCATGCAGTCAGACCAGGACGCGCCAGCGCTCCCCCACGTCCCGTTCACGGAGGAGGCGAGCGCCGACGCCGCCACGACGGACGCGCCCCGTCCGGCCTGGCGCGGGTGGATCCACGCCGGCACGTTCCCGTTCGCCGTGGCGATGGGCATCGTGCTCATCGCGCTCGCGGCCACCCCTGCCGCGAAGGCGGCGAGTGCGGTGTTCATGGCGACGTCGATGATCATGTTCGGCGTCTCCGCGACGTACCACCGGTTCCCGTGGGGCCCGGTCGTCAAGCGCGTGCTGAAGCGCATCGACCACACGAACATCTTCCTGCTCATCGCCGGCACGTACACGCCCGTGGCGGTCTGTGCGCTGCCGCACACGCTCATGGTCGTGGTGCTCTGGGTGATGTGGAGCGGGGCGCTGCTCGGCGTCGCCTTCCGCGTCTTCTGGATCGGCGCACCGCGGTGGCTCTACGTGCCCCTCTACATGGCGCTCGGCTGCGCGGCGTTCCTCATCCTGCCGCAGCTCTTCGCGGCGAGCGTGCCGATGACCGTGCTCGTGCTCGCCGGCGGGGTGGCGTACATCCTCGGAGCGGCCGTCTACGGCTTCAAGCGCCCGGACCCGTCGCCGACGTTCTTCGGCTTCCACGAGGTCTTCCACGCCCTCACGGTCGTCGCCTTCGCCGCGCAGTGGGCGGGCATCCTGGTCATCGCCCTCGACCCGGTGCGCTGAGGCGGCGCGCGGACGCCGCACCCACGACGGACGGGAGGCTCCCCACCAGCTGGTGGGGAGCCTCCCGTCCGTCGTGCGGACGCGTCAGCCGCGCTCGGTGTCGTCGCCCACGTCGGCCCGACCGTCCTCGGCGGCCCGCCGCGACGGCTCGTCGGTCGCGGCGCCGTCGTCGGGCTCGCCCGCGACCTCGGCCTCGAGGCGTTCCCGCACCTCGGCGCGGTAGCGGGTGCGACGGATGCGCCGCGTCATGTCGAGCACGAGGAGGATCGTCACGATCGCGACCACCGCGATGGCGACGAAGCCGGCGACCCCGGGGGTGACGTCGACGTCGGGGACGCCGCTCGGGCTCGGGCTGGGGGTGGCTGCCAGTACGGCGGCGATGGTGCTCACGCGTGCGCGTCCTCTTCGGATGGGATCCCTGCGAACAGGTCGGACTCGGGGAGCTCGGTCGGCACTCGGGCCTCGACGAGCTGGTAGTCCTCGGTCGGCCAGACCTCGGCGAGCAGGTCGTTCGGCCAGTAGAAGAACGGGCTGTCCGGCGGCACCTGGCTCGCGTGCGCCCGGAGTGCGGCGTCCCGCGCCTCGAAGTACTCGTGCACGTCGACGTGCGACGTGGCGAGGTCCGGCCGGTCCGCGAACCGCTGCACCCACTCGCCGAGCTGCTCGAGGAGCGGGTTCTCGGGGTCGCGCTCCCGCAGGGCCTCGTGGAAGGCCGAGAACCGCCGTGGGTTCATGGTGCGCTCGTAGTACAGCTTCGACACGGACCAAGCGGGCCCGGCCTCCGGGTACTTCTCGGGATCCGCGGCGTCACGCCACGCAGCGACCGAGACCTCGTGCGTCCGGATGTGGTCCGGGTGCGGGTAGCCGCCGTTCTCGTCGTACGTCACCAGGACGTGCGGGCGGAAGCGACGGACGACCCGGACCAAGGCCGCGGTGCTGTACTCCAGCGGGACCGTCGCGAACGTGCCGGGGCGGACCGTCTCACCCTGCTCGGTGTCCGGCAGTCCGGAGTCGTGGTACCCGAGCCAGACGTGGTCGATCCCGAGGGCTGCCTGCGCGGCCGCCATCTCGGTGCGGCGGAAGCCCGCCATGTCGCGGTGCGCGCGGGCCTTCGACGCGTCCGGCAGCTGCTCGTTGAGGATGTCCCCGGCCTCGCCCCCGGTGCACGAGACGACGAGGACCTCCGCACCGTCGGCCACGTACTTCGCCGCCGTGGCCGCGCCCTTGCTCGACTCGTCGTCGGGATGGGCGTGCACGGCGAGCAGACGACGGGGCACAGCGTTCCTCCACTGCTCACGGACCTTCGGACGCGGGTGGCGCACGGCGAGCGTGAACTACCCTGGGATCAGGATAATCACCCCGGGAGCCCCGAACTGTCCGATCAGCACACCACCCCAGCAGCAGGGCCCGCAGCAGCCGGTAGCGCGGCACCCGCCGACCGGGCAGCGCTGGACGACCGCTACGGTCGCGGCGCCGGCACCCGACGCCGGGGCAGGCTGCTCGCGATCGTCACCGCGGTCGCGATCGCCGTCGTGTTCGCGGTCTGGGCGATCTGGGCCGGCCCCGGACAGACCGACCACGGGCTCGACACCGACGACGTCGGGTACGAGGTCGTGTCGGACCACCAGGTCGTCGTGCACACCCAGCTGGCGGTCGACCCGGGCACCGAGGTCGAGTGCGCGGTCCAGGCGCTCGACAAGGGCTACACGATCGTCGGCTGGCGGGTGGTGACGGTGCCGGCGGACGACCAGCGGAGCCGCTCGCTCTCGACGCCCGTGAACACGACGTCGCGGGCCGTCACCGGCTTGATCCACTCGTGCTGGGTTCCCTAGACTGCTCGGAATCACGATTCGAGACCGGCCGCCGGCCGGTCTCGATTCTTTTGCGCCACACGCCGTGACCGGTCCCGACCGTCGCGGCCGAAGGGAAACGACATGAGCAACGACACGCAGGGCACCTGGCTGACCCAGGAGGCGTTCGACCGTCTCACCGCCGAGCTCGAGCAGCTCACCGGCCCGGCCCGCATCGAGATCGCGAGCCGCATCGAGGCCGCGCGCGAAGAGGGCGACCTCAAGGAGAACGGTGGCTACCACGCCGCCAAGGACGAGCAGGGCAAGATCGAGGCCCGCATCCGCTCCCTGACCGAGCTCCTCAAGCACGCCACCGTCACCGAGGCCGAGTTCGACGGCACCGTCGAACCGGGCACCGTCGTCACCGCGACCATCGCCGGCGACTCCTCGACGTTCCTCGTGGGCAACCGCGAGATCGTCGCGGAGGGCTCGGACCTCACCGTGTACAGCCCGGTCAGCCCGGTCGGCGCCGCGATCGTCGGCCTCCGTGCCGGTGAGGCGACGACGTACACGGCCCCCAACGGCAAGGAGATCGCCGTCGAGGTCACGAAGGTCGAGCGGTACGAGCCGTAGGCCCTCACGGCCCTCACGGCCTCCGCGGCCTTCGCGGCATCTGACCTCCGGCCCGGCGTGCACCGTCCTGGTACACGCCGGGCCGTCGTGTGCCCGCCGCGCACGGCGGGCCGCCGGTCGTTGACCGTCGCGACGGCCTGGAGGCGCGCCCGCCGTCCGCCGGGCCGGCCCGGGCCTCCAGGCCGTCGCCGTGCGCAGCGCGGTCCCGCCGGAGGAGCGCGCGTCAGTTCGTGAGCTGCTCCGGGCGGAAGCCGGCCTCCTGCAGCCGGGCCATGACCTCGTCGGCGTGTTCGGGCCCGCGCGCCTCGATCGACAGATCGAGCGCCACCTCGCTGATCACCACACCCTGGCCGTGGCGGGTGTGCAGGACCTCGACGACGTTGGCACCGGCGTCCGAGATGATCTGCGAGACGCGGGCGAGCTGACCCGGACGGTCCGGCAGCATGATCCGGATCCCGATGTAGCGGGACGCGGCGACGAGTCCGCGCGTGATGATCCGCTCCATCATGAGCGGGTCGATGTTGCCGCCGCTGAGGAGGACCACGGTCCGGCCGGTGTCGTGCACCGCGCCCGCCATGATCGCCGCGACGCCGACGGCACCGGCGGCCTCGACCACGAGCTTCGCGCGCTCGAGCAGCACGAGGAGTGCCCGGGCGACGTCGTCGTCGGAGACGGTCACGATCTCGTCGACCAGATCGCGGATGATCGGGAAGTTCATGTCGCCCGGGCGCGCGACCGCGATGCCGTCCGCGATCGTCGGGCTCGTCGTGATGGTGACGGGCTCCCCCGCCTGGATCGACGACGGGTAGGCGGCCGCGTTCTCGGCCTGCACGCCGATGACCCGGATGTCACGACCGAGGCGCTCGGCCATCCCCTTCACCGCGATCGCGATGCCGGAGATGACGCCGCCACCACCGATCGGCACGACGACCGTGTCGACGTCGGGCACCTGGTCGACGATCTCGAGGCCGACCGTGCCCTGACCGGCGATCACCGCGGGGTGGTCGAACGGCGGGATGAAGACGGCGCCCGTGCGGATGGCGAAGTCCTTGGCGGCGGAGAGCGCCTCCTCCACCGAGTGCCCGCGCAGGACGACGTCCGCCCCGTACCGGCGGGTGGCCTGCAGTTTCGGCAGGGCGACGCCGACCGGCGTGAAGATCGTCGCCGGGATGCCGAGCTCGCGCGCGGCGAAGGCGACCCCCTGCGCGTGGTTGCCGGCGCTGGCGGCGACGACCCCGGCCTCCCGCTGCTCGGCCGACAGCGTGGACAACCGGTTGTAGGCACCGCGCACCTTGTACGCGCCGGTGCGCTGCAGGTTCTCGCACTTGAGGTGCACCGGCGACCCGAGCAGGCCCTCGAGGAACTTCGACGTCTCCATCGGGGTCACCCGCGCGACCCCGGCGATCGTCTCGCGCGCGGCCTCGATGTCGGCGAGCGTCGGGATCGGGGCTGCAGTCGTGTCGGTCACGGTCCCATCATCGTCGGTCGCGGAGCGGTCGCGTGCCACGTGACGCTCAGTTCGTGCTGGCGGTCCCGGGCTCGGCCGCGGGCTGCGCGTCGCTGCCCGGTGCCGGGACGTCGTCGCCGATCTGGTGACGACGTCGTCGGAGGAGCTGGATGCGGCCGTGCTGGCCGCGCTTCGGGGTCGCCTCGCGGACGTGCTCCGAGTCGAGTCCCCGCCACCGGCCGCTCGCGATGGTCGTGACCATCGCGTTGAGCGTCGCGATGAGCGGGACCGCGAAGAACGCCCCGGCGATGCCGGCGAGCCCGGACGCGGCGGTCACACCGAGCACGACCGCGAGGGGGTGCACCTTGACGGCGTTGCCCATCACGAGGGGTTGCAGGATGTGGCCCTCGATCTGCTGGACGAGCAGGACGACGCCGAGCACCAGGACCGCCGCGAGCGGACCGTTGAAGATGAGCGCGACGAAGACCGCCAGGAAGCCGGTGACGATCGCGCCGACGACCGGGATGAAGGCACCGAGGAACACGATCGCGGCGATCGGGATGACGAGCGGCATGCCGCCGAAGAACAGCCCGACGATGAACGCACCGAGGCCGATGCCCACGGCGTCGACGAAGGCCACGAAGATCTGCACGCGGATGAAGCTCGTCAGGGTGATCCACCCCGCGACGCCGGCCCCGTCCACGGTCGCGCGGGCCTTGCGCGGGAAGAGCCGCACGGTCCAGCGCCAGACGTTCTTGCCGTCGATGAGCAGGAAGATCGTGGTGAACAGGATGATGAAGAGCGCCTCGAACACGTGCGTGGCACTCGAGCCGGCAGTGGCGACACCGGACAGGATCGTCCCGGTGTTGTCCTGCACCCAGGTGGTGGCCTCCCCGATCCAGTTGTCGACGTCCGCCTGTGAGATCCCGAATCCGGAGTTCAGCACGAACTCGCGGACGTTGCCGAACTGGGACACCGTTCGGTCGCGGAGCGAGGGGTACGACGCGATGATCTGGTCGATGACGAGCCAGAGCAGCGCTGCGACCGCGGCGAGCCCGCCGAGCAGGCTGAGGACGACGGCGAGCCACTTCGGCACGTGGTGCCGCTGCAGCCGGTTCGAGATCGGCACCAGGAGCGCGGAGATCACGATGCCGACGAGGAAGGGGACGAGGATGTCGCTGAAGATCGTCATCAGCCAGACGAAGAGCGCGATCACGCCCGCGATGACGAGCACCCGCCACGAGAACGCCCCCGCGATCCGCATGCCGATCGGCACCGATTCCTCGACCACGGGATCGGGGTGCGCCTTCTTGACCCAAGCCATGCGCTCACTGTATCCACGGGATGCCGCAGGAGTACCGGGCGCGGCACGGACCGGATCGGCACGCGGTGTCGGGCGCCGTCGGTAGCGTTCCCCCATGGTCAGGACCACGCTCTCCGCCTCCGAGGCCCGCCGGGTGGCCCTGGCCGCGCAGGGGTTCGGCCGGCCCCGACCGGAAGCGGTCACCGCGCGCACGGTGTCGGCCGGCGCGGCACGTCTCGGCCTGCTGCAGATCGACTCCGTCAACGTCTTCGAGCGGAGCCACTACCTCCCCCTGTACGCACGCCTCGGCGCCTACGACAAGGCGGCCCTCGACCGGCTGACGCTCACCCAGCGCAGCCCGTGGATCGAGTACTGGGCGCACGAGGCGGCGTTCGTCCCGCGCGACGACCTCCGCCTGTTCCGTTGGCGCATGGACGCGTACCGGGAGCGGGACGCGACGCGGCCGAACCGGATCGCCGGGGTCGAACGCACCGCCCGGGTGCGCGGTGAGCTCCTCGCGCTGCTCGCGGCGCAGGGGCCGATGCCGGCGAGCGCCGTCGAGCACGAGTCGAACGTGCGCCGGGGCCCCTGGTGGGGCTGGAGCGACGTGAAGCACGGGCTGGAACAGCTCTTCCGCTGGGGCGACGTCGTCAGCGCGGGCCGTGCCGGCTTCGAGCGGGTGTACGCGCTCCCCGACCAGGTGTTGCCGGCCGGGTACTTCGCGACCGCTCCGGACCGGCAGGACGCCGTCCGGGAACTCGTCCGACGCTCGGCCCGCGCGGTGGGCATCGGCACCCGCGCGGACCTGGCGGACCACCACCGGTTGCGCGCGGACGACACCGCTGCGGCGATCGCCGACCTGGAGGACGCCGGCGAGCTCGTCCCGGTGTCGGTGGCGGGGTGGAAGGACCGCGCGTGGATGCACGTCGACGCACGGGTGCCGCGACGGATCGACGCCGACGCCGTGCTCAGCCCGTTCGACCCGGTCGTCTGGTTCCGGCCGCGTGCCGAGCGGGTGTTCGGCTTCCACTACCGGATCGAGATCTACACGCCGGCACCGAAGCGCGTGTTCGGGTACTACGTGCTCCCGGTGCTGCAGGACGAGGCGCTCGTGGGGCGCGTCGACCTGAAGAGCGACCGGCAGCGCGGGGTGCTGCACGTCCGGACGGCCTGGCACGAGCCCGGGTCGGTGGTGGACGTCGACCGTTTGGCAGCACTGCTCCGCCGGACGGCGGCGTGGCAGGGGCTCGGCGACGTCGAGGTCACCGACCGCGGGACGGCCGCCGCGGACCTGGCCGGCGCGCTGGGTGTCCGTCCACGACGGGACGGCTGACGAACGCGACCGCCTAGAACTGGACGCGCGGGGGTTCCGCGATCGCGGCGGGCTCGGCCGTCTCGAAGAACGGAGCGGGCCCGACCCCGCGGTGCTTCGCGAAGGTGGACGTGGGGAACGACTTCACCTTGGTGTTGAGCTCGCGGACGCCGCCGTTGTAGTGCCGGCGTGCGGACTGGATCTTGTCCTCGGTGGCGACGAGCTGCGACTGGAGTTCGAGGAACCCCTGGCTCGACTGGAGCTGCGGGTAGTGCTCGGCGACCGCGAAGACGCTCTTCAGTGCCTTCTGCATGTGCCCCTCGGCGGAGGAGGCCGCGACGGCGTCCCCGGCGGAGAGCGTCTCGGTGCGGGCCCGGTCCACGGCGGAGAAGACGGACTCCTCGTGCGCGGCGTACCCCTGCACGGTGCTCACGATCGTCGGGATCAACTCGGCACGGTGCTGCAGGTGCTCGGCGATCTCCGACCAAGCGCTGTCGACCCGTCCCTGCAGTGCGACGAGCGACTTGTGACTGACCCAGAGCCAGATCCCGATCACCACGAGGACGACGACCACCACGCCGACCACGATGAGTGCCGTGATGAGTCCGGTGTCCATTCGGTCGTGCTCCTCTGCGCGTCGGGCCGCGGTCGTGCCGGACCACCAGGGTCCGTCGGGCGGACCAGGGAGGTCCTCGACGATCTTACCGAGCAGGTCGGAGCGCCCTCACCGGGGGAGGATCTTCACGGCCGATTCCCGAGTGCCGCACACCCTGCTCGCGGACCACGCCCGGCTCGGGCGACGATCGGCGCAGAACCGGCCGGATCGTCCGCGCGGGGTGTTGACCCGGGGCGCCTGATCACGTGGGATGGAGGGGATGGACACGGCAGGGGGCGACGTGGGACACCGGGGCGCGAGGGGCGGTACCCGGGCTCGGCGATCCCGGAGCCGTGGCACGGTCGCCCGCCTGCTCCTCGCCGCGGCCGGTCTCGTCCTGGTACCCCTCGTGCTGGTCCCGCTCGACGCCGTACCGGTGGCCGCCGTCCCCTCCACCCTGCCCGGTGCCGGCACGACCGCGCCGCCGACCGAGCCACCCACGTTCGCGAACCCGGTCCCGGCGCCCGCCGCACCGAGCCCGTCACCGAGCCGGACACCCGTGGCGCCGCCGTCGGGCGGCACCCCGACGGCGCCGACCATCGCCGACCCCGGGGACCTCACGACCGACCTCGCGCGCTTCTCGGGCCGTGCCGCCCCGGGTCACGGTGTCCGCGTCGCCGACCCCGCCGTCCCGTCCGCCTCGGTGTGCCGGACGACCGCCAGGGCCGACGGCACCTGGTCGTGCGTGGGCACCGTGCACTCGGGACCGGCGCAGGTCTTCACCGTCCTCGACACGACCACCTCGTCCCTCCCGAGCGCCGACGCCGCTCCGTCGGACGTGATCGTCCCACCGGTCGTCACCACCCGGCGACCGACCGCCGGGGCCGTCACGGGCACCGGCCGACCAGGCGCGACCGTGACGGTCACGCGGGCCGGCAGCACGGCCGTGCGCACCGCGGTCGTCGGGCCCGCCGGCACCTGGCACGTCTCCTGGGCCGTCGGTCCCGGTGCGCCCGCAGACGGCCCGTACACCGTGACGGCGACGCAGACCGCGAGCACGGCCGACGGGTACCGCTCCGACCTCCGGAGCGCGGTCTCGCCGCCGAGCAGCATCACGATCGACCGGACGGCCCCGGCCGCTCCCCGCATCGGCACCCCGTCGGCATCCGCGGTCGTCGGCGCACGCTCGGTCCGCATCGCCGGCACCGCGGAGCCCGGGACCATCGTGACCGCCTACGTCGACGACGTCGCGGTGTGCCGGGCGGAGGTCACGGCGTCGGGGACGTGGTCGTGCCGCGTCGCCGACGTGCTCCGTGGCGGCGCCCACCGCATCAGCGCGGGGGCGCAGGACGTCGCGGGCAACACCTCCCGGGCGGCGCCCGCGGTCCCGGTCCGCGTGAGCGGGCCGTCGGCCGCCGGGCCGTCGCCCACCGACGGGTCCGGATCGGACCCGGGCGCCGACCGCCCCTCCTCCGGCAGCGGCGCCGTGGCCCCGACGCCCCGGCCCGGCCGAGGACAGCAGTCCGACCCCGAGGACGGACCCGGTGGCGGACCGGGGAGCCCCGCCGACGGCCCACCCTCCGCGGGCGTGCCCGGCGGTGGCACCGACGGCCGACCCGACGGAAGGCCGGACTGGTCCGGCCCAGCAGGTGACTGGACGGTCGCCACGGCGTACGACCACGCGGTCCCCACGATCCAGTCCTCGTTCTCCTGGCGCACGCTCGCGATCGCGGTCGGCGTCGCCGCCGCGTTCCTGCTCCTGGTGGCCGGACCGGTGCGGGTCCTCGCCGGCGCCCTCCGCGGGCGACTGCCGCGTCCCGCTTCCCGCTTCACGGGCCGCAACCGGCCCCGGTCCGAGCGCACACGCGGTGACGACGCACTGCCGGCCTGGGTCTCGATCGCGGTCGGCACGACGCTCGCCGCGGTGTCCACGCTGCTGGGCACCGGGATCGCCCTCGAGGCTCGCTACGTCCGACTCGCCCTGGCCGTCCTCGCCGGCGTCGTCGTGCTCACGGCCGGTGTCGTGCTCGCGACGCGGTGGGCTGCTGGTGAGGATCGACGAGCCGTCACCTTCCGGGTCTCACCCGGTCTCGTGCTCGCGGCGGTCGTCGCGAGCGGCCTCACCCGCACCGCGGACCTCTCCCCCGCCCTCGTCGTCGGCGTCCTCCTGGTGCCCGTCGGCCGCACCGACGTGGACACCGCCACCATGCGACTCGGGAACGGTGTCGCGGCCTGTGCGCGGAGTGCCACGTGGCGGTCGGTGACGCTGCTCGTCCTCGCGGCCGTCGGATGGGTCGTGCACAGTGTGACGGCCGGGTCCGGGTTCACCGCCTCGCTCGTGTCCGAGTTCGCCAGCACGCTCTGCGTCGGCGGCCTCGGCGCACTCGTCGTGACGCTCCTGCCGCTCCGGGGGTCGGCAGGAGCAGCCCTCGCCGCCGCGTCCCGTCCGCGGTACGGCGCCCTCGCAGCCGTCGCCGTCGGTCTGGCCGCGGCGGTCTACTCCGGCCCGACGGGGACGCACCTGCCGGTCGTCGCCTGGGCCTCCGCGGTCGCGGTGGTCGTCGCCCTCGCGGCAGCAGTCCTGCTCTGGCCCCGGCTCCGCGGAGGTGCCTCCGCGTCCTGACCGGTTCCGTGGAGGCGGCGGCGGGCGCGCACCGGATGCGACCGGCGGGGAGGCCGCATGCTCCGCACGGAGCGGCAACCGGTCCGACAGCGACAGGCACGCGTCGGCCGGGAGGCCCGCACACGCCGTATGGACCGGGCACCGGTCCGACAGTGACCGGCACGGCGTCGGCCGGGAAGCCCACCACGCGCAGTCCGCTCACTCGTCCTGCGGGCGGAGACCGAGCCTCCAGAACGGGACGACGTGCCCCGGTCGTGTGACGCCAGGTGGTCCCGGCGCCGGCTGCCGGATCCCCTCGGTCAGTGGGTCGGTGCGGACCGGGCGAACAGGCCGGGCAGCAGCCCGCCGATCTTCGTCCCGACACAGAGACTGACGAAGGTCGCGAGCGGCGTCGCGAGCGCGGCGGCGTCGAACGTCGCGACCGCGACCAGCCCGACCGTGCCGGGCACGAGCAGCAGGAACGCCGGCCGGAACGACACGGTCGCCGGCACCACCGGGACGATGCGTTCGAGGACACGCGTCGCGACGAACAGCAGCGCCGCGGCGAGGCCCGTCGCGACGACGCTGCCGCTGAGCGGCGTGAGCAACGACACGACGGCGTAGGCGGTGACCATGACGACGACCGACGCCGCCGTCAGGCGCCACCCGGATCCGAAGACGAGGCTGATGCCGGTCGCGAGGACCACCACGGCGACCCACGACGCCCAGAGCGCCGGGACGGCCTCCCAGCCGGGTCGGTCGGTGCCGATGCCCGCGACCTCGCCGACGAGTGCCGCCGAGGTCGGGTCGATGCGGAGGCCGGTCACCGTGCTCCCCGCCGCGATCCCGGCGGCCATGAAGCCGAGCATGATGAGCCCCTGCATGAGCCGGGCCGACCCCGTGACGATGTCGGCGGCGGTGAGTTCGAGCAGGGCGTTCGTGATGAGTGCTCCGGGCACGAACACCGCGACCGGCGCGCACACGGCGTACAGCGGGACGTGGTCGAAGCCCGTGCCGGCGGCGACGAGTCCGACGACGGCCGTCGAGCAGAAGGCCGCGAGGAACGGCACGACGGCCACGGCCTCACGGAAGCGCCGGAGCAGCAGACCGATGACCCCCACGAGCGCCCCGACCACCAGCGCGAGGAGGACCGCCCACCACGGGCACCGGAAGACGACCGCGAGCCCGGCGGAGGTCAGTGCGTTGCCGAGCACCCACGGCAGCGGGGCCGGTGGTCGCGTGCCCTGGCGGATGCTCCGGACCCGGGCGGGGATCTCGGCGAGGGCGATCGCGCCGCGCTCCAGACCGAGCACCAGGCGGTTCGCGCGGGCGGACTGGCGGAACGAGAGCTCGATGCCCTCGGCGTTGACGATCGTCGCGGCGCCCGTCGCGGTCTCGCTGACGATGACGAGCGCGGGCAGCACCCCGATGGCGAGGCCGTTGCCGACACCCGCTGCGTCGCGGGCCTTCTCGAGCGCTGAGCGGACGTCGGTGACCGAGCTGCCGGCGTCGAGGAGCAGGGCGCCGAGCGTGCCGAGCAGCATGCCGACGGGGACCGTCTCGCCGTCGATGACCTCGACGTGGGCCTCGGGGCGCCGGAGCGCGTCCCGGAGGTTCGTCAGCGCGCTCCCGATCCCGACCACCTGGTCAGCGTAACGAGTACGGCGGGCGTGCCGTCCGGTCTCCGTACCCCCGGAGGGACTCGAACCCTCATCTCGGCGATGTTGAGTCGGATGCCCGTCCGGTCTCCGTACCCCCGGAGGGACTCGAACCCTCATCTCGGCGATTTTAAGTCGCATGCCTCTACCGATTGGGCCACGGGGGCGCACGGCGACGGGCGGCCGCGCCGGGACAGCCTACCGACGCCGGAGGGCGGCCACCCGTCGGGTGACCGCCCTCTCGACAGCGGGTGTGCGCTGCCTACTCGGTCTTGGCGGACTCGCCGGCGCCGACGGGCTCGGCGGCCTTCGAGACGTCCTCGGCGGGCGTGGCGTACGCGGGACCGGCAGCACCGGCGGGCTGACCCTCGGCCGGGGACTCGGCCTCCGGAGCGGCCTCGACGGCCGGCTTCGGGCGGGAGGCCCACGCCTCGAACGCGGCGCGGGGCGTCTCGCGGTCGTCGAGCGACACGATGTCGCGACCGAGGAAGAAGCCGGAGACCCAGTCGCCGACGACGCGGATCTTGCGCTCCCACGACGGCATGGCCAGACCGTGGTAGCCGCGGTGGGCGCCCCAGGCCAGGAAGCCCTTCATCGCGAACTTGCCGGACTGGAAGACACCGATGCCGAGACCGAGGCCGGCGACGGCACCGAGGTTCTCGTGCTTGTAGTCAACGGTCGCTTCGCCGCGCAGGGTCGCGACGAGGTTCTTCGCGAGCTGCTTGGCCTGACGGACCGCGTGCTGGGCGTTCGGCACGCACATGCCGCCGACGCCACCACCGGTGAGGTCCGGGACGGCCGCGACGTCACCGCAGGCCCAGGCGTCGGCGATGACCGTGCCCTCGTCGACGATGCGGAGGTCGGGCTGCACCGTGATGCGGCCGCGGGGCTCGAGCGGGAAGTCGGTGCCCTTGACCATCGGGTTCGCCATGACGCCGGCGGTCCAGATGATCAGGTCGGACTCGATGACCTCGATCGACTCGTCCTTGGCCTTGAGCTGGCAGACGCCACCGACGGCCGAGGCGAGCTGCGTCTCGAGGTGCACGGTGGCCCCGCGCTCGGCGAGGTTCTTGAGCACCCAGTGCGAGGTCTCGAGCGAGACCTCGGGCATGATGCGGCCCATCGCCTCGACGAGGTGGAAGTGCGTGTCCTCGAAGGCGATCTGCGGGTAGCTGCTGAGCAGGTCCGAGACGAAGGAGCGGAGCTCGGCGAAGACCTCGATACCGGCGAAGCCACCACCGACGACGACGACCGTGAGCAGACGCTGCCGCTCGGGGCCGGCCGGCAGGTTCGCTGCCTTGGCGAAGTTGGTGAGGATCTTGTCGCGGATCGCCGCGGCCTCTTCGATGGTCTTCAGGCCGATGGCCTCGTCCGCGACGCCCGGGATCGGGAACGTGCGCGAGACGGCGCCGGCGGTCATGACGATCTGGTCGTACGACTCCTGCCACGGCTCGCCGACCGCGGGGGTGATGGTCGCGGTCTTGTTCGCGTGGTCGACCCCGGTGACCTTCGCGGTGACGACGCGGGTCGACTTGAGGTGGCGGCGGTGCGAGACCACGGCGTGACGCGGTTCGATCGACCCGGCGGCGACCTCGGGGAGGAACGGCTGGTAGGTCATGTACGGCAGCGGGTCCACCATGACGACGTCGGCTTCGCCGTGGCGAAGGTGCTTCTCGAGCTTCCATGCGGTGTAGAAGCCGGCGTAGCCGCCGCCGACGACGAGGATCTTGGGCACGGTTGGTGATCTCCTTGGGGTGGTTGGAATGCTGGGCGGCTGGTCAGGACTCGCCGCCACCCACCCCGACTCCGGCGTCTGCATCCTCATCATAGGCCCGGCATTCGCACCGGGACGGCGACCAGTCCGCGCGCTCCAGCGCGAGGTCTCCGATGGGGTTGACGCCGGGTCCGGCGGCGAGGGCGTGCCCGACCAGTGCGTGCAGGCACTTCACACGGGTGGGCATGCCACCGGCGCTGATGCCCGCGATCTCCTCGACGTGCTCGATCGACTCGCGGTCGTCGAGGTACGCCTGGTGCGCGTGGCGGTACTGCTCAGCGGTGTCCGCGTCCTCGAGGAGGGCGGCCAGCTCGGGCATGACCTGGTTCGCCTCGAGGGTGCTGACCGCTGCGGTGGCTGCCGGGTGGCAGAGGTAGTAGAGCGTCGGGAACGGGGTGCCGTTGCCGAGGCGGGGCTTCGTGGACACGACCGTCGGGTTGCCGCAGACGCAGCGAGCAGCGATGCCGATCACGTCACGGGCGGGGCGTCCGAGCTGGGCGGTCACCACCTGCACGTCGTGCGCGGTCGGCGGGTCGAACGGAGGGGTCGTCACGGGCACGTGAGCCTACCCGACTCCGCGCGTCGGCCCCTACTCGGAGGACGAGCCGCTGTCCGTCCCGCGGTCGGTGTCGCTGCCGCTGCCGGCACCGGTGTCGCCGCGGCGCTCGAGTTCGTCGTCGGTCTCGTCCGACAGCCCGGACTCGAGGACGGACGAGAGCATCGACCGCACCCAGTCCACGTCCGGCGTCTGCACCGTCGAGCTGACCGGGGTGCCGGACTCGGTCCTCGGCGCCGGGGTGGCCGAAGCGCCGGCCTCGCTGCCCATCACCAGGTAGCTCTCCTCGCCCGGGTACACGTAGAGCAGGCGGTCGCGCGCCTGTGCCTCGATGTAAGCGGGGTCGTCCCAGCGCGCCACGTCGTGCTTCTTCTGCGCGACGTCGGCCTTCTGCGCCGCGACCTGCCGCTGCATGTCGGTGATCTGGTCCTGCTGCTGCACGAGCGTGCGGAGCGAGGGGGCGAGCACCACGACGAAGAGCACGATGATCGCGAGCATCAGCAAGCTGAACCCGGAGAAGTGCAGCGACCGGTACCACGGCTGTCCCGAGGTCGCTCCCTCGGGCATGGCCACGGGGACGCGGCGGACGCGGGGCTTCTGGCTGGGCACGACGACGACGATAACGCGGCCGTCGGGGCTCGGCATCCCGCCGCGCGCGCGTTGCGCACCCTCTCAGCGACGGCTGCCGACGCTGGAAGCGTCCCCGCGCCCCGCGCCTCCAGTCCGGCTCGGGTCCCCGAGACGCCCCCGCCGCGCTGAGACGCCGCCAGGCCGCCGAGACGCCGCCGAATCCGGGGGCGTCTCGCGCGCATCGCGGCGTCGTACGCAGACGGGGGCGTCTCGCTCCACCGACCTGAAGGCGCCGCCGGGGTCTGCAGGCTGGCTCAGGGGCCCAAGACGCCCTGGCCGCGCCGAATCGCCGCCACCTCGGCGAGACGCCGCCGAATTCGGAGGCGTCTCGCGCGCACCGCGGCGTCGTCCGCAGACGGGGGTGTCTCGCGCAGACGGGGCGTCCCGCGCAGACGGGAGGAACGGCTCGCGCAGACAGGGCGTCTCGCGCAGACGAGGCGGCTCGCGTGAGTCGGTGGCACGCGCGGACGGGTCCGTTCCGCGGAACGGCGAGACGCCGCCCTCCGGACGGAGGACGGCGTCTCGGGGGTGCTGGGTTACAGCGAAGCCGAACGCGGGAAGGCGGAGCGGCCGGCGTAGACCGCCGCGTCGCCGAGCTCTTCCTCGATGCGGAGCAGCTGGTTGTACTTGGCGACGCGGTCCGAGCGGGCCGGGGCGCCGGTCTTGATCTGACCACCGTCGACCGCGACCGCGATGTCCGCGATCGTGGTGTCCTCGGTCTCACCGGAGCGGTGCGACAGGATCGCGGTCATGCCGTGGCGGTGCGCGAGGGAGACCGCGTCGAGGGTCTCGGTCAGCGTGCCGATCTGGTTCACCTTGACCAGGATCGAGTTGCCGGCCTTCTCGTCGATGCCGCGCTGGAGCCGCGTCGGGTTGGTGACGAACAGGTCGTCGCCGACGATCTGCAGCTTCGAACCGAGCTCGGCGGTCAGGTGGGTCCAGCCCTCCCAGTCGTCCTCGGCCAGCGGGTCCTCGATCGTGGCGAGCGGGTAGTCACGGGCCAGGTCGACGAAGTACTGCGTGAACTCGGCGCTCGAGAGCTGCTTGCCCTCGAAGGAGTACTTGCCGTCGTGGAAGAACTCGGTGCTGGCGACGTCGAGGCCCAGCGCGATGTCCTTGCCCGGGGTGAAGCCGGCCTTCTCGATCGCCGCGAGGAGGAAGTCGAGCGCGGCGCGGTTCGAGGCGAGCTCCGGCGCGAAGCCGCCCTCGTCACCGAGGCCGGTCGCGAGGCCCTGCTTCTTCAGCTCGCCCTTGAGGGCGTGGTAGGTCTCGACGCCCCAGCGCAGGGCCTCCGAGAAGGACTCGGCGCCGTACGGCACCAGGAAGAACTCCTGGATGTCGACGTTGGTGTCGGCGTGCGCGCCGCCGTTGACGACGTTCATGAGCGGCACGGGGAGCGTGTGCGCGTTCGGGCCACCGAGGTAGCGGAACAGCGGCAGGTCGACCGAGTCGGCCGCGGCGCGGGCCACGGCGAGCGAGGCCCCGAGGATGGCGTTCGCGCCGAGGCGGGACTTGTTCTCGGTGCCGTCGAGCTCGATCAGCGCGGCGTCGACGAGACGCTGGTCGGTGGCGTCGAAGCCCTCGAGCGCCGGGCCGATCTCGTCGAGCACGGCCTCGACGGCCTTGAGCACGCCCTTGCCGCCGTACCGGGAGTCGTCGCCGTCGCGCAGCTCGTACGCTTCGAAGGCGCCGGTGGAGGCACCGGACGGGACGAGGGCGCGCGAGACGACACCGTCGTCGAGGAGGACCTCGACCTCGACCGTCGGGTTGCCTCGGGAATCGAGGACTTCGCGTGCGCCTACGGCATCGATCACTGCCACGGGGAACTCCCTGTCGTTGGGTTGTGGTGGTTGCGCTGTCGATCCTAGCGACGCCGCTGCACCGCGACGCCTGGCTGTGGATGACCGGGGGGGAGTCCGTCAGGCGAGCGGACGGAACTCCACGCCGTCGAGCGACGTGGTGTCGGTCCCGACGGTGGCGAACGAGCCGAAGCCCTGCTCCGCGAGTCCGGCGAGCAGGTTCTTCATGTTCTTCGTGCGCTTCTCGAGGCGGACGCGGTGGTGCGTGTCCAGCGCCTCGGCCTTCAGCGCGGCCAGCCGGACCGGGTCGACGTCCTTGTCGTACACGAGCACGACGGCGTCGGACTCGGCCGAACCGGGCAGCGACACGAGGTCCACGAGCCGCTCGAACCCGAGCGAGAACCCGACCGCCGGGACGTCCTGCCCGAGGAAGCGCCCGATCATGCCGTCGTAGCGGCCGCCGCCACCGAGGCTGTACCCGAAGTCGGGGTGCGCGACCTCGAAGATCGTGCCGGTGTAGTACCCCATGCCGCGGACGAGCGTCGGGTCGAAGCGGAGGTCGACGCCCGGGAGCGCCGCGCGCAGTCGCTCGAGGTCGTCGAACGCCTCGGCGTCGAGCCAGTCGGCACCGCGCACGCTGTCCCAGTCGGCGGACTCGAGCGCCCGGATCGTGTCGGCCGTGGCGGCGGGGTCGAGGCCGAGCGTGGTCCCGAGTTCCTCCGCGACGCCGACGGCCCCGATCTTGTCGAGCTTGTCGACCGTGATGAGAGCGCGGTCGGCTGCGGACTGCTCGGTGACCCCCCACGAGGCGAGGAGCGCGAGCAGGATGCGGCGGTCGTTGATCCGGATCGATGTGCCGACGATGCCGAGCGCGTCGAGCGCCGCGGTGGTCGCCCGGATGAGTTCGATCTCGGCGAGCTGCCCGGGCTCGCCCAGGACGTCGATGTCGCACTGCACGAACTGGCGGTAGCGCCCCTTCTGCGGACGCTCGGCACGCCACACGGGCGCGATCTGCACGGCACGGAACACGCTCGGCAGTTCGGCGCGGTGGGAGGCGTAGAACCGGGCGAGCGGGACGGTCAGGTCGAACCGCAGCCCGAGGTCGGCGAGGTCCAGCGGCGCGTCGGCCTGCCGCAGGTCCTCGGTGGTCAGCCCGCGGCGCATCACGGCGAAGGCCAGCTTCTCGTTGTCGCCACCGAGTCCGGAGTGGAGGCGGGCGGCGTCCTCGACGACCGGCGTCTCGATCTCGTCGAACCCGTGTCGCGCGTACACACCGCGGATGACGCCGAGCACGTGCTCCCGCCGGGCCTTGTCGGCGGGGAGGTGGTCTCGCATGCCCCTGGGGGCCGTCACGGTCGTCGCCATGCCGTCGATTCTCGCAGAGCACGACCGCCTCTTGCAGCAGCACGTGTCCGCTGATATTCTGCATCCAGAACCTCGGTCGGAGCGTGCCTGATCCGCGCGTCGGCCGGCAGCGGAGGCGGCGTGCTGCAAGCGCCTCCGCGGTTCGAGCGGGATCCCCTGTCGGCGTCGCTCCCTGGTGACGCCGTCTCCCGCTCGCGGGCGTCCTCCTTTTTCGGGTTAGGAGGACGCCCGCTCCTCGTCGTCCCCGCGGTCGTCTGCCCGGTCGTCTCGGCGGTCGTCCTGCTCGAGGCTGCGGCCCGCCACCTCGAGCATCGCCACCGCGGCTCGGAGACTCGCGATCGGGTCCAGGCCCTGTTCGTGCGCGACGGCCACCTCGGCGAGCATCCCGGCGCCCCAGGCCGCGTCGACCCGGGTCCCCGGCTGCTGCCCGGCAGCGGCGTCACCGGGGTCCGCGGCACCGGCGACGTCCGCAGCACCGACCGCGCCGGAGGCCGCCACTCCGTCGGCGACACCGGGAGCGTCGGCGACACCGGGAGCACCGGCGACACCGGGAGCACCGGGCGCTCCGGGAGCGACGGGGGCTCCGGGGACGTCGGCGGCAGCGGGATCCCCGCCGACACCGGGAGCGACGGGGGCACCGGTGACGGGATCGACCACCTCGAGCACGGCGCCGTCCGTCACGGAGGCCATCGCGGCGTGCAGGTCACCACGCTCCTCCAACCGCTCCAGGAGCTTCACGGCACGTTCGAGCGGCGGCATCGCCCGCGGCACGCCCGTGTACGCGCTCGTCCGCGACGACTTCTCGGCGGCCTTGGCGGCACGCCAGACCCGGATGACGTCCTCGACCGTGTGCGCTTCCTCGTCGCCGAAGACGTGCGGGTGGCGGCGCTGCATCTTCTCGCGCACGGAGTCGGCCACGTCGTCGAGGTCGAACCTGCCCTGCCGCGCGGCGATCCCCGCGTGCAACACCACCTGGTACAGGACGTCGCCCAGTTCCTCGCGGAGCTCGTCGTCGTCCCCGCCGTCGATCGCGTCGACGAGCTCGTAGGTCTCCTCGACGGCGTACCGGGCGAGGGTGGCGTGGGTCTGCTCGCGGTTCCAGACGCATCCGTGCTCGGGGTCGAGCAGGCGGTCCACGACGGCGACGAGTTCGGCAACGGCAGTCATGCCGCCATGCTGCCACCCGCGGCTCCGCGTGGATCGGGCTCCCGGGCCGTCCCGCTATCCTGGTGGAGGTGTGTCGGGAAGTCTGGTCGACGGTCCGTTCCCCGTACCCGATCTCCACCGGAGCCGCATGCCGTCCTTCGTCCGTTCGCCCCGTTTCAGCGCGATCGCCCTCCTCACCGCCGCCGTCCTCGGACTGGTCGTCGCCAACACCGCACTCGGCCCCGGTCTCGAGCGGGGCCTCGACTGGCACACCCCGTGGGGGGCGGTCGGCCTCGACCTCTCCATCGCCCACTGGGTCAGCGACGGCCTGCTCGCGGTCTTCTTCCTGTTGGTCGCCATCGAGCTGAAGCACGAGCTGGTCGCCGGCGAGCTCGCGAACCCGAAGACGGCCGTCGTCCCGGCCATCGCCGCGGTCGGCGGTGTGCTCGTGCCGGCGCTCGTCTACCTGCTCGTCACCGCCGGGACGCCGTACACCCACGGATGGCCGATCCCCACCGCGACCGACATCGCGTTCGCGCTCGGGGTCCTGGCGATGTTCGGGCGCGGGCTGCCCGCGACGATCCGGGTGTTCCTGCTCGCCCTCGCGGTCCTCGACGACCTGATCGCGATCGTCATCATCGCCCTCGTCTTCGCGCACGGCACGGACTTCCTCGCGCTCGGCGGAGCAGCGGTCCTGCTCGTGGTCTTCGCACTGCTCGGACGCCGGCTGCGCCCGGGCAGTGCCGCGCAGCCGTTCCTCGTCGTCGCGATGGTCCTCGTCGGCCTCGTCACGTGGTGGCTCGTGTACCACTCGGGTGTGCACGCGACCATCGCCGGTGTGGCCCTCGGGTTGGTCCTCCCCCGACGTCCGGGCGGCACCCTGCACGAGCAGGTCGAGCCGTGGTCGAACGCGATCGTGCTCCCCGTCTTCGCCTTCGTCTCCGCAGCGGTCGTGATCCCCGCCGTCGGCATCGGCGAACTCTCCCCGACGTTCTGGGCGGTCGTCCTGGCGCTGCCGGTCGGCAAGGTCATCGGCATCACCCTGTTCGGCGTCGTGGCCGGTCGGCTCTTCCGCGGACCGGGTCGGTCGACCCTCTCGGTCGGCTCCGTGATGACGGTCGGCGTGCTCGGCGGCATCGGCTTCACCGTGTCGCTGCTCATGAACGAACTGGCGTTCGCGGCGAACGAGGAGATCGTCGACGAGGGCGTCCTCGCGGTCCTCGTCGGGTCGGGCATCGCGATGGTCGCGTCCGCGGTCGTGGTGTCGGTGCGGGCGCGCCGGTACCGCCAGCGGCGCGAGCTGTCCGAGGCCGAAGCCACCGAGTAGCGCCGGCCCACGCACCGGCGCGACCACGTGACGGACGGGAGGCCCGGGACGGATCCGTCCCGGGCCTCCCGTCCGTCCGGTGGTCACCGGACGAGGACCGTCAGGCGGCCGACGCCTCCGCACGGGCGGGCGCACCGTAGACCGCGGTGAGGATGCTCTCCACCCAACCGATGAGGGCGTCGTCCGGCAGGGTCTCGCCGTGCGGCTTCGGCACCGGGATGCTCGCGGCGTCCTGCTGCGGGAACCAGCGTGCACCGGCGAACATCCGCTTGAGGCGGACCTGCGCCGAGTCGGCGAGTTCCTTGCCCGCCACCCGCAGGTTCGACCCCATGACGACCACGTCGGACAGGCCGACCTGCTGCGCCATCCGGCGGAGGCGTGACACCTCGATCAGCGTCAGCACGGCCTGCGGCGGGGTGCCGTACCGGTCGGTGAGCTCGTCGAGGACCATGTCGATCGCCTCGGGCTGCGCGGCCGGGGCCGACGCGGCGGAGAGCTTCTGGTACGCCTCGAGTCGGAGTCGCTCGGACTCGACGTAGTCCTCCGGGATGTGCGCGTCGACGGGGATCTCGAGCCGGAGCTCGGTCTGCCCCTCCGCCACGTCCCCGCGGAACTGCGACACCGCCTCGCCGATCATCCGCAGGTACAGGTCGAACCCGACGCCCGCGATGTGCCCGGACTGCTCGCCGCCGAGCAGGTTGCCGGCACCGCGGATCTCGAGGTCCTTCATCGCGACCTGCATGCCCGCGCCGAGCTCGTTGTTCGCCGCGATCGTCTCGAGGCGGTCCTGCGCGGTCTCGGACAGCGGCTTCTCGGCGTCGTACAGGAAGTACGCGTACCCGCGCTCGCGCCCACGACCGACACGGCCGCGGAGCTGGTGGAGCTGCGACAGGCCGTACTTGTCCGCCTTGTCGATGATGAGGGTGTTCGCGTTCGCGATGTCCAGACCGGTCTCGATGATCGTCGTGGACACGAGCACGTCGAACCGGCGCTCCCAGAAGTCGACCATGACCTGCTCGAGGGCCTGCTCGCCCATCTGCCCGTGCGCCACGGCGATGCGGGCGTCCGGCACGATCTCGGCCAGGTGCGACGCGACCGACTGGATGTCCTTCACGCGGTTGTGCACGTAGAACACCTGGCCCTCGCGGAGCATCTCGCGCTTGATCGCCGCGGCCACCTGCAGGTCCGACTGCGGTCCGACGAACGTGAGGATCGGGTGCCGGTCCTCCGGCGGGGTCGCGAGGGTCGACATCTCGCGGATGCCGGTCACCGCCATCTCGAGCGAGCGCGGGATCGGTGTCGCGGACATCGCCAGGACGTCGACGTTCGTCTTGAGCTTCTTGAGCTGGTCCTTGTGCTCGACACCGAAGCGCTGCTCCTCGTCGATGATGACGAGGCCGACGTCCTTGAACTGCACGCTCTGCGACAGGATCCGGTGCGTGCCGATGACGACGTCGACGGTGCCGTCGGCGAGGCCCGCGAGGGTCTCCTTCGTCTCCTTCTCGGTCTGGAACCGGCTCAGGGCGCGCAGGTTCACCGGGAACCCGGCGAACCGCTCTTGGAACGTCTCCATGTGCTGGCGGACGAGCAGTGTCGTCGGGACGAGCACGGCGACCTGCTTGCCGTCCTGCACCGCCTTGAACGCGGCGCGGATCGCGACCTCGGTCTTGCCGTAGCCGACGTCTCCGGAGAGCAGCCGGTCCATCGGGATCGGGCTCTCCATGTCGCGCTTGATCTCGTCGATGGTCGTCAGCTGGTCGACGGTCTCCGCGAAGGGGAACGCCTCCTCCAGCTCGCGCTGCCACGGGGTGTCCGGCCCGAACGCGTGCCCCTTCGACGCCATACGGGCGGAGTACAGCTTCACGAGGTCCACCGCGATGTCGCGCACGGCCTTGCGCGCCTTCGACTTCGCGGCCGACCAGTCCGAGCCGCCCATCTTCGACAGGGTCGGGTTCTCGCCGCCGACGTACCGGGACAGCTGGTCGAGCTGGTCAGTCGGCACGAAGAGCTTGTCGCCGGGGTAGTTCCGCTTCGAGGGCGCGTACTCGAGCACCAGGTACTCACGCTGCTGCTTGACGGCGTTCCGGCCGCCGGAACTGACCTCCCTGCTGACCAGTTCCACGAACTTGCCGATGCCGTGCGTGGCGTGCACGACGACGTCGCCCGGCTTCAGCTGCAGCGGGTCGACGACGTTCTTGCGCCGGCTCGCGAGCTTCTTGACGGTGCGGGCGCCCTGCTGGACGCTGCGGCCGTAGAACTCGGCCTCGCTGAGGAGCGCGATGCGCGGGTCCGCGACGGCGAAGCCGTGCTCGACGCTGGCCGTCGTGACGATGGCGACGCCCGGCTCGGGAGGCCCGTCCAGCGTCTCGGCGCGCGCGGCCACCCCGGCGTCGGCGAGCACCTGCACCGCACGTTCGACGAGACCCTGGCCCTGGGCCGTCACGACGACGGCCCACTGGTCGTCGGTCAGCGCCTTGACGTGGGCGACCGCACCGTCCGCACTCCCGGCGAAGCTCGGGATCGCCTCGCCCGGGACGCGGATGTACTCCCCCGCCTCGGCGGCCGCGTCGGCGTCGCTCAGCGGTTCGTCGGCGCCGGAGTCGAACGGCGACACCGTCCACCACGTGCGCTGCCCGCGGGTGTTCTTCAGCTGCTGGACCGTGAGGAAGTTGCCCGCGTCGAGGTCGATGGGCGCCTGGGCACCCGCCACGGCCGCGCTCCACGCCGCCTGCAGGAACTCCTGGTTCGTCTCGGCCAGGCTGTGCGCGCGACCGCTCACCCGCTCCGGCGAGAAGACCGCGATCGTCGCTTCCTCGGGCAGGTACTCCGTCACCGGCACGAGCTTGCGGACCAGCGCCGGGGCGAGGGACTCCATGCCCTCGACGGGGATCCCCTCGGACACCTTCGCGAGCATCTGCGACAGGTTCGGGAACTCGTGGAGCATCTCGCGCGCCCGCTGTCGGACGTCGTCGCTCAGGAGCAGTTCGCGTGATGCGGTGAGCTCCACCGCGTCGAGGTCGTCGTCCGTGGACCGCTGGTCGGCGACCGAGAACGCCTTGATGCCCTCGATCTCGTCACCGAAGAAGTCGACGCGGACGGGGTGGTCGGCCGTCGGCGGGAAGACGTCGAGGATGCCGCCGCGGACGGCGAACTCCCCGCGGCGGGTGACGAGGTCCACCCGGGCGTACGCGAGGTCGACGAGCTGTGCGGCGATCGCGCCGAGGTCGTTGCCCCGCGACGCACTCCGCAGCACGACCGGAGCGAGCTCGGTCAGGTTGTCGGCGATCGGTTGGAGCGCTGCCCGGACGCTCGCGACCACGACGGTCGTCCGGCGCTCCGCGGCAGGGGCGTCCTGCCACCGCTGCAGTGCGCGGAGGGTCGCGATGCGGGTGCCGACGGTCTGCGGGCTCGGGCTGAGACGCTCGTGCGGCAGGGTCTCCCACGCCGGGAACTCGAGCACGTCCGCGTCGGGGACGGTGCAGCTGAGGGCGTCACGGACGGCTTCGGCCTCCCGCCCGGTCGCGGTGATGACGAAGGCGCACTGCGGACCCGAGCGCTCGGCCAGCAGGGCGGCGAACAGGGGCACGCGCAGGCCGTCGACCACCGAGAAGTCGGCGTCGCGAGGAGCGGCACGGAGCGCACGATCGAAGGAGGAGGCGCGCGAGAGCGCAGGGATGAGGCCCGAGATCGTCACTCACACGATGGTACCGGCGGCCCCCGACAGCGGTCGCGGCGTGCGCGACGGGCGAACAGGAGGCGCGTGGCGGAGCCGGGGCGGGCCTCCCGGCCGGTTCCGGCTCAGGAGCTGCCCGGCTCCAGGTCGTCCGGCGGCGGCGTCGGCTCGCCCTCGCGCGCCTGCTCGGCCGCGCGGCGACCGAGGAAGCGCGCCGTCCCGACGAGCGCGATGCCCATGACCGAGACGACGACGAGCGCGGCCGTGGCGAACGGGTTCGTCGCGAGCACGACGGCGGCGACGGCGTTCATCAGGCCGGGGCGTGGAAGCGCTGCTGCGCGGCGAGCAGGCCGTCGGTCACGATCGCCTCGACGGCGTCGGCCGCGTCGGCGAGGAGGTTCGGCAGCGCCTTCTTCTCGGCGGCGGAGAAGTCACGCAGCACGTAGTCGGCCGGGTCCTGACGGCCGGGCGGGCGTCCGATGCCGACCCGCACGCGGGCGAACTCGTTCGTGTTCGTCGCCTTGATGACGTCGCGGATGCCGTTGTGCCCGCCGTGGCCACCGTTGCCCTTGAGCTTCACGGAGTCGAACGGCAGGTCGAGCTCGTCGTGGACCAGGATCAGGTCCGCCGGCGGCACGCTGTAGAACCCGAGGACGGCGGAGACCGGACCGCCGGACGTGTTCATGAACGACCCGGGCTTCGCGAGGACGAGCTTCGGCCCCCCCGGTACGAGGCGCCCCTCGGCGACCTGGTTCGGGGTCTTGTGCTTCCTGAACGTGGCACCCATCCGGGCGGCCAGTTCGTCGAGGACCATCTGGCCGACGTTGTGACGGTTGCCCGCGTAGTCGGGCCCGGGGTTCCCGAGCCCGACCACCACGAACGTGCGCTCCGCCATCAGCGTCGGCCAGACGTCGTCGTCGTCTTACTCGGAGTCGGCGTCGGCCGGGGCGGAGCCGCCCTCGGTGCCGGCCTCGGCGCCCGCCTCGGCAGCGGCCTCGTCGGCGGCGTCGTCGTCAGCGGTGCCACGCGGGGTGACGATCTGGACGACGAGCGACTCGGCGTCGGTCTCGAGCTCGGCACCGGCCGGGAGCTGCAGGTCGGACGCGTGGACCTGCGCACCGTCCTCGAGGCCCTCGACGTCCACGACGACGTGCTCGGGGATGTCGGTCGCCTCGACGAGCAGGGAGACGCTCGCCAGGTCCTGCACGTGGATGGTGCCGGCGAAGGACTCGCCCTCGATGACGACGGGCACGTCGACCGTGACCTTCTCGCCACGACGCACGACGACGAGGTCGATGTGCTCGATGATCTGACGCACCGGGTCACGCTGGACGTCCTTGACGAGGGCGAGCTGGGCAGCACCCTCGATGTCGAGGTCCACGACCGCGTTGGCGGTACGGACGAGGAGCATCGTCTCGTGGCCCGGCAGGCTGATGTGCTGCGGCTCGGTGCCGTGGCCGTAGACGACGGCGGGGATCTTGTCGGCGGCGCGGAGCTTGCGGGCCGCACCCTTGCCGAACTTGGTGCGGACTTCCGCTGCGAGCTTGGTGTAGTCAGCCATGATGCCTCCTGGTGTCGGGGACGACGCCGGAGTGCCGGCATCGGGGGGTCTGTGGTGTTGCAACTCGAACGCGTGCACGCGTGAGGAACGTTCCCAGGGCTGGCCGGGTCTCCCACCGCGTCGATCACGGCCGCTTGCGCGGCCCTCGCCGAAGTCAGTCACCGATCCTAGCAGGGCCTCCGGGCGTGTCGCACCGTCTCGCACACGGCGTCCGGCCGGGAGGCCCGGCACCGGTCGTGCGTGGACCTCGCGTCCCGGGCGCGCGGCCGACGTCGACACGGTGTCGGCCGTCCCGACGGCCGCGGGCCGGCGGCAGCTCCCCCCAGGTGCAGCTGCCGACGGCCCGATGCGTCCGCGCCGAGTGGCCGGGGTCAGCGGACGCCGGCCGGCGCCTCCGGAGCGAGCCGCCGGATCGCCTGCTCCACCCGCCTGTCCACGGCCGCCTGGTCGCGGGAACCCGCCGCGAGCACCGCTGCGTCGGACGCCGTCACGCGGAGCAGCCGCCGCCACTCCGCGTCGTACAGCGCCCGGCGGTAGCCGGTGGACGCCTGGCAGGCCACGTCCTGCTCCGCGAGCCGGACCTCGGCGCGCGGGACGTCCTCGTCGTCCACGTCCGTGATCCAGTCGACGGCGCGCATCGACGCGGTCGGCATCCCCGACGGGTCGGCCGGAAGACCCCCGGCCACCGGACCGACGGCGGCGTCCGCGAGGCAGGACCGCCAGTCGGCAGCTGCGGCGACGACCGCCGGGTCCGACCGCGCCGCCACCGCTGCCAGGTAGGTGAGCCGCTTCGCGACCTGCGCGGCCGCGTCCTTCGACCCGTCGTCCCCCGTGCCGAGCGTCGCCCGCGCCTGCCGGATGCACCGCGCGGCGGTCCCCGCCGGGAGTGCGTCGAACGCCGCGTTGCGCTCCGTGGAGAAGCCCCACCGCCGGAAGCCCTCGTTGTTCGCGCCGGCGAGGGACGGACCGCGGTACCCCCGCGCGGAGGCTTCGTCGGCGGTCATCGGTCGGGTCTCGGCGAGCGCCGGCGCGGGGTTCCCTCGTGCAGCGGTCTCGTGCGCGGCGTCCTCGGCGCGGAGGCCCGCGGCCGTCGCCCACGGGGGCGGGTCGTCGATCCCGGCCGCCCGGAGGCACGGCTGCTCGACGAGGCTCTCGGCGTACGAGGCCGGCCCCCACGAGAGCACGTACCCGTCGAGGGGCATCGTCCACGCCGCGACGTCCTTCGTGGTCGTCGGTCGGACGGCATGGTCGACGGGCTCCGGCAGGCCGTGCAGGACGGCTGCGCCGAGACCGGCCACGACGAGGACGAGGGTGCCGGTCTTCGCGGCCCTGGTGGTGATGCGCATGGTTCCCCCTAGGCGCGGACGAGGCCGCGTTCGTGTGCGGTGATGACGACCTGGATCCGGTTCCGCAGCCCGAGCTTGGTGAGCACCGACCGGACGTGGGTCTTCACGGTGGCCTCGCTGAGGAACACGGACGCGGCGATCTCCTGGTTGCTGAGCCCCTTGGCCACGAGCAGGAACACCTCGCGCTCGCGAGCGGTGAAGGCGTCGAGGATCTCGTCCCGGCGCTCGGACTCGACGAGGGTGCCCTGCGCGCGGAGGAGGTCGAGCGCCTCGGTCTCCGTGGGCGCCGGTCGTCCCTCGTGCACGTCGCGGATCGTGGCCGTGACGACCTCGGGCAGCGCGTCCTTCGTCAGGAACGCCGCCGCTCCGGCACGCAGCGCGGCGAGGACCGCGTCGTCGCGCCGGATCGTCGTGAGCGCGACGACCCGCGGCCGGTCGTCACCCTGCCGGGCGAGGCGCGCCATCGTCTCGATGCCGTTCAGCACCGGCATCCGGAGGTCGAGGAGCAGCACGTCTGGCTGCTCGGTCGCACAGAGCGCGAGGGCCTCGGCACCGTCGGCGGCCGTTCCGACGCACGTCATGTCGTCCTGGGCGTCGACGAGCATCCGCATGCCCGAGGCGAAGAGCCGCTGGTCGTCGACGACGGCGACACGGATCGCCGTCATCGGGACGCTCCGGTGACGCTCGTCCCACCGGGTCCGGTCGCGTCGGCCGCTCCGGCTGTGACGACCGCCGGGAGGCCAGCGGTCGCGTCCGGACCGGACGGTGCGGACGATGCACCGAGCGTCGGCAACCACGCGGTCACGACGTACTCGTGCTCCTCGTCGCCGACCCCGGCACGCAGCCAACCGTCGACCAACCGTGCGCGCTCCCGCATCCCCGCCACGCCGGACCCCGGGCCGTCGAGCGCGACGAGCGGACTGCTGCCGGTGGAGGTCACGACGACCCCGAGCCCCGGCCCGCGCCAGTCGAGCACCACACGCGCGGTCGCCGTCCGGCCCTGGTGTTTCAGCACGTTCGTCAGGCTCTCCTGCACGATCCGGTGCACCGCTCCCCCGGCCTCGGCCCCGATCGGCCGCGGGGCGCCGTGCTGCTCGAACACGGCCTGCATGCCGAGCTCCCGCATGTCCTCGACCAGGTGCGGGACGTCTGCCAGGCCGTGTCGGGCCTCCTGGCCGGTGCCCTGGATCCGTTCGACGAGGGCGCGGACGTCCCCGAGGGCGGTCCGGCTCACCTCGGCGATGTCCTGCAGCGCCGTGGCGGCAGGTCCGTCCCGGACCGTGAGCGCCGCGGCGCCCTGCGCCTGCGAGACGACGACGGCGAGGGAGTGCGCCAGCGAGTCGTGGACGTCCCGCGCGATGCGGGCGCGCTCCTGCTCGGCGCGGAGCTCCGCACTGGCTGCCTCCGTCTCCTGCTCCGCCTCGACGACGCGGACTCGCGCGAGCCCGACCCGCCAGGTCGCCCCGATCGCCACACCGACGGCCCAGGCGATCCCGCTCGCACCGGCGATGGCGAGGGCCAGGAAGGCGAGGTCGGAACGGGTGCCGGACAGCGAGCCGGTCCACGAGGCCCAGACGTCCTGGTCGGCGACGGTGGGGACGACCATCGCCCAAGCAGCGGCGGCGCTGGCGACACCCAGGGCCGGGATCGCGAGCCAGCGGAGCAGACCGGAGCGCCCGGCACCGATGATGCCGACCACGATCGCGATGGCGAGGTACTCCGGCCAGGTCGTGTCGCGGGGACGGTCGAGCAGCCGGAGCGCCTGCAGGACGGGGACGACGACGACCAGACCGAGACTCGTCGACGGCATCCAGTTCGCGAGGCCGATCGCGACGGCGAAGGCGGACACGACGAGGACGTGTCCGGTGAGGTCGCTGCGACCGGCCTCGGCGACGATCCACAGCGCGAGGTACACCGCGCCGGCAACCGGGGCCACGAGGTGCCGGAGCCACCGGCGGAGGAAGAGGAGCATGCCGCCGAGCGTAGGGCGGGGGTCACGCTGGGAGCGAGCGCCGGGAGCCGCTTTCATCCGAGTCGATGAGCGGTCAGGTCAGGAGCCCTCGCGACGGTGGCGACGGGCGGCGACGAGGGCTTCACGGGCGCGGTCGCTCGCGGCCTCGGCGTCGTCGCGCTCCTGCCCGAGCCGCTCGGCCTCGGCGTCGAGGTCGGCCCGCTCCTGGTCGAGGGCGGTGAGCTGTCGCTCGAGGTCGCGACGGCGGCGGTCGAGGTCGGCGCGTCGGTCCTCGACGTCCTCGAGGGCGGACTCCGCCTGGTCGAGAGCGGCATCGGCCTGCCGGGAGGCACGTCTCGCTGCCGCCTCGGCCTCGCGCGCCTCGCGGCGCTCGGCTGCGGGGTCGCGCTGGTCCTCGTCGGGGGCTGGCAGGTCGGGCCCGTCCGGAGCATCCGGTTCGGCAGCAGCATCCGGCTCGTCGGGGGTCCCGGGCTCGTCGTCTGCGTGACGGCGTCCGGCGGGACGGCGTGCACCGCGCCCTCCGGCCGTGATCGGGATGGGGGGCGCGTCGCTGCCGGACCACGCGTCCGGGACGGCGTCCGGGACGGCCACCGCGTCGGTGAGGTCGACGTCCTCGAACCCCACGGCCTCGAGGGGCCGCAGGAGGAGGCCCGATCGGATCGCGGCGCCGGCGTGCGGGTCGGCCATGCCGGCCTCGATGGTCGCGCGGACCTGCTCGAGCACGGCCGGGGTCGGCGGGTGCCCGGCTGCGGACGCCCGGTCGGCCCCGGTGTCGGCGAGCGCCGCCACGACCTGGGACCGCTGCTTCCGGAGTGTCGCGATCTGCTGCGGGTCCGCGGAGGCCTGCGCCTGCCGGAGGGCCGGACCGAGCTCGACGGCGTCGTCGAGGGCGTCCTCGGCGGCGAGCAGGTCGACGATCCACGCGGCCGGCGCGGGCTTCTTCAGCTTCCCGATCGCGGCCGCGAGCTCCCGGTCGTCCTTCCGGACCGCTCGTTGCCGTGCCGCCCGGGCGGCCACGAAGTCGCCCGGAGCGGCGCGCAACAGGTCGCGGGCGACGTCGGCGAGCGCTGCGGGGTCCACGCCACCACTCTGCCCGTCGGGCACGGTGCGGCGCCCGGGAACGCTCACCAGTCGTGCACGGTGCCGTCCGCCAGGCGGTTGAACGGCAGGTACGCCTGCTCGTACGGGTACTTCCCGGCCTCGTCGACGTCGAGCGAGACGCCGATGCCGGGCTCGTCGCCGGGGTGCAGGTACCCGTCGGTGAAGGTGGCCGTCTGCTGGAACACCTGGTTCGTCCTCGGGCCGTGCTGCATGTACTCCTGGATCCCGAAGTTGTGGATGGCGAGCCCGAGGTGCATCTGGGCCGCCATCCCCACCGGCGAGATGTCGGTCGGCCCGTGGAACCCGGACTTCACCTGGTACATCGCGGCGTAGTCCATCGTCTTCCGCAGCGGGGTCACGCCGCCCATGTGCGTGACGGCGCCGCGGACGTAGTCGATGAGCTGGTCGCGGATGAGGTCCTTGAAGTCCCAGACCGTGTTGAAGACCTCACCGATCGCGAGCGGGGTCGTGGTGTGTTGCCGGACGAGTCGGAGTGCTTCCTGGTTCTCGGCGGGGGTGCAGTCCTCGAGCCAGAAGAGGTCGTACGGCTCGAGCGACTTCCCGAGCTTGGCGGCCTGGATCGGGGTCATCCGGTGGTGTCCGTCGTGCAGGAGCGGCAGCTCGGGGCCGAACTCGTTGCGGACCGCCTCGAAGACGGTCGGCAGGTGCCGGAGGTACGCGCGGGTGTCCCAGTCCTCCATGGCCGGGAACGCCCCACGCTGCGCGGGCTCGAAGTCGTAGCGGACGCCGGCGTTGCCCTCGGTGGTGCGGTTCGAGGCGATGCCGTAGATGGACTCGAGCCCCGGCACGCCGGTCTGGACGCGGATCGACCGGTACCCCTCGGCCTGGTGCTGGCGGATCGAGTCGAACAGCTCCGGGAGGTCCTTGCCCGAGGCGTGCCCGTACGCCATCAGCCCGGTCCGGGAAGCACCGCCGAGCAGCTGGTAGAGCGGCATCCCGGCGACCTTGGCCTTGATGTCCCAGAGCGCCATGTCGACGGCGGCGATCGCGGCCATCGTCACCGGACCCCGACGCCAGTACGTCGAGCGGTAGAGGAACTGCCAGGCGTCCTCGATGCGGCTGGCGTCCCGACCGGTGAGCAGCGGGACGACGTGCTCGGACAGGTACGCGGCGACCGCGAGCTCGCGGCCGTTCAGGGTCGCGTCACCGAGACCGGTGACGCCGTCCGCGGTGGTCAGTTTGAGGGTGACGAAGTTCCGGTCCGGACTGGTGACGATCACCTCGGCACGGTCGACGAGCTGTCCACGGTCCGTGCTCGCCCAGGTGTCCGGCCTGGAGGCTGTGCCTCCGCCCGCAGAGCGTGCGTCGGTCGCACCGGGGGTCAGGTTCGCGGGATCGGTCACGGCGTTGCTCCTCCTCGAGGTGGGCGCGGTGCTCCTCCGCGGCGGTGCGGGATGCATCCGGCGTCCACCTGTCGAGCCTGCACCGGCGGCGGCCGCGTGTCCATCGTCAGCGGCGGCTCGAGGCCCGCTCGACCCCGACGCACGGCGGGCGCGCGGCTTCCTCGATCAGCGACGGGTAGGCATCGCGGCCGTCGACGCTGGCGGCGGCCCGGGCGACCGCGGCTTCCAGCAGGCCCGCGTCACGGATGTGTCCCCGGTCATCCCGTCCACCCCGGGGTGACGAGGCCGGTCTCGTAGGCGAAGACCACGAGTTGGGCGCGGTCGCGAGCGCCGAGCTTGATCATCGCCCGGGAGACGTGGGTCTTCGTCGTGGCCGGGCTGACGAACAGGCGCTCGGCGATCTCGGCGTTCGTCAAGCCGCTCGCGACCAGGCGCATGACCTGGCGTTCGCGGTCGGTCAGGGCGTCGAGTTCGGGTGCGAGCGCTGCCGGCTTCGCGTGCGCCGCGTACGCCTCGACGAGCGACCGGGTCGGGCCCGGCGACAGCAACGACTCCCCCGCGACGACGGTGCGGATCGCCCGGAGGAGTTCGGCGGGCTCGGTGTCCTTCACGAGGAACCCGGCAGCACCACCACGGATCGCCTCGAACACGGTGTCGTCCTCCTCGAAGGTCGTGAGGACCACCACGTGCACCGCGCTGAGCGCCGGGTCCTCGGAGATCCGCCGCGTGGCGACGAGGCCGTCGGTCCCCGGCATGCGGATGTCCATGAGCACGACGTCCGGCAGTTCCCGTGCGACGACCGCGACGGCGTCCTCGCCGTCGGACGCCTCACCGACGACCTGCATCCCCGGCTCGGCGGACACGAGTGCGCGGAGTCCGGCACGGATGAGGCTCTGGTCGTCCACCAACACGATCCGGATCAGATCCGGCGTGGTGGGAGTCGCGGACATGGTCATGCGTTCGTCTCCGTCGCTCCGGACGCAGTGCGTGCGGGTTCGCCGATCGGCAGGCGTGCGTGGACCGACCACCCGCCGTCGGGCGTCGGGCCGACGGCGAGTGTGCCGCCGACAGCCGTGGCCCGTTCGTGCATCCCGACCAGCCCGTTCCCCGGACTGCTGCCGCTGCCGCCGTCCGCACGCTCGGTCACGGTGTGCTGGCCCGCCGCACGGGCGAGGGCGGACGTGGAGCGGTGCCCGCGGGGCGCCTCCTCGGCCCGCGGGGCACCGGCGCCGATCGCGCCCGGCGCCGGGACGTCGGCCACCGTGATGTCGACGACCTCGGCCCCCACGTCGACCACGACCGAGGCGTGGTGGTCAGGGGCGTGCTTCATGACGTTCGTGACGGACTCCTGCACGATGCGGAAGGCGTTGCGCGTGACGACGCCGGCGACGGTCTCCACCGGGCCGTCCAGGCGCAGCTCCACGTCCACTCCGGCCAGGCGGGCTCGATCGACCAGGTCGGGGACGCGGTCGAGGCCGGCGACCGGGGCGCGGTCGGAGGTGCCGGACGGTGCGTCGACGGCCCGCAGCACGCCGAGGATCGTCCGGAGCTCCACGAGCGCCTGCTTGCTGGAGTCGCGGATGTTCAGCAGCGACTCCCGGGTCTGCTCGGGGAGTTCGGCCCCGAGGTGCAGGGCCACCCCCGCCTGCAGGTTGATGAGCGACATGCTGTGGGCGACCGAGTCGTGGAGCTCCCGGGCGATGCGGACGCGCTCGGCGCCGGCGCGCTGCTGCTCCGCCGCAAGGCGGGCGCGACGGGCGTCGGCGGCGCGGGCCACCCGTACCCGGACGAGCTCGGTGACGGCGATGGTGACCGTCAGCCACGCCAGGCAGAGCGTCATCGTGGTGACGGTCGGGAAGGGCGCGCGGCCGGTCAGGGTGTCCGCCGAGGGCAGGACGACCTGCGCGACTGCGGCAGCGACGTACGTGGGGACGCGGTGGCCGCGGAACCAGGCGTTCGCCAGCGCCATGGTCAGCGCCGCGACGAACGGCCCACGCGGACTGACGACCAGGGCGTAGCCGATCGTCGTGCCGAGGGTCAGGGCCAGGACCACGACCGGCCACCGCCACCGGAAGGGCAGGACGACGATCCCGCCCACGAGCAGCACCCATGCCAGGGGCCCGAGCAACACCGGGTCGACGCCGTCACCGACGCGCTCTGTCCACGGCGGGCCACCAGCACCGACGGCACCGGGACCGACCCCGGCTGCCCACCGGGTGGCGGCGACGGTGCCGACGACCTGCACGAGCGCCACCGGCAGCACCCGTCCCACGCGGGCGAACCGGCGTCCACCCGCCGGGCGGGTGTCGGAGCGCGTGTCGGTGGTCATGCAGCGAGCCTACGGTCGGCCCTCCCCCGACACATCGCGCAGCGGGAGGGCCTGTGGACTACGCCCGGAGGAGTAGTCGCCTGTGGACGAACCGGCGCGGGTGAGCCGGCGGGAGCAGGGCCGAGTGGGCTCTCCTGGCGGACGCGGGTGGGGCCTCCCGACCGACAACCTTGTCGTGTCGCGACCGCGGCACCACACCCGACCTCGGAGGTCCCCATGCTCACCACACTCGCTGCCACCACTCCGTACTGGCACGGAGGCGGGATGCCGTCCCACGGCTTCCCCGTGTTCCCGGCGCTCCTGCTCCTGCTCGTCGTCGGGGCCGTCGTCTTCGGCGTCCTCCGCCGCGGTGCCGGACGGGCGATCGCCGACGCGCGGTCGGTGCTCGCCGACCGGTTCGCCCGCGGCGAGATCGACGCCGAGGAGTACCGCGCTCGACGGTCGGAGCTCAGCCGGAAGTAGACCCGACGGTCAGGTCGTCGAGCGCTACGGGCTCAGGGCAGGACGGGCTCAGGGCAGGACGGCGAGGATCGCCGCGACGGTGTCGTCCACGACCCCGTGGATCGGCACCGCCGCGACGGCTTCGTCCGCGCCCGGGCGCTCGAGCGTCGCGAACTGCGAGTCGAGCAGGGAGTTCGGCATGTACTCGTGGTGACGGTGGCGCTGCCGATCGGCGATGAGCTCGCGCGACCCGTCGAGGAACACGATGAAGAGGTCCGGGGCGTCCTCACGCAGGCGGTCCCGGTACGCGCGCTTCAGCGCCGAGTTCGCCATCACACACCGCGAGCCGGAGGCCTCGACCTCCGCGATGCGGGACGAGCACGCGTCCAGCCAGGGGCGACGGTCGTCGTCGGTGAGCGGGATGCCGGCGTGCATCTTCTCCTTGTTCGCCGCCGGGTGCAACGCGTCCGCGTCGACGAACTCCACCGCCTGTCCGCGGTCGACGAGCGCCTGTGTCAGGGCCTCACCGATCGTCGACTTCCCGGATCCGGAGACCCCCATCACGAGCACGGGCGGGAGGACGGTCGCATCGGCCATGTCTCCACAGTACGAACAGGGGGACCGACTGTCCCCAGGATGCGGAAGACCTGGATGAGCACATCGGGCGCTGCATAGATTGGCGACGGCCGTCCAGACACGAAGGAGTCGACGTGGCAGACAACAACGAACAGGCGAACATCGGGGTCATCGGCCTCGCGGTGATGGGTTCGAACCTGGCGCGGAACCTCGCGTCGCGTGAGGGGAACACCGTCGCGGTCTACAACCGCACCTACGCCCGGACCGAGGACCTGATGCGCGAGCACGGGGACATGGGCTTCATCGCGTCAGAGGACATCGACGGCTTCGTCGCCTCGCTGTCGAAGCCGCGCACGGCGATCATCATGGTCCAGGCCGGGAAGGGCACCGACGCCGTCATCGGTCAGTTGGCCGAGCGGTTCGAGCCGGGCGACATCATCGTCGACGGCGGCAACGCGAACTTCCACGACACCATCCGCCGCGAGCACGACCTGAAGGACAAGGGCATCAACTTCGTCGGTACCGGCATCTCCGGCGGCGAAGAGGGCGCCCTGCACGGGCCGTCGATCATGCCCGGCGGATCAGACGAGGCGTGGGAGACGCTCGGCCCGATCCTGAAGTCGATCGCGGCCGTCGCCGAGGGCGAGCCCTGCGTCACCCACGTCGGGACCGACGGCGCCGGACACTTCGTCAAGATGGTGCACAACGGCATCGAGTACGCCGACATGCAGCTCATCGCGGAGTCCTACGACCTGCTGCGCCGCATCGGGGGCTACAGCGTCGACCAGCTCGTCGACGTGTTCGACGAGTGGAACAAGGGCGACCTGGAGTCCTACCTGATCGAGATCACCGGGGAGGTCCTCAAGCAGAAGGACGCCGACACCGGCACACCGCTCGTGGACGTCATCCGCGACGCCGCCGGATCGAAGGGCACCGGCGTCTGGACCGTGCAGAACGCAGTCGGTCTCGGCATCCCCGTCTCCGGCATCGGCGAGGCCGTGTTCGCCCGAGCGGTCTCGTCCAGGCCCGCTCAGCGCGCAGCCGTCCAGAAGTCGGTCACCTCACGGCCGGACATCGCCCAGGCACCGGACTCGTTCACCGACGACGTCCGCGCAGCCCTCTACGCATCGAAGGTCGTCGCGTACGCGCAGGGCTTCGACCTCATCATCGCCGGAGCGAAGGAGTACGACTGGGACATCGCGCTCGGGGACATGGCGAAGATCTGGCGCGGCGGCTGCATCATCCGCGCCCAGTTCCTCAACCGCATCGTCGAGGCGTACGAGAAGAACCCGGACCTCGAGTCGCTGCTCGTCGACCCGTACTTCGCCGACGCCGTCGCCGAGGGCGAAGCCGCCTGGCGTCGCATCGTCGGCATCGCGGCCGCGTCCGGTGTCCCCGCGCCCGGGTTCTCCTCCGCCCTGTCCTACTTCGACTCCCTCGCCTCCGAGCGCCTACCCGCCGCGCTCATCCAGGGGCAACGCGACTTCTTCGGCGCCCACACCTACCAGCGCATCGACAAGGACGGCACGTTCCACACCCTCTGGTCCGACAACGACCGCCGCGAGGTCGAACAGGAACCGTCCACACACTGAGCAGGACCCGCGGCAGGACCCGCGGGAGCGCAGGCCCGGGTCGGTTGCCTCGTCATCGACGAGAGCCGACCCGGGCGATCCCGTGTCCCGGTCGGTGCCGGGCGGGACACGGGCACCAGCACGGGCGCGGTCACGGACACGGGCACGGGCACGGGCACGAGCACGAGCACGAGCTCACGCACAGGTCCGCAGCGCCATCCCCGTCAGGCGACGATGCGCTCGCGGGCGAGTCGGGCGAGCAGGTCGTCGAGACGAGCACCGGGGCCGAGCAACCGGTCCGAACCGGGGGCGACACGCACGAAGAACGTCGCGACGGCGGTCGTGTCGTCGGCTCGGACGTAGTGCACCGCCACGGCGGGGGCGGTGCGCCGACCGGCACCCGGCACGAGGACCACCTCGGTCCCGACGTGCATGACGCGGCTCCACCGGATGACGAGCAGCCGAGTCGCCCGCCGTCCGTCGAGTTCCCACAGCGAAGCCTCCGTCGCTCCGAACGCCCAGGTCACGCGAGCGGTGAGCGGCACCTCGGGCCGGGCCGCCTCGATCACCCCGCGCAGTTCCTGCGTCGGAGCCGCGGGGACCAGCCACACCGTCGGGTCGATACGGCGCACCGCGCGCGCGAGCACGTCGTCAGCGCGACGCCGACCCGCTGCGCGTGCACGGACGACCGCGAGGACGACGATCGTCACGCCAGCGGTGACGGCCACCGCCTCCGCGATGCCGAAGGCCCGCATGTCTGCGTCCGGGTGGACGGTCACGACGATGATCCGGGCGGTGAGGAGCGCCACCCACACACCGACGATCACCCACCGGAGCACGAGGAGCCGACCGGCGGAGGACCAGCGGTGCTGGTCGTCGCGGGCGCGACCGGGCCCGGGGACACGATCAGGTCGCCACGGCACGCTCCGATCCTGCCACGGCGCCCGCACGGCACACCTCGCACCGGGTGAACGCTCCCCGAACCCCGACCTCGAACCCCGATCTCGACCCGGTCCCGACGCGCGACCTGCAGCCGCAGCCGCAGCCGCAGCCGCAATCCACGAGCGGCACCGAGGCCCTGTTCCCAGCACGACTGACCTACGATCCGATCGTGACCGAGCCAGACCCGCGCCTCCTCCCGCACCGCAGGTGGGCCGCAGCGCTCGTCGGCGTCATCGCCGTCCTCGCGTTCCTCGCCGTCGCCGAACTGGGCGCGCTCGTCCTGGGCGGCGCAGGCAGTCCGCTCGTCGCGGTCGGCTCCGCCGTCATCGACCTCGCGCCCCCGGCGGCGAAGGACCTCATGGTGTCGCTGTTCGGGACGGGCGACAAGGTGGCCCTGTTCGTCCTGATGAGCGTCGTCCTCGTCGCGGTGGCGGCCGGCGCCGGTGTCCTCGAACGCCGGAACCCGCCGTACGGCGCGCTCGTCTTCGCCGCCGGCGGGGTGCTCGCACTCCTCGCCGTCACCACTCGTTCGGGCAGCGGCACCCTCGACGGCGCCCCGACGGTCGCCGGCATCGCCGCCGCGGTGGTGGTGCTGCGGCTCCTGCTCCAGCGTCTCCGCCGCTGGGAGGACGCCCGCGCGGTCCCGACCGCCGGACCCGGCGGTGCTGGTGCGGTCGCACGCCGCTCCTTCATCCGCTGGACGGTGACCAGCGCAGCGCTCGCAGTGGTGGTGGGCGGCGCCTCCCGGATCGGCTCGGCCTCGCTCCAGGCCGCAGCGGCCGTCCGGCGAGCCGTGCGCCTGCCGCAGCCGGCGACGCCCGCGCCGCCCGTCCCGAGCGGCGCGAGCCTGGACGTCGAGGGCATCACACCGTACGTCACGCCGAACGCCGACTTCTACCGCATCGACACGGCGCTGCGCGTCCCCGCCATCGACCCCGCCGACTGGTCGCTGAAGATCACGGGCGAGGTCGACGAGGAGGTCGAGCTCACCTGGGACGAACTGCTCGCGCTCCCGCTCGAGGAACACATGGCGACCCTGAGCTGCGTGTCGAACGAGGTCGGTGGCGACTTGATCGGCAACGCCCTCTGGCTCGGGTACCCGATCCGGTCCCTGTTGGCGCGCGCCCGCCCCCGCGCCGGAGCGGACATGGTGCTGTCCCGCAGCATCGACGGCTTCACCGCGGGGACCCCGCTCGACGTGCTTCAGGACGAGGGGACCGACGCGCTCCTGGCCGTCGGGATGAACGGCGACCCGCTGCCCGCCGAGCACGGGTTCCCGGCGCGGCTGGTCGTGCCCGGCCTGTTCGGGTACGTGTCCGCGACGAAGTGGGTGACCGAGCTCGAGGTGACGCGGTTCTCCCGGGCACAGGGGTACTGGACGCCTCGGGGTTGGTCGGAGCGGGGACCGGTGAAGCTCGAGTCGCGGATCGACACCCCGGTGGACGGCGTCACGGTGGCCGTCGGCGACCGGGTCCCGATCGCGGGCGTCGCGTGGCAGCCGCACACCGGGGTGAAGGCCGTGCAGGTCAAGGTCGGGGACGCCGACTGGCAGGACGCCGAACTGGCGGACTCGGTCTCGGCCGACACGTGGCGGCAGTGGGTGCTCCGGTGGACGGCGACGAAGGGACGGCACGAGATCCAGGTCCGTGCCGTCGGTGCCGACGGCGAGGTGCAGACGAGCGTGCAGCGGCCGCCGGCACCGAACGGCGCGACCGGGTGGCACGGGGTCACCATCACGGCGTCCTGACGGGAGGCCCGTGCGGTCAGGCGGGGAGCGTCGCCACCACGCACGTGCCGTCGACGTCGTCGTCCCGCACGACATCGGTCGTGAAGCCGGCGGTGCGGAACAGTTCCGCGGACACCGGCGCCTGCTCGGCCGACACCTCGATGACCACGGACCCGCCGCGCCGCACCCAGTCAGCAGCGCCGGCAGCGATGCGCCGGTGCAGGTCGAGCCCGTCGGCGCCGCCGTCGAGTGCGACCCGGTGCTCGTGGTCGCGCGCTTCGGGCGGCATGGTCGCGATGGCGTCGGTCGGGACGTACGGGGCGTTCACGGCGAGCACGTCGACGGCACCGCAGAACCGGGTGGGCAGCGGGTCGAACAGGTTCCCGGTCACGACGATGCCGCGGTCGCCCAGGTTCTCCGCGGCCACCTCGGTGGCGTCGGGGTCGATGTCGGCAGCGACGAGGTCGAGCGCCCCGACGCGTTCCAGCAGCGCCATCGCGACGGCCCCCGCTCCGCAGCACAGGTCGACGACACGGTCGTACCGTCGGAGCCGTCGGGCTGCCTCCGTGACGACGACCCTGGTCCGCGCCCGTGGCACGAAGACGCCCGGTGTGACGCGGACGCGGTGCCCGTCGAACGCCGCCCAGCCGAGGACGTACTCGAGGGGCTCCCCCGCCAGGCGACGCTGCACCAGGCCGCGGAGCCGGACCGCGTCGCCGTCACCAGCCGCGAGGAGCAGGTCCGCCTCGTCCTCCGCGAACACGCTCCCGCCCGACCGGAGTCGGGCGGCGAGGGCGTCCCGCGCGGTCAGTGCCACCGTCGGACGCGAGCGCTCAGGCGGCGCCGTCGAACATCGACGTCACCGAGCCGTCGTCGAACACCTCGTGGATGGCCCGGGCGATGAGCGGCGCGATCGGCAGCACCTCGAGCTTGTCCCAGCGCTTCTCGGGCGGCAGCGGCAGGGTGTCGGTCACGACGACGCGATCGATGAACTCGCTCTGCAGCAGCTCTGTGGCCGGGTCGGAGAACACCGCGTGGGTGGCGGCGACGACGACGCCCTTGGCACCGTTGGCCTTGAGTGCCTCGGCGGCCTTCGCGATGGTGCGCCCGGTGTCGATGAGGTCGTCGACGAGCAGGCACCAGCGACCGGAGACGTCACCGACGATCTCGTGCACGGAGACCTGGTTCGGGACGAGCGGGTCACGGCGCTTGTGGATGATCGCCAGCGGAGCCCCGAGCTTCTCGGACCAGATGTCGGCGACGCGGACGCGCCCCATGTCCGGCGAGACGACGGTGAGGGTCTCCGGGTCGAGCATCTCCTTGAAGCGCTCGAGCAGCACGGGCATGGCGAACAGGTGGTCGACGGGACCGTCGAAGAAGCCCTGGATCTGCGGCGCGTGCAGGTCGACGCTCATGATGCGGTGCGCGCCCGCTGCCTTGAACAGGTCGGCGACCAGACGGGCCGAGATCGGCTCACGCCCACGGCCCTTCTTGTCCTGGCGGGCGTACGGGTAGAACGGCGCCACGACGGTGATGCGCTTGGCCGAGGCACGCTTGAGCGCGTCGACCATGATGAGCTGCTCCATGAGCCACTCGTTGATCGGGGCCGTGTGCGACTGGATGACGAAGGCGTCGCATCCGCGCACCGACTCGTCGAAGCGGGCGTAGAGCTCACCGTTGGCGAAGGTCCGGGCGTCGGTCGGGACGAGGTCGACACCGAGCTCTTCCGCGATCGCCTTCGACAGTTCCGGGTGCGCTCGCCCGGCCACCAGGACGAGTCGCTTCTGGCCGGTTGTCTTGATTCCGGACACGTGTGGTGCTCACTCCCTGACCCCGAGAGGGGGCCGATCTGACCCCGCCGGGGCCGATGTCCTGGGCTCCGATCGGGGCCCACCGCTGACGGCCGCAGGGACCGTCGAAGGTGTCACTCGCCTCGCGCGCGCCGAGCTGCCTCGGCCGCCGGGGTACCGGGTCGGTTCTCCTCGACCCATCCCTCGGTGTTGCGCTGTGGGGCGTAGCTGATCGCGAGCGACCCGGCCGGCACGTCCTTGCGGACAGTCGTGCCTGCACCGGTGTACGCCCCGTCACCAATCCTAACCGGGGCGACGAACACGTTGTGCGACCCGGTGCGGACGTCCGACCCGACGACGGTGCGGTGCTTGTGCACGCCGTCGTAGTTCGCCGTGATGGTGGCCGCGCCGATGTTGGAGTCCTCGCCCACCTCGGTGTCGCCGATGTAGGACAGGTGCGGGACCTTGCTGCCGCGACCGATCACGGCGTTCTTCGTCTCGACGAAGGTACCGATCTTGCCGCGGTCGCCGAGGACCGTGCCCGGCCGCAGGTAGGCGAACGGCCCGACGGAGGCGCCGTCCCCGATGACCGCGAGCGTGGCGTCGACCCGGTTGACGGTGGCGCCGGCTCCGACCTCGGTGTCCCGGAGCGTGGTGCCCGGTCCGACGACGGCGCCGGCCGCGATCGCCGTCGCTCCGAGCAGCTGCGTGCCGGGCAGGAGCTCGGCGTCGGGCTCGATGGACACGTCGAGGTCGATCCACGTCGATGCGGGGTCCTGCACCGTGACGCCGGCGAGCTGGTGCCGACGGACGATCCGCGCGTTCAGCTCCCGTGCCGCATCCGACAGCTGTGCCCGGTCGTTGATCCCGGCCACGAGCCACGGGTCGGTCAGGGTGACGACGTCCACCCGTCCCCTGCGGGCGGCGATGAGCGCGGGCACGTCGGTGATGTACTTCTCGCCCTGTGCGTTCTCCGTCGTCAGCGACGGCAGCACCGCGCGCAGGTGGGTGACGTCGAACGCGTAGATGCCGGCGTTGGTCTCGGTGACGGCACGCTGCTCGTCTGTCGCGTCCTTGTGCTCGACGACACCGGTGAAGGCGCCGGAGGCGTCGCGCAGGATCCGGCCGAGCCCGGTCGGGTCGTCCTGGATGGCGCTGACGAAGGTGACCGCGTTCGACTGGCTCGCGTGCGCCTCGACCAGTCCGCGGAGGCTCTGCGCGTCGAGCAGCGGGACGTCGCCGGAGAGCACCACGACGACGCCGTCGAAGTCGGCCGGGAGCGCGTCGACCGCGACCTCCACCGCCCGACCGGTCCCGGGGACGTCGTCCTGGTCCACGACGAGGGCGTCGGGGGCACGCTCGGTGATCTCCGCCGCGACGCGCTCACGCTCGTGCCGCACGACCACGGCGACGTGCTCGGGCGACAGGGACTCGGCGGTCCGGAGCACGTGGGCGATGAGGGGCAGCCCGGCGAGCCGGTGCAGCACCTTGGGGAGCGAGGACTTCATGCGCGTGCCCTGCCCGGCGGCGAGGACGACGACGGCGATCCGCTGGTCGGTCATGCGTCCCATCCTGGCGCACCGCTCCCCCGGCGTCCGACCGTCGCGGGCATCTGTGCGGAACTCCGCGCCGCAGCACGTCCGTGGAGGAGCCGCCGACGCACCGCGAGCGCCGGGAGGCCCGGCACCGGTCCGCCTGACCGGTGCCGGGCCTCCAGGCCGAGCCGTGGGCGGTCCGCGCGTGCGTGTGGACCGCCGTCAGGCGGACGTGTCCGACAGCTCCACCTTGATCCAGCCCGGCTCGCGACGGTCGAAGGCCTCGTACGCCTCGATCGCGGAACCGATGCCCTCGTGCTCGGTGATGAGCGCGGTCGGGTCGAACTGGCCCGCTGCGACCATGTCGATGAGCGGCGGCGTGACCGAGTGGTGGTCGCAGTTGCCCATCCGGATCGTGAGGTTCTTGTTCATCGCCTCACCGATCGGGTACGACTGCGCGGTCGGCCCGTACACACCGATGATCCCGATCCGGCCGTACTTCGCCACGCACGCGACCGCCCACTGCGCGACCTGCGACGGGCCGTCACCCGGCTTCCACTGCTGCGCCTCGCCGAACCCGTCCGGGGAGGCGTCGGGCGCGACCTGGGCGACCTCGGCGTCGAACGCGGCCGCCTGCTCGTCGGACACCGCTGCCGGGCCCCGCTTCGGGCGCTCGGCGTCGACCCCGACCGCGTCGATGACGGCGTCGGCGCCGATCCCGTTCGTGAGGTCCATGATCGCCTGCACCGGGTCCTCGCGGTTGTAGTCGACGACCTCGCAGTTCTGCGCGAGCGCGGCGGCGAGCCGGGTCTCCTCGCCGTCGACGACGATCACGCGCCCGGCGCCCTGCTTGAACGCGGACGCCGCGGCGAACTGCCCGACGATGCCCGCGCCGAACACCACGACGACGTCGCCGCGGGTGACGCCGGCGAGTTCGGCACCGAACCACCCGGTCGGGAAGATGTCGGAGAGCAGGATGGCCTGCTCGTCGCTCACGTTCTCCGGCAGCGGGTGCATGGTGTTCTGCGCCCACGGGACCCGGACGTACTCGGCCTGCAGACCGTTCACGGGACCGGTCGACTCGGGGCCGCCGAAGAAGCTCGTCCCCGCCTGCGGGCCGTTCGGGTTCGCGACGTCGCACTGCGCGGTCTGTCCCATCCGGCAGTACCGGCACGCGCCGCACGAGATCGTCGAGTTGATCACGACGCGGTCGCCGGCGCTGAAGCCACGGACGGCGTCGCCGACGCTGGTGACGACACCGACGGCCTCGTGACCGAGGATCGTGCCCTCCTGCATCGGGGCCATGGTGCCGCGGACGAAGTGCAGGTCGGTACCGCAGATCGCCGAGCGGGTGATGTGCACGATCGCGTCGTGCGGGTCCTGGATCGTGGGCTCCGGGACCTCGTCGAGCCGGATGTCGCCGATGCCGTGCCAGACAACTGCCTTCATGGGGTTCCTCCTCGTGGGTCGTCGACCCGGACGGTACGCGCGGCGGTCTCGGTGGTCGTCGAGGGCAGCAGGACCCGCGGGCAGGCGGCGGCCGGGAGGCCTTCCCCGCCTCCGTCAGGCGGCGGCGCCCCGGCTGGCGGGCCGGGTCTCGTCGCGCACGAACGCCATGAGCACGAGCCCGGCGACGAGCACCACGACCACCCCGAGGATCCCGTACCGGGTCGACCCGCCGACGGTCACGGCGAGGCCGAACAGCGCCGGCGCGATGAACGAGGCCGCGCGGCCGGTGGTGGCGTAGAGGCCGAACAGCTCTCCTTCACGACCGGGCGTCGCGAGCTTGGCCAGGTACGCCCGGGAGGACGACTGCACCGGCCCGACGAACACGCAGAGCGCGAGACCGAGCACCCAGAACGAGACCTGCGCGGAGCCGGCGAAGAGCACCGCGGTGCCGGTCAGAGCCAGCCCCACGAGCGACACCATGATGAGCGGACGGGACCCGAACCGGTCGTCGAGTCGGCCGGAGAGCACGGTCGAGATGCCCGCGACGACGTTCGCGACGATCGCGAACAGGATGACCTCGGACGGGCTGAAGCCGAAGACCTGGGCGGCGATGATCCCGCCGAACGTGAACACCGCGCCGACGCCGTCGCGGAACACCGCACTCGCGAGCAGGAACGCGAGCACGTTGCGCCGCGTCCGCCAGAGCCGGGCGACGTCCCGCCCGAGGTCCGCGTAGGCGGTCCAGAGCGACCCGCGGCGGCTCGGGTCGGCGGGTGCCTCGGGAACGGCGAGGAAGAGCGGGACCGAGCTGACGGCGAGCCAGACCGCGGCGATCCCGATCGCGACGCGCACGTCCCACTGCCCGCCCGCGACCGTCGCCGGGAGCTGCAGGAGCCCACCGCGGCCGTCCACGCCGAAGTCCTGGATGCAGAGCAGGAGCAGGACGACGAGGAGCACGATCCCGCCGAAGTACCCGGCGGCCCAGCCGATCGCGGAGACCCGGCCGGTCTTCGGTCCGGTGGCGACCTGCCCGAGCATCGCGTTGTACCCGACACAGGCGATCTCGTACGCGACCGTCCCGATGCCGATGAGCGCGGCGCCGAGCACCAGGTACGGCTGCTCCGGGGCGACGAACACCATGCCGACGATCGAGAGGAAGACGCCGACCGTCGCGATGAGCACCGACCGCCTGCGGTGCCCGGACGTGTCGGCCAGCCGCCCGACGGCGGGGGCGACGAGGGCGACCAGGATGCCCGCGACGGTCAACGCCGTCGAGACGACGGCGGCGTTGTGGGCGAGCTCCCGCTCGACGGCGGCGGCTGCTGCACCGGTCGAGTCCTCGGCGGCGACCAGTGCCGGGTCCACGAAGGCCCGGCTCGCCAGGTAGGTGCTGAAGACGAACGTCGTGACGACGGCGTTGAAGGCGGCGGAGCCCCAGTCCCACAGCGCCCAGGACACGAGTGCCCGTCGTCCTGCCGTGGTCGGCGGGGCCGCGGCGGTCGTCGGCGTACCGGTCATGGCGGAACCGTAGCGCGTCCCGGTGTCCTGCCGGGGAACCCGTGCCGCTCCGGGTCAGCAGGTCACCGTCGGAGCGTCTGCTTGGGGTACTCGCCGAACCGCTCCGCGTAGGCCGCGGAGAAGCGTCCGAGGTGCGCGAAGCCCCACCGGGTCGCGACCTCACCGACCGACGCCGTCCGCGGGTCGCGGGCGAGCAGTTCGTCGTGCACGCGGTCGAGCCGTACCTGCCGCAGGTAGGTCAGGGGCGAGACACCGAGGGTCCGGCGGAAGGACTCCTGCACGCTGCGCACGCTCAACCCCGCGACCCGCGCCAGCTCCGCGATGGTGATCGGGTCCTCGGGGTGGGCGTGGACGTACTCGACGGCGGCCCGGAGCTTCGCCTGCCGCGGGTGCAGCAGCTCGGCGGGGAGGCGGTCGAGCTGCGGCGGGACGACCCGGAGGAAGGCGTCGGCCGTCTGCCGCTTCGCCTCGTGCCACACGAGCGAGTCGGTCCCGCCCTCGCGCAGCGCGCGGGAGAGCGCGCCGAGGGAGTCGCGCCAGTGCCGGACGGCCGCGCTCTCGGTCGGTCGCAGGTGGTCGAACCGCAGGTCGCGGGTGCCCACGTCGAACCGTTCCGAGGCGACCTCGCGGACGAACCGACGATCCAGGTGCACGAGCTGCTGGTCGTAGTCGGCGGCCACGAACACGACCTCGCGGTGCGCGGCGAACAGCGTCGGCTGCCCGATGCGGAGCGGGACGCGGTCGCGCAGGGTGTCGGGGACGCCGGAGCCCGACGTGAGCCACCCCATCACCAGCTCGTTGCCCGGGGTGGAGGCGCCGCGGAGGAAGCCGTTCATGGTCGACCGGCGCATCGACACCTCCGAGTCCCCGACGGCCGTGTAGCGGTACGAGTACTCGCCCTCTGTCCGGCGGGACAACCACTGCTTGCCGGCGTAGATGCCGGCGAGGTCGCGGACGGCCGCCTCCGGTTCGGTCCCGGCGACCTCGAACCGGACCGGCGTGACGGACTGCTCGTCGCCCGGACCATCTGAGGACGTCGGCGCGCTCACCGGGTCACCCGACCGGACCGGACGAGACCGCCGTCCGGATAGGGTGAGCCCGAACGCGCGGAGCCGACCCGCGCGCGGCTGCACGTCGAGGAGGCGAGCCCGTGAGTGAACTCGACGTCATGGGCGCCCTGGCCCGGCTCGAGCACTCCTCGATCTCGCTGCGCGACCGTCTGCGCGACCGGACCGGCATCACCGGCACGGACCTGCTGGTCGTGCGGTACGTGTGGCGCGCGAAGACGGCCGGACGGTCGGTCCGCGTGAAGGACCTCAGCGTGCACCTGGGGCTGACGGGCCCCGCGGTGACCGGTCTCGTCGACCGGCTGGCACGGCAGGGTGTCCTGCGACGGGTGCCGAACCCGGAGGACGGTCGGAGCCGCTTCATCGAGCTCACACCCGGTCACGAGGAGGTCTTCGCAGCGGCGCTGGCGAGCACCAACGAGCAGTTGCACGAACTCCTGTCCTCCTTCTCGGAACGCGAGCGTCGACGCCTCGTCCGCATCGTGGACCTGATCGCCGGGGCGCTCGACGACGGGGTGCCACCCGCGTCGTAGTGCAGGGTATGGGCCGGTCGGATCGTCGCCGGGGGGTTTGTCCGCGCAGCGCGGATGGGTCGGCGACCTCCCCGTTCGCCCGGACGTGCTCCCGTCCACCGTCGTACCGTCGGTGACGATCAGGACCCCTCGCAAGGGGGTCATGTCCGACGGGAAGGGACACCATGGGCATGTACGAGTCCGAGCCGGGCGTCGACCCGGTGCGCATCACCACCATCCGCCGTCTGCGCCGCCGCTGGAAGCACGGCGAGCAGCCGACCGACGACCAGGGGTTGTTCGACGACCTCTTCGTCGGCACGACGAAGCAGCGCTGACACACCGTCGTCGACGCGGCAGCGCGTCGCGCTGGCACACGACGGGAGGCCCGTGGCGGGATCGCCACGGGCCTCCCGTCGTGTGTGCGGCCGCTCAGCCCTTCACCGCGCCGGACGTGAGCCCGGAGACGATCGACCGGCGGAACACCAGCACGAGGATGACGATCGGCACCGTCGCCGCCACGCTCGCCGCGAAGATCTGCGCGAACGGCACCGTGAACTGGGTCCCGAACAGCGCGATGCCGACCGGGATCGTCCGCAGCGAGTTCTCGCTGTTGAAGGTGAGCGCCATGAGGAACTCGCTCCACGACGCGGTGAAGGTGAAGACCCCGACGGTGAACAACCCGGGCTTCGCCATCGGCAGGATCACGGAGAGCACCGTCCGCCAGGCACCGGCGCCGTCGATCTCGGAGGCCTCCTCGATCGTCGACGGGATGCCCTGCAGGTAGTTCCGCATGATCCAGATGGCGAACGGCAGGTTGAACGCCACGTACGGCACGATCAGCCCGGGGTACGAGTTGAGCAGTCCCAGGTTCCGTTCGAGCAGGTACAGCGGGGTGAGCACCGCGATCGCCGGGAACACCGACAGCATGAGCAGCGACGTCATGATCGCGGTGCGTCCGCGGATCCACCGGCCGGCGAGCGCGTACCCGGCCAGGAACGCGAGCGCGAGCACGATCACGGTCGTGGACACCGACACGATGATGCTGTTCACCATGTACTGCCCGAGCGCGTTGTCCCGGAAGGCCACGACGAAGTTGTCGAGCGTGAACGACATCGGGAAGGCGGTCGGCGGGGACTGCGCGATCTCGGAGGACGGCTTGAACGACGTCGTCACGAGCCAGTACAGCGGCAACGCGGTGACGACGGCGATGACGACGGCACTGACGTTGACGGTGTTGACCCACCGCCGCCAGCCCTTGCGGATCCGTTGACGGGGCATCAGGCCTCGCCTCCCTTCGCCTGGTTCCGGAAGGCCCGGAGGAAGAGCAGACAGCCGGCGGCCACGATGAGCGCGGTGCTCGTCGCGATCGCCGCTCCCGGCCCGATGTTGATGTCCTGGAAGAGCACCTTGTAGCCCATGATCGCGAGCGACTGGGTGCTCGTCCCGGGGCCGCCGTTCGTCAGCACGAAGGGCAGGTCGAAGACGCCGAACGCCTGCAGGATGCGGAACAGCACCGCGATCGTCAGGGTCGGGGCGAGCTGCGGCAACACCACGCGCCAGAACGTCTGCCAGCCGTTGGCACCGTCGAGCTCCGCGGCCTCGTAGTGGTCCTCGGAGATCTGCACCAGGCCCGCGAGCAGGATGATCGCGACGAACGGCGTCGTCTTCCAGATGTCGGCCACCATGAGTCCGGTGATGGCCGGGACGGGCTCGCCGAGGATCACCGGCGCCTCCCCGAACAGGGCGAAGAACCAGGTCGCCACCCCGTACGTGGAGTCGTAGACGTACTTCCACAGCTGGGCGTTGACGATGGTCACGAGCGACCACGGGACGAGCATGAGCGCGAGCATCCAGCCCCGGGTCGCCCCGAGCCGCTCGAGCACGAGCGCGACGAGCATGCCGAGCACGAGCTCCACGAACACCGTGACGATCGTGTACAGGAACGTGAAGCCGAGCGCCCGGTACCAGTCGGCGCTCTGCACCAGGGCCGCATAGTTGTCGAACCCGAAGCCCTGGATCGCGAAGCCGTCGTAGCCGATCTCGACGTCCGCGAAGCTGAGGACGATCGAGTAGACGACCGGGAAGATCGTCACCGCCGCGACGACCAAGAGGGCCGGGGCGGCGAAGCCCCAGGCGCTCCGGGCACGCAGGCGGTCGAGACGGTTCCGTCCGCTCCGGCGAACGACGGGGTCGGGGCGGGCCGGGCCTCCCGGTCGGGTCGACGTCCGGACGCCGGTCGCGGCGCTCACAGCGCCGCTCCCCGGAGCGCGAGGTCGATGGCGTCGGCCATCGCGCGCGTCCCGCCGTCGACGGTGCGCTGCCCGCCGAGGATGCCGTTGCCGTTCTGGTAGACGCCCTGCGAGACCTTCGGGTAGTAGGCGGTCGAGGTCGGACGCGGCACGAGCGTGATGCCCGCGGCGGTGTCGTACGTCGGGCGCTGCTGCCGCTTCGCGTCCGCGCTGACGAGCGACGCGGACCGGGCCGGCAGGACCCCGCCCTCGCGGGTGAGGAACTGCTGCGCCGTCTCGCTCGACATCCAGCGGGCGAACGTGAGGGCGGCTGCGGGCTGCTGGGTGTGCGGGTTGATGTAGTTCCCCCAACCGCCGATCGTCGAGTGGTGGTCCTCCATCCCGTCGAACGTCGGGCGGGCGGCGAGCCCGACCTTGCCCTGGACGGCGCTGTCCGGGCCGTTCGCGATGCCCCACGCGTACGACCAGTTCCGGAGGAACGCGGCACGACCGCCCGAGAAGGCGTCGTTCGTGTCCTGCTCCTGGTACGTGAGCGTCGCACGCGGGCTCGCGCCGGAGGTGACGAGCGAGCGCATGAACTCGAACGCCCGCCGGGTCTCGGAACTCGTCGTCGTCGCGTTCTCGAGGCCGTCGTCGAGCAGCGAGCCACCGGCGTCGGCGACGAACTCGGTGACGTTGCAGGTCAGGCCCTCGTACACGTCGCCCTGGAACGCGAACCCGTACGAGACGTCCCCGGTGTCGACGAGCTTCGCCGCGGTGTCGCGGACCTCCTCCCACGACCCGGGTACCTGGAAGCCGTGCTTGTCGAGCAGGTCCTTGCGGTACAGGAAGAACGACTCGTCGATGTAGAGCGGGAACATGTAGTACGTGCCGTCGACACTGGCGGCGAGCCGGAGCCCCTCGGGGAACTGCTCGAAGAAGTCCTCCCCCACCAGCGTGTTCACCGGCGTCGCGAGCTTGTTCTTCGCGAACTGCCCGGGCCAGGCGACGTCGCCCAGGTACACGTCCGGCGTCGGCGACCCGGCTGCGATCTGCGTCGTCAGCGACGTCCGGTTCGTGTCGGTGTCGCTCGGGGCGCTGACGATCCGCACGCGGATGTCGGGGTGCTCCTTCTGGAACTCGGCGATCAGTCGCCGTCGGAGGTCCCCACCGTCCTTCGACGCCACCTGCCCGGCCCACCAGCTGATGGTCGCCGGTCCCTCCGGCGGGTCGGTCGGCCAGTCGGCGACCTCGGTCCGCTCGGGGCGCGTGGAGCAGCCGGCCAGCAGCAGCACCCCCGTGCCTCCGAGCAGGAACAGCCTGCGGTCGATGTCCATCCGTCCTCCTCGACGTCCGGTCCGCACCCCCGGCCTCCGTCTGAGCGGGCGCGCGAAGCTGTGAGGCCACTCAACCCCTGACCACCGCACCGCGCCTGGGAGTCCGCCGAGCACGAGGGTCACGCTCCTCCGCTCCGGCCGGTCTCGACGAGCCGGTCTCGTCCGCCCCGCGCGCCGACGCCCGCCGGAGCCGTACCGGACACCGCGCAGCGGTTACGGTGACCGGGTGCGCGGACCACGGACGACGGAGCCAGCGCCCGACGGCGACGCCGAGCGCGCACCGAGGGCCGTCGTCGTCGTGCCCCCTGACCCGCGGCGACGCCCGGTCCGCGCGACCCCGTGGCGTCGGGTCCTGGTGGGCGTCGTGCTCGCGGCGGTGCTCGGCGGTGCCGCGGTCGCCGCTGCCGGGACGCTCGTCTCGCAGCGGACAGCGGAACGCTTCGCCGTCGAGGACGCCACCCGCGACACCGCGGCCGTCGCACGGTCCGTCGTCGAACCCGCGCTCCGCGACGCGATCGTCGACCCGCAGGCCGACACCACCGCACACCGGGAGGCGGTGGAGGCCCTCGACCGGGCCGTGCGCCGTGCCACCGCGGCCAGCGCCGCCGTCCGCGTCAAGCTCTGGGCACCGGACGGGACCGTGCTCTGGTCGGACGAACCCCGGCTCACGGGTGAACGGTTCACGCTGTCCGACGAGGACCTCGAAGCACTCGCCGAGGACCGGTCCGACGCCGAGGTGTCCGACCTGAGCGCACCCGAGAACCGCTACGAGCGGGGGCAGGGGCCGCTCCTCGAGGCGTACCAGGCGGTCCACGTCCCCTCCGGCGACCCGCTGCTGCTCGAGGTCTACTACCCGTACGACGACGTGCTGGCGAGTTCCGCGTCGCTCCGTTCGGCGTTCGCGGCACTCGCGTTCGGCACGGTCGCCGTCGTGATCGGGCTGCTCCTGCCGGTGCTCCTGTGGCTGCTGCTCCGCCTGCGCTCGGGCCAGCGGGACCGCGAACGGCTGCTCGTCCGCGCGCTCGACGCCGAGACCGCCGAGCGCCGACGCATCGCCGCGGACCTGCACGACGGACCGGTCCAGGACGTCGCCGGGCTCGCGTTCTCGCTCGGCGCGGTCGCGCGGGGAGCGACGGGTCCGACCGCCACGGCGCTCGACGCCGCCGCGTCGACCCTCCGCGGAGCGGTGTCCGCCCTGCGCTCGCTGATGTCGGCGGTGCAGCCGGCCGCCCCCGACCGGGACGGGCTCGGTGCCGCGCTCGCCGACGCCACCGCGCGCGCCCACGCCTCCGGCATCGCCACCGTCCTCGACGTGCCGGATCGGGTGGACGCCCCGCCGGCCGCCCTGACCGCGGTCGTGCGGTTCGTGCGGGAGGCAGTGGCCAACACGGTGCGGCACGCCGGGGCCTCGCGGGTCGAGGTCGTCGTCCGACGGCGGGACGGCGACCTGTCGGTCCGCGTGACCGACGACGGGACGGGCTTCGACCCGCTGTCGGTCCTCAGCGCGCGGCGGGAGGGACACCTCGGCACGACGCTGCTCCGGCAGGTGGCCGAGCACTCCGGCGGGTCGCTGCACCTGCGGACCGCGCCGGGTGCCGGCACCACGTGGGAGCTCAGCCTGCCGGCGGAGGCCGACCGGTGGTGAGGGTGCTGCTCGTCGACGACCACGCGCTCGTCCGCAACGGGCTGCGGGCGGTGCTCGACACGACGGCGGACTGCACGGTGGTCGGTGAGGCCGCCACGGGCGAGGCCGCGGTCGACCTGGCGGAGACCCTGCAGCCGGACGTCGTGGTGATGGACCTGTCGATGCCGGGCGCGGGCGGGGTCGCCGCCACGGCCGCGCTGCGGGAGCGCGTGCCCACGGCCCGGGTGCTCGTGCTCACGACGTTCGCCGACGACGCCCGGGTCCGCGCCGCGCTGGCGGCCGGCGCGACCGGCTACCTGCTCAAGGACGCCGACCCCGACGACGTGGTCCGGGCGGTGCAGGCGACGGCGCGGGACGAAGTGCCGATCGACCCGCGGGTGGCCCGGAGCCTCCTGCCCCGCGGGGCCGACCGGCACGCGGATGCCGGCGGTCGCGCGGATGCCGACGGTCACACGGGTCCCGACGGTCACCCGGGTGCCGGCGGTCATGCGGGTGCCGGGGGCGGGAGCGGCGTCCCGGCCGGCACCGGCGACGCGGCCCGATCCCTCGGTGGCAGTCCTGTGCGCGGCGGCGCCGACGGTCCGGTGCGCGGCCGCGCCGACGGTCCTGTGCGCGGCCGCGCCGACGGTCCGGACCGACACGATGCCGGTGGTCCGCTCCGTGGTGCGGCGGACCGGGACGCGCCCGACCTGCCGCCGCGCGAGCGTGACGTGCTGGTCCGCCTGGCCCGTGGCCTGTCGAACCGGCAGATCGCCACCGAGCTCGGGATCGCCGAACGGACCGTGAAGGTGCACGTCGGCAGCGTGTTCCGCCGCATCGGTGTCGCCGACCGGACGAGCGCCGCGCTCTGGGCCCGGGACCACGGCTGGTGACCGCACGCCGACGTCGTCCGGCAGGCGGGTACTAGTACCAAGGTCCGATGGTGCCGTCGCGCTGCAGCGGCGACGATCGTGCCGAGGGGACGAACCGCCCCGAGCACAGGAGGCACACCATGGACACCACGACCACCCACCGCGGCCGCACCGCGGGTCGCCGCACGGTCGGCATCGCCGCCACCGTCGTCGCCGCCGCGGTCGCCGCAGTCGCCCTCGTCGGGGTCGCCCCGGCGCAGGCGTCCGGCAAGACCTCGACCGGCGGGGACTACGCCGTCACCGTGAACGGCACCACGACGAACCCCGCGGTCGGCAAGGACTTCAAGCTCCGTGACACCGCGGTGTCCGGCACGATCGCCGTGCGCGGCAAGCACAACGGCTTCGACATCCGGGTCGCCGACCTCGGCGTCCACGACTACACGCTCACCGGCGCACCGGACACGCAGCGGATGGTGACGAAGCCGACCGTCGTGTTCGCGTCGAAGGTCCCGACGCTGACGCCCGCCCAGCTCGACGGCACGCGGCTGTCGTCCCTCGAGGTGCGGGACGACACCCTGGTCGCGATCTTCAGCACCGCAGCCGGCAAGTACAAGATCCAGGCCAAGGACGGCGCCCAGGGCGGGATCTTCCAGATGGAGACGGAGTTCGCCGGCCCGGTCGAGTTCACGCACACGCTCGGCGCCGGCCTGTTCTACTTCGTCAACCCGTACACGGGCAAGGTCAACTTCGGCGACGGCACCGCGGCGGTGGCCTCGGGCAGCGGCGCGCACCAGATGCTCCTCGGCAAGGACAGCCCGCAGGTCGCGACGAAGACCTCGCAGACGGCCACGACCACGACCTGGACCGTGCAGCCGGGTGGACGCATGGGCGGGGTGCTCGGCGAGGACGCCGTCGAACTGAGCGCGGGTGCGACGAACTGCACGAGCGACTGCCAGGCACAGAACCAGATCCGCGGCTCCCTGCCGGTGCCGCCGGACCCGGTCGACCCGACGCCGATCGCGTCGCGCTGACGGCCGGACGGCCGGACAGGCAGACGGGAGGCCCGGTACCAGCTGGTACCGGGCCTCCCGTCTGCCTGTAGCCCGTCGCGCGCCGCGCGTCAGCGCGGGATGACCGAGAACAGGAACTTCTTCCGCACCATGTACCAGACGAGCAGGATGAGCACCGTGTGGGTGATCGTCCCGATCCAGACGTTGCCGTAGTCGACCGGGATCGACGCGACCACGAGCGCGAAGAACACCTGCCACACGAACACGTACAGGCTGGCCTGACCGAGCGGGATCCAGAGCCAGCCGATCACGGCGTTCACCGGCTTCCAGAACACCGTGAGGATCGCGTACGACACGATCGCGAAGAACGCGATGTCGACGAGACGACCCCACTGCAGGTCCACACGCTGGTACGCCGTGTTGTACAGCTCGCGGTACATGTCCGCAGGGAACGGCACCGGCGTGAAGTCGAACCGGTCACCCGCCCAGACGTAGACCAGGAACGCCGCGTACCCGCACACCAGCACACCGACGAGCACCTTGCCGAGGCGGCCGGTCAGGGCGCGCGTGATCTGCCGTCGGTGGTAGCCGAGCACGAGGCCGTGCGTGAACACCACCTGCCAGATGAACAGCGGGAACACCGCGTCGAACTGGGCGTTGACCGGCTTGAACTCCGGGTTGAGCACCTGGAACACGTAGAGCGCCCAGCTCGCGATGAGCAGCGCCCACCAGAACCCGCGGCGGATGATCCACATGAACACCGGGATGAACAGGCTCAGCACCACGAACAGGCCCATGATGTTGAACGGCCAGGGGCCCATCTCGAGCAGCAGGAACTGTCGGATCGCGTACCAGGGCGGCGGGTAGGCGAGCAGTTGCATCGCGTTCGGGTACAGGTCGTAGACGCGCCCCTCGGCCCGCACGCCGTCCGTCCCGGTCCCTCGGTCGGTGAAGGTCGTGATCGCGTCGGTGTTCAGGAACGGGATGAAGCTCAGCGCGAAGACGACGAGGATGACGACGAGCGTCACGACGTACTGCTTGCGCGCTCGCTTGAAGGCCCCGATCGCCGAAGCCCACTCGCCGAACTTGGCGACGCCGAGCGGGTAGACCATGCCGAGGACCATGCCGGACAGGAACACGAACATCTCGGCACCGGTGATGGCGCCGACCGCGTGCAGCGTCAGGTACGAGTACGGGCCGGACACCTCGATGTGCGTGATCACCACCGCGAGGATGATGAACCCGCGGAACAGGTCGAGTCGGAGGTCGCGTCCGGGCTTGCCGTCGTCTGGGTAGCGCCAGCTCGGCACGAGCCGCCCGAACAGCCCGCTCAACACGAACACGACCGCGAGGCCCGCCGCCAACCAGACGATCCACGCCATCTGGTCGCCGCCGGTGTCGAGCTGCTGGTTGGTGGCCTCGACGCCCTGCTGCGGGGTGACCCGCTCGGTGACCGGACCGAAGACGAAGCGGTCGGACTCCTGCAGATCGGTGCGGAACGACCCGGCGACCCCCGGCGCCTTGGCGAACCGCCAGTCCGCGGGCCGGTTGCCCGCTTCGGGCTCGCGCCGGATCGCGTCGATGTAGGTCACACCGCGGACCTCCGGGTGGTCGCGGACGGCGTCGATGACCTGCCGCCACCACCCCTGCTTCACGAGCAGTTCGGCGTCCCCTCCGAGCGAGTGGTCGTAGAGCGCACCGGTGTCGAGGAGCATCGGGAGGTCCCGGCCCTCGGCGAAGCGCTCCGTGAACGTCTCCGGCTGAGGCCGCTGGTAGCCCCAGGTCTCGGCGAAGCGCTGTGCCACCTCGTCGGACTCCGGCACGTCGTTCCGCGTCAGCGGGACGTCACGCCCGGCGGCCTCCGTCGCCGCTCCCTTGCCGAAGTAGAACATCGACAGGCCGACCCAGTCGACCGACGCCTCGCCCGGCCAGTAGGGCAGGTACGGGTCGTCGGCCTCGGTCAGCTGCCCGTCGCCGTTCGTGTCGAGCTTCTCCGTGTCCGTCGCCGACAGGTCGGCCAACCGGCCGGCGGACGAGCCGAACGGGTACCCGGCGCCGTAGGACGGCTGCCACACCATGCGGGCGTCCGAGTTCCCCGCGTGCACCTGCGTCGCGAGCGCCCGGAAGGCCCGGATGAACTGCGTCGGCTGCTGCCCCCAGCGCAGCCACGTGCCGTTCATCTGCGGGGCGAAGCGGACGAGCAGCTGCGTGTCGTACTGCCGGTGGATCTCCTGGAGGAGCGTGTTCGCCCGACGGGCGTCGGCCTTCGTGAGTGTCCGGAGCGCACGGTCCGGCTCGAGGCTCACCACGAGCACGGCACCCTGCGCCGCAGCGGCACGGGTCGCGCGCAGCAGCTCCCGCTCGGCCGACCGGTCGATCGGGTACGCGACCTCGACGCCGTACATGGACGGCGTCGCGTCGAGTCGTCCCTCGTAGCCGTCCGGTGAGTCCGAACCCCAGTCGAGGTCCGGTCCGAACCAGGTCTTCCCGCTCGCGGGTTCGCGGACGCCGGACGTGACGGCGTCGGCGGGCAGCGCCCCCCCGAGCACGAGCACGCCGATCGTGACCAGGAGCGCGACCGCCTTCGCCGCGTTCTGCCTCAACGAGCGCACACCAGCGTCCAGACGTTGCGGCCGCCCTGGTGGGTGTGCTCGAGGCGGTCGAGGGCGGCGATGGCCAGGGCGAGCCCCCGGCCCCCCTCGTCCTCGGGGTCCGCCATGGTGACCTCGCCGAGGTCGATGTCGACCGGCATGCCGTTGTCGGACAGGACCGCGACCAGGTCGTCGCCGTCGGTGCCGAGGTCGAGCAGGAACCGTCGGCCCTGACCGACGTCGGACCGGCGGGTGTGCTCGATCACGTTGGCGGCGATCTCGACGAGCGCGGTCTCGAACCGGAACCGCAGCGAGACGTCGTCGACCCCCAGGCCCTCCCACCACGACCCGAACGTGTCCTGCACGGTGTCGAGCGACGCCGGGACCGCCGGGACGTCGATGCTGGCGTCTACGTTCACAGGGGTCCTCCGACGGTGGTCGACTCGTGGGCCAGGGGCATCTCCGCCTCGGGTCCGCGGTAGCGCACGGCCCGGATGACGATGCTGAAGATGAACAGGTCGAACACGACCCAGGCGGTGTTGACGAGCGGCGCGATGCCCTCGGCCTGCCCGGCCAGGTAGCGGATCGCGATCATCACGAGCGCGGCGACCAGGGCCCCCATCGCGATGAGCTGCGGCCTGACCAGGTCCCACCGGGGCCGTGCCTCGGACTCGTCGCGCACCTTCGGCGTCACGCGGAACCCGAGGGGCTTGCCGCGGAACACGTTCTCGAACGCGCTCGTCACCGACTCGATCCAGACCGGGAAGAGCGCGAGCGAGTACTGCTGCCCGCGCCACGTCGGTCTGCCTGCGGCCACCACCCAGAACAGCAGCTGGTTGAGCACCAGGAACGGGATCAGCCGGACGAAGAAGTCCACGCTGTACGCCTGCACCGGCACGACGCCGAACGACAGGCAGAGGACCGGTGCGGCGATGTAGACGACCGCGGCGAAGCCCGACAGGTAGCTCCACATCGTGGAGAAGTACATGAGGCGCTGGCCGAACGACAGGCCCTTCTGCACGAGCGGGTTCTCGCGGAAGAACACCTGCATGGTGCCCTGCGCCCAGCGGAGGCGCTGCACGAGCATGGTCTGGAGGTCCTCGGGCGCGAGGCCCTTCGCGAGGATCTCGTCGTGGTACGCCGACTTCCAGCCGAGACCGTGCAGGCGCATGGCGGTCGCCATGTCCTCGGTCACCGAGATCGTCGCCAGCGGCATGATCGGCTGCGCCTCGTCGTCGCGGTTGACGTCGAGCGCGCGGGTCAGCACGGCGATCGCCTCGATCGCGGCGACCGGCGACGCGTCGCGCTGCCCGAGGACGTCGAGTGCGGCGTCGTCGAGCCCCGCGAACGTGTTGGCGTCGGTCGACATCGCGGCGAGCTCCTGCAGCTCGGCACGGACCGCCTCGAGGTCCGCCGCGGCGAACCGGAAGGCGATCGCGTCGATGCCGCGCTGGAACCGGTAGGTGACGTCGCCGAGCGGCTCGCCCGTGGCGATGTCGGCGCGTGCCTGCTCGACCACGACCTCGGCGTCGTCGAGGGCGGCGAGCACGCGCGGGTCGGTCTCGTTCTCGCGTGCGCGGGCGAGGAGCTTCTTCGCCGTCTTGACGGTGCGCTGCACGCTCGTCTCGACCTCGCGGACGTACCGCGTGATGCCGAGCTGCATGAGGGCCTCGCGGCGCAGGATCGCGTTCGACCCGCAGAAGAACGCGGCGTTCCAGCCGTCCTTCGACTGCTGGATCGGCCCGTAGAACAGGGGCGCCTGGCTGCCGAGCGGGTCCGAGTCCGGCACGTTCTCGAACCACTGCGGGGTCTGCACGAGTGCCATCCGCTCGTCCTTGAAGTACCCCAGCGTCCGGTCGAGGATGGCGGGGTCCGGCACCTGGTCGGCGTCGAGGATGAGCAGGAACTCGCCCTGCGTGGCGAGCAGCGCGTTGTTGAGGTTGCCGGCCTTCGCGTGGCGCGGCCGGTCCACCCAGTCCTTGCCGCGCGTGATGACCCCGAGGCCCTCGGCCTCTGCCGCCGCCCGCATCTCCGGACGGTTGCCGTCGTCGAGGATCCAGGTCTCGTGCGGGTGCCGGATCGCCTTCGCGGCACGGGCGGTGCGCATGACGAGGTCGATCGGCTCGTTGTACGTCGTGATGAAGACGTCGACGGTGACCGGGTCGCTCGGCGGGGTCGGCGGCTCACCGCGCTCCCGGAGCTTCCACGCGCCGAACGCGAAGAGGACCGAGTCGATGACGCTGTACGTCTCGGCGAGGATGAGCGGCACGGCGATCCACCACGAGTGCCAGTTCACCGAGGCCACCCACCGCCACGCGATGTAGTTGATGCCGGAGACGGCCGCGAGCACGGCGACCGTCCGCACGGCGAGGAGCCGACGGCGCGGGGTGCCGACCTCGAGCCGACGTCGGTCCTGACGCCCGACCTCGACCGCCGTCATCGACGTGCCTCCGGTGAACCGTGGGTGCTGTGCACGGTGTCCCCTCCTGATCCCGAAGACCCGTGCACGCGGTTGCCGCGCACGGGGGTGCCATCGGGGTCGGCGACGGTCCCGGGTCCCGCCGGTCGCTCCCCTGCGCTCGACGTCACCCCTGGCGACGTCGGCGTGCTGTCCTGTCTACCGCAGGCGGGCGACCACTGTCAGCACCACGCCCCGATCTGGGGACGGCCGGCCCGGTACGACGACGCCCGGGCCGTCGAACTCGTCGACGACCCGGGCGTTGTCGGGCGGTGTTACGCGCCGCCACCCGCGGTGAAGATGTCCTGCGAGATCTTGTCGAGCTGCGTGCGGAGCTGCTCGAGCTCCGTCTTCGCCTTGTCCAGCGCAGCCTTGGTCTCCGGCCACGTCGAACCACGGAAGTTCGCGGCCAACGGCCCGTCCCACACGTTCGAGTCGGACAGGATGCGCCCCTGCGCATCGAGCTGCGAGATCTGGTCCGTGAACCCACCGTTCACGATGGACTGGATCTGACGGATGGCGGTCTTCGCCTGCTCGGTCGAAAGCACACGCGACATGGTGAACCCCTCTTCTCTTCGTACCTGCACCCCCGCGCAGAAGATCCCCCGGAGGCTCTGACGCGGTCCACAGTACCCAACCGCGCCGCAGGCACACCAGGGTGTGCACAGGAACGACAAGAGGCCCGGTACCAGTGGTAACGGGCCTCCCGTCAGCGGCCGGTCGCGTGCGCGGCCGGTCGTGTCAGTCGCGCGTGTGACGCGGCTTGCGCGCCTCGCGGTCGTCGCCGTACCCGCGGTCGTCGCGACCACCGCGGTCGTCCCGGTCGCCGTAGCGCCCGCCGTCACGGCGCGGACCGCTGTCTCGGCGGATCGGGCCGCGACGGTCCGGCTGGATCTCGATGAGCTTCCCGCTGATCCGGGTGTCGCGCAGTCGGTCGAGGACGTCCGAGCCCATGTCCGACGGCAGCTCGACGACGGAGAAGTCCGGGCGGATCTGGATCGCACCGAAGTCGTCGCGGCGGAGGCCGCCCTCGTTGGCGAGCGCGCCGACGATCTGCCGGGGCTCGACACGGTGGCGGCGGCCGACCTCGATGCGGTAGGCCGTCATCGGGACGGAGCGACGTCGGCGGTCGCCGCCGTCGCGCTCACGGTCGCCGTCCCGGGCGGGACGGTCGTCGCGGCTGCGGCGCTCGTCGCGCTCGGCCTGCTGGCGGACGCGGTCGTCGGCCGGGTCGAGGAGGAGCGGGGTGTCGCCCTGTGCGACGACGGCGAGCGCCGCGGCGACGTCCGACTCGGGGACGTCGTGGTGCTCGACGTAGTGCCCGATGATGTCGCGGAACGCGGTGATCCGGGACTGCTGCTCGAGGGCCGCGGTGATCGCGTCGTCGAAGCGGGTGAGGCGGGTCGAGTTGACGTCCTCGACGCTCGGCAACTGCATCTGCGTGAGCGGCTGCCGGGTGGCCTTCTCGATCGCCGACAGCAGCCGGCGCTCGCGCGGGGTGACGAAGCTGATCGCGGCACCCGAACGACCCGCGCGACCGGTGCGGCCGATGCGGTGCACGTAGGACTCCGTGTCCACCGGGATGTCGAAGTTCACCACGTGCGTGATGCGGTCGACGTCGAGTCCGCGGGCGGCGACGTCGGTCGCGACGAGGATGTCGAGCTTGCCGGACTTCAGCTGGTTGACCGTGCGCTCACGCTGGGCCTGGGCGACGTCCCCGCTGATGGCGGCGGCGGCGTACCCGCGGGCGCGGAGCTTCTCGGCCAGGGTCTCGGTCTCGCTCTTCGTGCGGACGAAGATGATCATGCCCTCGAAGTCCTCGACCTCGAGGATGCGCGTGAGGGCGTCGACCTTCTGCGGGTACGAGACGATGAGGTACCGCTGCGTGGTGTTCGCCGAGGTGGTCGTCTTCGCCTTGACCGTGATCTCGGCCGGGTCGTTGAGGTACTGCTTGGAGATGCGGCGGATCTGCGCGGGCATCGTCGCGGAGAACAGCGCGACCTGCTTGGTGTCCGGCGTCTCGGCGAGGATCGTCTCGACGTCCTCGGCGAAGCCCATCTTGAGCATCTCGTCGGCCTCGTCGAGCACGAGGTACTTCAGCTCGGACAGGTCGAGGGTGCCCTTGGCGATGTGGTCCATGATGCGACCCGGCGTGCCCACGACGACGTCGACCCCGCGACGCAGGGCGGACAGCTGCACGCCGTACGCCTGGCCGCCGTAGACGGGCAGGACGTGGACGTTCTTCATGTGCGACGCGTACTGCTCGAACGCCTCGCAGACCTGGAGCGCGAGCTCACGGGTCGGGGACAGCACGAGTGCCTGCGGCAGCTTGGCGCCGGACTCCATGCGGGAGAGCACGGGGAGCGCGAAGGCGGCGGTCTTGCCGGTGCCGGTCTGGGCGAGGCCGACGACGTCGCGGCCCTCGAGCAGGGTGGGGATGGTGGCGGCCTGGATGGCGGAGGGGGTCTCGTACCCGATCTCCTTGACGGCCTTGAGGACGGCATCGCTGAGCCCGAGGTCGGCGAAGGTGATCACGGGCTCCTCGTCGACGGCTTCGGTGGGGGTGTTCGTCTCGGTGCTCATAGGAGGAACGGTATCCCGTTTTCGGAGCGCACCCCAGACGGCGCGGGGCGGACGGGACGGACGGGAGGCCCGTGGCGGCGCCGCCACGGGCCTCCCGTCCGTCGTGCGGCCGGTTCAGACGACCGACCAACCGCCGTCACTCGGCAGGACCGCCCCGTTGACGTTCGCGGAGTCGTCGCTGAGCAGCCAGGTGATGGCGGCCGCGAGCTGCTCCGGCTGCGCCACCGGCGGGATCGTGGTCTGCATGATCGGGCCGACCCGACGGGCGGCGTACTCGCTCCGCATCGGGGCCTCGATGTTCGTCGCGACCGCACCCGGCGCGACCGCGTTCGCACGGATGCCCTGCGGCCCGTGGAAGAAGGCGACGCTCTTGGTGTACCCGGCGATGGCGTGCTTCGACGACGTGTACGCGGCTCCCGCGGCGGAGGCCTTGAGCGCCGCCTCGGAGGCCACGTTGACGACGGACCCCCGGCCCGCGGCGATCATGAGCGGGAGCACGGCACGGGTGAGCCGCATCGGCCCGGTGACGTTGACGCTGAACACCCGCTCCCACGTGGCGTCGTCGACCTCGTCCGGCGGCAGGAACGCGTCCATGATCCCGGCGACGTTCGCGAGCCCGTCGACTCGGTCGCCGGCGACGGCGAGCAGCGCCTCGATCGTCTCGGTGGCGGCGACGTCACCCACGACGGTCTCGACGTCGAGTCCGGCGCCGTCGACGAGCTCGCTGCGGAGCGCGTCGAGCCGGTCGGCGACGACGTCGGTGGCGATCACCCGGCCGCCCTCGGTGGCGATGCGGAGGGCGGTCGCGCGGCCGATCCCGGAGCCCGCTCCGGTGACGATCACCGTCCGGCCGGCGAAACGGGCAGCGGACGCGGTGGCTGGTGCTGGGTCGGTCATGGTGTCTCCTCGTCGAGCAGCCGACGGGCGGGTCCCACCGGCGACGGTCGCCCGTCGGCACAGTTCTAGCACTCAGTGCCGGAAGTCACCAGAGTCCGGCACCCGGACGACCGCGTGGCAGGATCGGCCCATGGCAGATCGGCCGACCGGGCGACCCCGCACGATCGACCCGGACCGGGTGTCGCTCGTCGCGCTCCGCCTGTTCGACGAGCGCGGGTACGACCTCGTCTCGATGGACGAGGTCGCCGCCGCTGCCGGGGTCAGCCGGCGCTCGCTCTTCCGGCTCTTCCCGACGAAGGCGTCGCTCGTCTGGGGTGGCCTCGACGAGTTCGCCGAGCGCCTCACCGCAGCCCTGGACGCCCGCCCCGCTGACGAACCAGCGCGCGCCGGCCTCCGCGCCGCCTACCGTACGGCCGCCACGTTCCCCGACGCCGTGGTCGAGACGACCCGGCACCGACTCCGGGTGATCCGGGTGAACCCGACCCTCGCCCGCGAGGCCCCCCGGTTCCCCGGAGGCACCGAGGAGCACCTGGTCCGCTTCGTGGCCGAGCACGACGGGGTCCGGGCAGACGGGCTCGCGCCCGCGGTCACCGCAGCGGTCGTGATCGGGGCGGCGACGGCGGCACTCCGGTGGTGGGCCGAGCAGGACGACGGTCGCCCGGAGGACGCGGTCGACCGGGCTCTGCGTGACCTCTCCTGAGCAGACGTCCGCACCGTCCGCACCGTCCGCAAGGTCCGCGAGGTCCGCAAGGTCCGCGAGGTCCGCGAGGTCCGCGAGGTCCGGGGAGATGGTTGCGTCATGGAACTATCGGGTGTAACTTTGCATCGTCTGCAAGGTTTCACGGCGCGCAGCAGCCCTCGCGATCCGTCCGGATCCCGGCCTCCGCCCGACCTCGCCACCGCCCGACGACGCGTCCGCCGCCCGGGCACATCGATGAAGAAGGACCCCCATTGTCAACAGCCACCGCAGCGACCTCGGTGCAGGACAGGCACGCCACGACCGCTGGCGCGCCCGGCCAGCAACCCCTGATGACCCACCGTCAGATCCTGCTCGTCATCTACGGCCTCATGGCGGGCATGTTCCTGTCCTCGCTCGGACAGACCGTCTTCGGCACCGCGATCCGCACGATCGGTGACGACCTGCACGGACTCGACCAGCAGGCCTGGGTCACGACGGCGTACCTCATCACGTCGACGATCGCGACGCCGATCTACGGCAAGCTCTCGGACGTCTTCGGCCGTCGTCCGCTCTACATCTTCGGCATCGTGGTGTTCATCCTCGGCGCCGTGCTCTCGTCGATGTCCACCTCGATGCTCATGCTCGCGGCCTTCCGCGCCGTGCAGGGCATCGGTGCCGGTGCACTCATGTCCCTGCCGCTGGCGATCATGGGCGACATCCTCGCCCCGCGTGAGCGCGCCAAGTACCAGGGCTACTTCCTCGCCGTGTTCGGCATCTCCTCGGTCATCGGCCCGCTCATCGGCGGTCTGCTCGCCGGCGCGTCCGAGATCCTCTTCATCACCGGCTGGCGCTGGGTGCTCCTCATCAACGTGCCGATCGGCATCGCCGCGCTCGTCATGGTGATCGTCTTCCTGCACCTGCCGAAGGTGCACGACACGAAGGACAAGCCGGTCGTGGACTGGTGGGGCGCGACCGCGGTCATCGTCACCCTCGTCCCGCTGCTCCTCGTCGCCGAACAGGGCCGCACCTGGGGTTGGGGGTCGGCGGCCGCGATCGCCTGCTACGTCATCGGCGCGGTCGGCCTCGTCGCACTGCTGCTCATCGAGTCGAAGATGGGCGACGCGGCGATCATCCCGCTGAAGCTCTTCCGCTCGGGCACGTTCTCGATGGCGACCGTCATCGGCTTCCTCGTCGGGTTCGCGATGTTCGGCGCGATGCTGACCATCCCGCTCTACCTGCAGATCGTCGTCGGCCTCACCCCGACCGAGTCCGGGTTCGCCACGCTCCCCCTCGTCGGCGGCCTCATGATCGCCTCGATCGTCTCCGGTCAGATCGTCGCCCGCGTCGGCCGGTACCGGGTCTTCCCGGTGATCGGCACCGCGCTCGTCTCCGCCGGGTACGTCGTCCTGACCTTCATGACGATCGACAAGCCGCTCTGGTTCCTGATGATCGGCATGTTCCTCATCGGGCTCGGACTCGGTTCGGTCATGCAGTCCCTGACGCTCGCGTCGCAGGGATCGGTCGAGGCGCGGGACATGGGCGTCGCCACCAGCTCGGCGACCTTCTTCCGCCAGATCGGCGGCACGCTCGGCACCGCCGTGCTCCTGTCGATCCTGTTCTCGGTGATGCCGACGAACATCGTCCACGCGACGGCCGACAGGGCCGACCTGACGTCCGCACTCGACGCCGCACTCGACCCGCGGGTCGCCAGCGCGAAGGCGAACCAGGGCGTCATGGACCAGATCTGGAACCCGATCGTCGACCCGGTCCGGGACAGCATCGGCTCGGGCCTGGCGCGCGCCACCACCACCGCGAAGCAGGCCGCCGACCAGGCCGTCACCGAGCAGGTCACCACCGCCGTCCAGGCGCAGGTCGCCGCCGGCACGCTCCCCGCGGCGGCCGCCGAGACCGTCATCGCGCAGCAGGTCTCCGACGCCACCCCGCAGGCCGAGGCCACCGCGCTCGCGACGGCAGCCGACAAGGCGCACGCCAGCGTCGTGGACGGCAAGCTCGCGGTCGACTGGGAGGACGCCGGACAGCGCACCTACTGGGTCGACCAGGTCGTCCCCGACCTCGCGGAGCAGATCGAGAAGGGCGCGCACGACGGCTCGAGCGCATCGGCCACCAACGACACCTCGTTCCTGACCGGCGCCGACGCCCGCCTGACCCGCCCGTTCATGGCCGGCTTCAACGCCTCGTCCGTCGCGATCTACTGGGTCGGACTCGGTGTGATCCTGCTCGCGTTCGTGCTCACCTGGTTCTTCAAGGTGCCGCCGCTGCGGCAGCGCTCGGCCCTGCAGGAGCAGGCGGACATGTCCGCGCAGGCACAGCTCGAGACCGACGCCGGTCTCGCCGCTGCAGAGGCAGGCTCGTTCACCGGTCCGATGACCGGCTCCACCCCGACCCAGCGTCGGTGACCACCCGGGCCGCCCGTCCGCTCGCCGTCCCCTCGGCTGCGCGCGGGCGGCCCGTCCTCGTCTCTCCCACCCCGGAGGTCCTCCCGTGACCACCACGGCAGCACCCGCACACCCCGACGGCACCGAGCCGTGCACGCTCCGCGAGCGCAAGAAGCAGCAGACGCGCCAGGCGATCCACGACGCCGCCCTGACGCGCGTCACCGAGCAGGGGCTCGACGGGGTCACCGTCGAACAGATCTGCGCGGACGCCGACGTCTCCCCCCGGACGTTCTTCAACTACTTCTCGTCGAAGGCGCACGCCGCGATCGGGCTCGACACCGTCGAGGTCCCCGACGTCGTGCGGGACCGGTTCGCAGCCGCGGACGGTCGGCTCGTCGACGACGTCTGCACCCTCGTCGCGGACACCGTCCCGCTCGCCGCCGACCGCGCCCGCGCGAAGGAGCTCCTCGTCCGTCGCCCCGAGATGACCTCGATGGTGATGCGCTGGATGGCCGAGTCCCGTCAGGCCCTCATCGCCGCGGTGACCACCCGGACCGACGAGGACACCGCCCGCACGGCCGTCGCCCTCGTCATGTCGGCGCTGTCCGAGGCCGCCCACCGCTTCACCGTGCAGTCCCAGGCGGACCTGGCCGTCCGCCTCCGCGCCGTCGTCGCCGAGATGGTCGCGCTCGCCACCGCAGCGCCCGCCACGACCGAACGCTGACGCGCGGCGTCGTCGGGACGTCGGACGGGAGGCCCACCCGGCCCCGCGCCTCCCGGCCCGTCGGCGCGTCAGCCCGTCAGCCCGTCAGGAGCGTCGCTCCGGCCAGCCACCGCGACGGCGACGGTCGCGGAGCTCACGGAGGAAGGCGCTGGGCGTCGTGCCCCGCTCCTCCCGGAAGAGCTGCTGCAGGCGTCGCGGCCGGAGGCCGGCCGCCGCCGCGATGTCGGCCACCGAGCACGCCCCGTCCAGGTGCGCCTCGATGTAGTCGACCGCCCGCCGGATCCGCCACGACGACCCGCCGTCGGGGCGCTGCGACGTCGACGCACGCAGCGTCGCCGAGGGGTCCTCGCCGAACCGCGCGCGGTAGGCGACGGCGAACCGGCTCGGGTTCGTGAACCGCCAGGTCCGGGCCACCTCGAGCACGCTGTTCGGCGACGCACCGCGGAGGAGCTCCCGCCGGACCTCGTCCAGGCGGTGGTCGCGCAGGAACCCGTTCGGCGTGACGCCGAGGGTGCGGGCGAACACCTCCTGCAGGCCGCGCTCGCTGAGTCCGGCTGCGGCCGCGATGGCCGGGACGGAGGGGCGGTCGCGTGCGTGCTCCTCGATGAACGCGATGGCGTCCCGGATCCGGCTCGCGGTCGGGACGTCGTCGCCACGGTCCCGCACGGGGAAGGTGTCGAGCACGACCGTGGCGAGCCGGCGGTTCAGGGCCGTCCGCATCGCGCCGCGCACCCGGTCGTCCATGAGCGTCGGGCTGACCTCACGGAGCAGACGCCGGAGCGGCCCGTACCGCGCGATGCGATCGTCCTGCTGGTCGAACAGCACCGGCCCCGAGGGCATCCGGTAGCCGAGCTCGGCCGCGGTCCGGCGCAGGAACGCGTCCGAGATGTGCACGCCGTTGTAGACCGTGCCCTCGGAGGCGAAGCGGTACGCCTCGGACGCAGAGGCGATGTAGGGCGTCCCCGGCTCGATCACCCGGGACCGGTCCGCGAAGTGCATCTCGAGGCGGCCCTGCTGGAGCCAGAACAGCACGTGGTCGTCCCGCGGACCGATCACGCCACCACGACGGCCGCCGTGCGCGTTCATCGTGCGGAGCGTCAGGTCGGCGTCGCCGATCAGCGAGTACTCGTACCGCGTGCCCTCGGTCGCGAACGCGTCCGTGACCGTCGTGGTCGCCCCGACGAGGTCCCGACCGGAGTACTCGGACCGGAAGATCGCCGTGTAGTCCGCTCCCCCGGCGTCCGTGAACCGCTGTCGGCGGAACCCGTCGTCGTCGTCGATCGGTGGCACCGCGACATCATCCCATCCGGGGAACGCGGACCGTGACCGTCGTCCGCGGAGGGCAGGGCCGGGCGGCGCCGGTCCGGGCGCGACCGGTCAGCTCCGGAAGAGCGGCGCCCAGAAGGCGTCCGGCCCGTCCTGCTGCACGGCCTCGCCGTCGAACCGGAACCCGTAGCCGCCGACGAAGTCCGCGGCGGCTGCGAGTTCGTCGACCCCGTCGTCCTGCGTGTGGTCGAAGAGGTGCACGCCGTGCCCCATCGGGACGCCGCTGTCGCTCACGATGGTGAGGTCCCAGCGGCCCTCCTCGGCGCGTTCGATGCGGACGACGGCGGCCTGGTCGGCGGTGAAGTCGGACATGACGCCGAGCCTACGCACGCGCGCCGGGTGCGGCGCCGGGAGCACGCGCGCCGGGTGCGGCGCCGGGAGCACGCGCGCCGGGTGCGGCGCCGGGAGCGGGCGGTGCCCCGGCGGCGTCCCGGGTCAGACGCCGGTGAAGAAGTCGGCGTAGGTGGGTTCGGCGGGCGTCGACCCGGACGTCCGGCGCGAGACCATCGCGTCGATCTCGTCGGGGTGGCTCAGACCGCGGCGGTGCCACTCGTCGGGCTGGCGGCGCAGGTCGTGGAGGGAGGGACGGATGCGCTCGTTCACGGTGCGCTCTTCCTGCTGGTGCCGCTGGTCCCGATGGGTTCGGAGGCGCACGGACCAGCATCCCGCGTCCGCCCGGCCGGACCAACCGCCGGGCTCCCGCGAGTACGCCGTCCGGACACGGTGTCCGCTGTGCGCACCGCCGTGGCCCTGCGGGTCCGCGCGTGCTCGGGAGGGGCACCCTCGCCCTGCCCGGAACGGCCACTCCCGGACCGGTCGGTCAGCCGCCGGGACGACGGCGGAGCGTTGCCGACGGCGGTTCGCCGAACGTGGCCGCGTAGGTGCCGGAGAACCGTCCGAGGTGCCCGACGCCCCACCCGAGGGCGACCTGCGCGACGGTGGTGGTGCTCGGGTCGGCGGCGGCGAGCTCGGCGCGCACCCGGTGCAGGCGGACCTGTCGCAGGAAGTGCATCGGCGAGGCACCGGTGTGCCGTCGGAACGAGGCCTGCAGGGACCGCACCGCCACCCCGGCCGCCTCGCTGACGTCGGTGATGGTGATCGGTCGCCGGGCGTTCGCGACCATCCACTCCTGGGCGGTCCGCATCGTCGCGGGTCCGCCGTCCAGGAGCCGGGAGGGTGGGACCGGCACGGCGTCGAACGCGAGCACGACCGCCTCGGCGACCGCCGTGTCGAGCGCAGCCCGGCGGTCGCGGGCCGTCGTCGGGTCGAGCAGGGCACCGGCGGCTCCGGACACCACGGCCTTGAGGCGCTGGAGGGCCCCCGGGTCCGCCTGCCGCGCGAACTGCAGCGGGGCCGGCAGGTCACCCTGTCGTGCGGCGGCGACGGACTCCAGGAAAGCGCGGTCGAACCGGATGACGTGCTGCGCGGCCGGCGCGGCGTCGAAGGCGAACGCGCGCCCGGCGGGGTACATGACCGGGACGCCGGGCTGCATGTCGACCGGGTCCGACGAGGCCGTGTCGAGCCGGATGCCCGGCGCGGAGGCCCAGGCCAGGACGTAGTCGTCCCCGGGCTCGATCGTGCCACAGCGACGCGCCGCCACCGAGGACGTCCCGACGGTCACCGCGTCGTCCCCGACGAGGCGGTAGCGCCACGAGAACCCCTCGGCGGCAGCCCGCCCGATGGAGATGTCCCGGCTCGAGTAGACGCGCTCGTAGAACGCGACCGCCTCGTCGACGGCGGAACCGCGGCGGTCGATGTGCACAAGGGGTTGTTCGACGGAGTCCATGCACCACCAGGATGCCGACGACCTCCGACATCGCGCCCGTGACACAGACGAGCCCCGCACCAGGAGGTGCGGGGCTCGTCGTGGTGCCGGCGATGTGCCGGGCTCCGGCAGGCTCAGGCGCGGGAGCGGCGGCGACCGGTGATCGCACCCCAGATGACGAGGACGATCAGCGCGCCGAGGATCGCGATGATCCAGGACTGGATGCTGAAGAAGCCGTCGTAGCCCACGTCGAAGATGAGGCCGCCGAGCCAGCCACCGATGAGGGCGCCGATGACTCCGAGCACGAGCGTGGCGAGCCAACCGCCGCCCTGGCGACCGGGGAGGATCAGCTTGGCGATGGCGCCGGCGATGAGGCCGAGGAGGATGAAGCCGAGGAAGCTCATGGGAGTGCCTTTCGAGACTGGCACCGCGAGGTGCCGTTGTGGTGCAGGGGTGTCACCCGGGGGGCGACGGAGCGGTCGAGATCGACGCTCCCGGGACCGGAGAGTGCCGGTCAGATGGTGTCGAGCAGGCCGTCACGCGACTGCTCCGCGAACAGAGCCGTCATGTCGATGGCCTCGGTCGGGGTGTCCCCGTCGACGAAGGTGGAACTCGAGGGTGTCGAGTGCATCAGACCGGTCCTTCCGTGGTGGTGCGTGTACCGCTCCACCATGCTCCCCGTTCAGTAGTTAGGCACACTACACAGTAGGTGATGCGTTATCTGGAGCATCTGCAGGACCCCGGGAGGCCCGTACGGTCCGTCACACGACGCGCGAGACCTTCGAGACGGGCACGTGCGTGCCTCCGGTGAGGTGCACCAGGACCGGCACCTGACGACCGAGGGTCCGGTCGAGGGTGGTGATCGCGGCGTCCACTGCGTCGAGGACCGTCACGGCGTCCCCGCCACGGCGGACCGCGACGCGGAGCCGTGCAGCGCGGTGCTTGCGCACGGTGTAGACGTCGACCTTCGAGGAGACGACGTCGCGCACGCCGGCCAGCTCGTGGTCGATGACGTCACGGACGAGGGCGACGTTCACCGTGACCTCGTCGTCTCCGACCGACTCGCGGACGGCGATCGCGGTGCCGCCCCGCCCGCGGGTGAGGACCCAGACGAGCGCGAGCACGACCACGACGAGGCAGGCCGCCGCCACGACCCACAGCGAGGCCGCGGGGACCTCGACGCGGTCGGGGATGGTCATGTACGGCCGCAGTGCGTCCCGGACGGCGGGCAGGACTCCGGCACCCATCGCGAGTCCGACGACGACCGAGACGAGGCCGAGCACGAACAGGATCACCCGGTTGATGGTCCGGTTGCTCGATGTCATGACAGGGAGCCCTTCTCGCTGACGCGGACGGTGACGTGGCGGCCGAACCGCTCGTCGAGCTGTCCGAGCCGTTCAGCGACGGCGTGCTCGACGGCTGTGGAGTCCACCGGGATGCCGGACATCGGTACCACGGACACCTCGGTGCGGAGGCCGCGGGCACTCGCGGTGGTGTGCCCGTCGGGGACACCCGCGGCACGACCGGCGGCGTTCCGGGCGGTCGAGGCGACGATCGACGAGTCGACGACGGCGCCGCGGCCGTGCGCCACGACCGATCGGTGCTGGCGGCCGGGCTTGAGTGCCAGGACCACGAGGACGATCCCGGCGACGAGGAGCACCGCGGCGATGACCTCGATCATCGTCACGAAGGCCGCGTCCGGTGCGAGTGCGGCGTCGACCGCCGTCTGCGGGTCGGCCAGGAGCGGCGGCGCTCCGATCGCACGGAGCACCGACTCGGTGCCGATCCACGCCGCGACCAGCACGAGCACCACCAGTGCCACGGACACGGCGGTCGACCGGGACCGGTACACGCTCCGGCGACGGAGCCGACGTTCGACGGGATTGTTGCTCATGGCGTCCTCTCCTACCGGACCCGGACGTCGCGCTCGCGCACGATCCCGGTCAACTCGATGCGGGCCGCGCCGACCCGACGACCGGTGAGGGCGCTCACGCGGATCCGGATCTCAGCGGCGGCGGACGTGGTGCGCTCGACGAGGTCCGTGCCAGCGGCGATCGGGCCGGTGATGTCCATGGCCAGTGCCCCGGAGGCGTCGCCGAGGTCCACCCGCACCCGCTTCGTGGGTGCCCCGAGCCGCTCGGCGGCGACGGCGCGCGCACATGAGGTGAGGGCGCGGGTGGTGATCTCGACGCGGCCCGGCACCGTGCCCGGGCCGTCCGTCACCGGGAGCTCCGGCGTCCGGTCAGCACGTCGGTCAGCGCGGCCCGGTCGACGCGTCCGGTTGCGAGTGCCGCGACGAGCGCACCCACGGCGGCGAACACGGCGACGAGGACGAAGCCCCAGAAGCCGAACTGCAGTGCTGCGACTGCCAGGAGGGCGCCGATCAGGGCGCCGGTCAGTGTGGCGCTCATGCGACGCGCGGCTCCTTCTTGTCCTCGTCCTCGTCGTCGTCACCCGGGATGAAGACGTCCTGGATCGTGACGTTGACCTCGGCGACCTCCATGCCGACGATCTCCTCGAGCGCGCGGGAGACCGCGGAACGCACGTCCTCGGCGACCTGCTGCAGGGGCACCGGGTACTCGGCGACGATGGTGATGTCGGCGGCGACCTGCTTCTCGCCGACCTCGACCTTGACGCCCTGGCTGAGGTCACGCTGCCCGATCGCACCGCGTATGGCACCGATGGCGCGGGCGGCTCCGTTGCCGAGCGAGTGCACGCCGGGGACGTCGCGGGCTGCGATGCCGACGACCTTCGCGACGACGGTGTCGTCGACGACGGTCTTCCCGGTGGACGTGGACGTGAGCGCCGAGCTGCCCGTCGACGTGGTCGCGACGGTGGTCGTGGTGGTGTCGGTCATGGTGTCTCCTTCCGATGGCCCGCCGGACGTTCCCAACGGGTGCTGTTCACGGATGAGACGGGCTGGAGAGGACGTTCGTCACGGAAGCCGCGCGACTTCCAGGTCGGTCCCAGGATCGGCCGGTCCGCACGCATCGATCTGTACCCCGACGGTCGCATGTTTCCGATTGCGGCTCAGCCGATGCGCGGAATGGCACCGATCGAGACCGAGGGTCGTGCCCGCTCGGGGTACACGGCGCTGTGGACACCGGCTCCCCCGACGGTAGGAACGACCCATGACGGCGACCGCGTTCTGCCTCCACGCCCTCGGGTCGAGTTCCGAGGAGTTCGCCGCGTTGCGGACCCGCCTGCACGGCACCCTCGACCTCGTCGGCATCGACCTGCCCGGCTTCGGCACGAGTCCGGCCGCGAGCGGCACCACCGTCGAGGAGATGGCCGTGCTCGTCGAGCGTGCGATCGGGACCAGCGGCGCCACCGAGTGGGCGCTGATCGGGCACTCGATGGGCGGCAAGGTCGCCGCGGTCGTCGCCGGCCGCACGATGAGCGGCGCGAACGGCCTGTTCGGACTGCGGGCGGTCGTGCTCCTGGCGGCGTCGCCCCTCTCCCCCGAGCCGATGGACGAGGGACGTCGGCAGACCATGCTCGACTGGGCCGCCGACCACGAGATCGGGCCGGACGAGGCCGCCGCGTTCGTGGACGCGAACACCGCGGGCCAGCTGCCCCCGCACGAGTCCGCGATGGCCGTGCACGACGTGCAGCGGGCCGATCCGGCAGCCTGGAGGGCGTGGCTGCTGCGCGGCAGTCGCGAGGACTGGTCCGACACGATCGCGCCGAGTCCGGTGCCGGCCCTCGTGCTCGCCGGCGCGGACGACGGTGACCTCGGCCCCGACGCCCAACGTCGACTGACCCTCCCGCACTGGACCCGGGGCGAGTTCGACGTCGTGCCGGACGCCGCGCACCTCCTGCCCTGGGAACAGCCGGACGCGGTCGCCGACCGGATCCGGTCGTTCTGGACCCGACGCGTCGACCACGGGCCGACCGTCCCGACCGACTCCGCCCGTGTCATCGCATCGCCGCGGGTGAGCGCCCGGACCCGCGGGGTGCTCGCGGAGCGCGCGCTCCCCGACGACCCGGCGGCAGAACCACGTGCACTGACCCCGCAGCAGCTCGACACCCTGCGCGCCGTCGCCCGGGTGGTCGTGCCGCAGGCCGCGGACCGGGCGATCGACCTCGCGCTGCGCGTCGACGCCCAGCTCGCCGCCGGGGCAGGTGACGGGTGGCGGACCGAGGGCATGCCCGCCGATCCGGACGCGTACCGGGCGGCACTCGACGTCCTCGCCCCGGAGGCCGCGGTGTCCGACGAGCACCTCGCCGAGGTCCTCGACGCCGTGGACGAGGGCACGTACTCGCCCGCCGGTGGGGTCCTCGACGCCGGGCAGTTGCGGGCGTGGTCCGAGGACGCCGGGGTCGACCTCGTCAAGCAGTGGCTCGCCCACCCCGCGACGATGGGCGCGATCGACTACGACGGCTTCGCCAACGGCGGGGACGGCGTGCGCAAGCAGGGCTTCCAGCTGCTGGGAGCCGGACAACGCGAAGCATGGGAACCGGGAGCGACACGATGAGACTCGACCACCAGCGCCGGTACGGCGAGGACGAGGTCGTCGACGTGGTCGTCGTCGGCACCGGTGCGGGCGGCGCACCGCTCCTCGCGAGCCTGGCCCGTGCCGGCCTGCGGGCCGTCGCGCTCGAGGCCGGCCGGAACACCGAGCCCGGCGACCACCTGCCCGACGAGGTCGAGGCACCGGCGGACATCAACTGGATGGAGGAGCGGATCAGCGGCGGCGGTGCCCCGACCGCCTTCGGTCCGAACAACAGCGGCACCGGTGTCGGCGGGTCGACGCTGCACTGGGGTGCCTTCACACCGCGGCCGAGCGCGCACGACCTGCACCTGCGGTCGGACACCGGCGAGGGCGTGGACTGGCCGGTCGACCACGCCGAGCTCGTCCGCTACATCGAGCAGGTCGAGCACGACGTGGGCGTCGCCGGCCCCGAGCACTACCCGTGGGACCCCGCACGTCGGTACGCGATGCGCCCGCCGGGCCGGAACGCCTCGTCGGACATGATGATGCGCGGCGCCGCAGCCGTCGGGATCACCGCGACGGACGCCCCCGTCGCGCTCACCACCGAGGACCGGCACCAGGAGCACCACGGCCTCCGCCACGCCTGCGTCTCGTGCGGCTCCTGCCACCAGGGCTGCCGGAACGGCGCGAAGGTCTCGATGGACACGACGTACCTGCCGGCCGCCGTCGCGTTCGGTGCGGAGATCCGCGCCGAGGCGCTCGTGCACGGCATCGAGCTCGACGCCCGGGGCGAGGTCGAGGCCGTCGTCTACCGGCAGCACGGTCGCGAACACCGTCAGCGCACCCGCGCCCTCGTCCTGGCGGCCGGCGGGGTCGAGACGCCCCGCCTGCTCCTGCACACCGGGATCGCGAACAGCAGCGGTCAGGTCGGCCGGAACTTCACCGCGCACGGTGCCACGCAGGTCTGGGCCCGGTTCGACGAGTCGATGCGGTCCTACCGCGGCTACCCGTCCTCGATCATCACCGAGGACTTCGTCCGCCCGGCCGACGCCGACTTCGCCGGGGGGTACCTGATCCAGAGCCTCGGCGTGCAGCCGCTGACGTTCGCCACGTCGCTCGTGCGCGGGGGCGGGCTCCGCGGCGCGGCCCTGGTGCGGGCGATGCGGGACTACCCGCACATGGCCGGTGTCGGCATCAACGCCGAGTGCCTGCCGTACGACGACAACCGACTCGTCCTCGGCGACGAGGTCGACGAGCACGGGATCCGGAAGGCGACGATCACGTTCACGCCCGGTTCGAACGAGGAGGCCATCCGGCGCCACGCCGTCCGCACCATGACCGCGATCATCGAGGCCGCGGGCGGGCAGGACGTCCGCGTGCTCGAGCGCACCGCGCACACGATCGGCACCGCCCGGATGGGCACCGACCCCGGCGCGTCGGTGGTCGACGCGGCCGGTCGGTCGTGGGACGTCCCGAACCTCTGGATCGCGGACAACTCGGTCTTCCCGAGCGCGGTGATCGCGAACCCGGCGCTCACGATCATGGCGCTGTCCCTCCGGACGGCCGACCGCATGCTCCGCGGGGACGCTGCCGGCGACCGCGCGCAGGGGCTGGTCGCCGCCGCCTGAGCGGTCCGGCCCACCACCCGTCGGACGGGAGGCCCGCGGCCGCGGCTCCCCGTGCCTCCCGTCCGGGCCCGAGACGCACGCGAGCCCGCTGCGTGCGGCACGACGGTGACCCCCCGGGACGACGTGGACGTCCCTGACCGCTCCTCCTCGTGCGCCCTACCGCGTCGACCGGACGGTGCTCACCCGCAGGTGTTCGAACGTGCTCGTCGACCCGGCACCGCCGAGCGAGATGAGCCCGATGCGCGGCGTCGACCCGAGGTCGGCCGTCCAGGTGCCACCCCGGACGAAGTGGCGGCCGTCGATGCTCGTGTACGCCGTGTAGCGGTGCTCCCCGTCGACGACGCGGTGCACGATCCGGAGCGTGGTGGCGTCCCCGACCGGCCCGACGACCATGTTGCCGTAGCTCGGCGCACCGTCGGGCTGACCGCTGACCTGCTTGCCGAACTCGGTCTGCCGGGTGTTGAAGATGGAGTTCGACACCAGTCGGACGTAGTTCCCGTCGTCCCCGTACACGACGAGTCCGCCCTGCCGGTAGTTGAAGGAGTCACCGGTCGCCGGGGTGTCCATCCGCACCCGGGTCTCCACGACGTAGTCCCCGGCGGGTGCCGCTTCGGTCAGCACCGAGGCGAGCGGCGTCTGCGGCGGGTGCAGGTCGGCGTCCTGGGTCTGCCACCGGAAGGCACCGCCGGAGACCCCGTACGTGGCACTGTCCGGTTGCCGGGTCCACGTGAGCGTCGGCGGCAGCGCGGTGCCGTCGAACTCGGTGGACAGCGACCGGATCGTCCGCGCCGGGACGTCGACCGGGGCGAGGCGCGGCCGGTACGCGGAGCGCTGCCCGGGCTGTGCCGCCGGGGCGGGCTCCACGGAGTCGGAGGGTCCTGCTCCCCCGCGCACCACGGGCCAGCCGCCGACCCAGTCGATCGGGTCGATGAGTGCCGGGCGCTTCGTGTACCCGGTCTGCCCGGCGTAGTACGGGTCGGTCCGGTCGACCGCGTGGTAGATCATCCAGTCCTGACCGGCGAAGTCGGTGACGACCGTGTTGTGGCCGGTGCCCACCCAGCGGTTGCCGTTCTGCGCGAGGAGGGGCGAGCCTCCCACCCGGGTGTCCGTGATCGCGACGCCGTCGCGGTCGCGGAACGGCCCGAGCGGGCTCTTCGAGCGGGCGACGAAGACGCCGTACCCGGTGAGCGATCCGTTGCAGCAGTTCGTCGCGGAGCCCATGTAGTACCACCAGCCGCCGTGCCGCATCAGGTACGACCCCTCGTACCGGTTGTCGATCGCGATCTGGCGTTCGGTCTCCGGACGCGAACGCAGGCCGTCGGCCGTGAGCTGCCGCACGTGCACGCCGCCGAAGTAGCTGCCGAAGTACAGGTAGGTCCGGCCGGAGTCGGTGATGACCTCGGGGTCGAACGACCACCGGAAGCCGTCACCGTTCGGCGCGGTCTGCGGCGCGACGACGGGTCCGCCGGAGTCCGTCCACGGTCCGGTCGGGCTGCTGCTCGTCGCGACCCCGATCGCGGAGCCGCCGCCGGTCGGACCGGTCGCCGAGGGGGTGTCCGACGCCGTGTAGTACAGGAACCAGGTCCCCGGCTTCCCCCGCGATCCGGCGCGGTACACGACGTCCGGGGCCCAGATGCCGTTCGCCTCGCCGACCCATGCCGGCTTCGTGTCGAAGGCGTCGCCGACGTACGTCCAGTTCGTCAGGTCCGTCGACCGGTACGTCGGGACACTGTGCTGCACGAGTGCGCCGTCCGGGGTGGTCTCGGTCTCCGAGATCGCGTCGGTCGTGCAGTACAGGTACCAGTTCCGGTCGCGCCCGACCCCGTGCAGGGCGGTCGGGTCGGCGCAGCTCGCGGCCGTCTCGCCGTCCGGGAGGCGCAGGGCCATCGGGTTCTGGTGCGTCGCCGCCGGGGCGTGGTGGCGGGCGGTGGCGGGTGGTGCGGGAGCGGCGGGTGGAGCGGCGGTCGCGGGCCCGGCCAGGGCCTGGGCCCCGACGATGGTCACGGCCGCGAGGGTGATCGCGATGGTTCGGCGCACGGGACAGCCTCTCGTCGTTGAGGAGGTGGTGTGCCCGCGAGCGTAGCCCTGCCACGGTCCTGTGGCCAGGGGTGCGTCGCCGTCGCCCCCGCGTCCCGGACGGGAGGCCCGGTGCCAGCTGGTGACGCGCCTCCAGTCCGGCGACCACCGGCGGGTACAACGGGAGCATGACGCGACGCAGCCCCGGCCACCCCGTTCCCGTGCAGCCCGGACCCGGTCAGGAGTCGGTCTGGGACTACCCGCGGCCACCGCGCGTCGAGCGCACCGGCGCCCGTGTCGTCGTGCGCCTGGGCGGGCAGGTCATCGCCGACACCACGGCGGCCCTCCGCGTCCTCGAGACGAGCCACCCGCCGGTCTACTACCTGCCGATCGCGGACTTCGCCCCCGGCGCGCTCGTGCCGACGAGTGGCTCGAGCATGTGCGAGTTCAAGGGCAGTGCGACGTACTTCGACGTGCACGGCGGCGACGAGGTCGTGCCGCGGGGTGCCTGGACGTACCGGTCCCCGTGGCAGGGGTACGGCGAGCTGCGTGACCACGTCGCCGTCTACCCGTCGCGGATGGACTCGTGCGAGGTCGCCGGCGAACGCGTGCAGGCGCAGGCGGGCGACTTCTACGGCGGCTGGATCACCGCGGACATCGTCGGGCCGTTCAAGGGCGAACCCGGGACGCTCGGGTGGTGACACCGGCTCCGTCGCCCTCGGGCACCACCCGCCGCCGGGTCGAACTCCGACTGCGCAAGCCCTGGTTCGCCTGGGGCGCGCGACCGACCGTCACCGTCGACGGCGTCGGGCACCCCGCGCAGTGGGGCTCCGGCACGTGGGTGCTGCCGGACGAGGGCGTCGTCGAGTTCGGCGTGTACTGCATCAACCGGGGTTGGCGGTTCGGCGCGGCCGCGGTGCGGGTCGATGCCGCCACGGCGACCGGCGGCCGGATCGACTACCGCGCCGGGGTGGTGCCGATCGGGCCGGGGAGGCTCGAGGTCATCCGGAGCTGAGGCGTCGGCGCGGACGGTGCCGCTCGCGGACGTCCCCTTCCGGCCCCTCGGACTGGGGCGACTCCGAGCCGTTGACCGGTGACGTCGACGCTCCGTAGCGTTGCCCGGACACGACCGGAGGATCTCGATGCGCGCCGTCAGCAGCACCGTCACCACGACCGTCCGACTGGCCGCGGCGGTGCTCGCGGTCGTCCTGCTCGCCGCCCTGCTCGTGGCGCTGCGGACACCGGCCGCCAGCGCCGCACCGTCCGTCCTGTCGACCGGGCGGCCGGCCGTCGCGTCGTCGACCGACTCGAGTTCGCGGTCGGCCGCGAAGGCGGTGGACGGGAACACCGCGACACGGTGGGCGAGTGCGCGGACCGACGCGCAGTGGTTGCGCGTCGACCTGGGCCGCACGGCGACGATCTCGAGCATCACCCTGCGGTGGGAAGTCGCGTACGCGAAGGCCTACAAGCTGCAGGTGTCGGCCGACGCGAAGACCTGGACCACCGTCTCGAACGTGACCGCCGGCAAGGGCGGGGTCGTCCGGAAGGCGGTGTCCGGGACGGGCCGGTACGTCCGGATGCTCGGCGTGCAGCGCGGCACCGTCCACGGCTACTCGCTGTGGGAGTTCCAGGTGACGGGGACCCCGGTGACGCCGACCACGCCCACCACGCCGGCACCGTCCCCAGCCGCGGGCGTGCGGGTCACCGGCTCCCAGGGGAAGTGGCAGCTGACCGTGGACGGCAAGCCCTGGCTCGTCAAGGGCGTGACGTACGGTCCCCCGGCCGCCGAGGCCTCGTCGTACATGGCGGACATCGCCGGCATGGGCGTGAACACCGTCCGGACCTGGGGCACCGACGCGTCCTCCCGCCAGCTGTTCGACGCCGCCGAGGCACACGGCATCCGCGTCGTCGCCGGCCTCTGGTTGAACCAGGACGTCGACTACGTGAACGACTCCGCGTACAAGTCGAACACGCTCGCGAGCATCACGAAGACCGTCACGAGCTACCGCGACCACCGCGGACTCCTCATGTGGGACGTCGGCAACGAGGTCATGCTCGGCCAGGACGAGGCGCAGCGCGTCGCCTACGCAAAGTACGTCGAACAGGTCGCGAAGGCGATCCACGCCGCGGACCCCGCGCACCCGGTGACGTCGACCGACGCGACGACCGAGGCCTGGGACTTCTACCGGCAGTACACCCCGAGCCTCGACCTCTACGCGGTGAACACCTACGGCGGCATCGGCTGGGTGCAGCAGAAGTGGCGGGACGGCGGCTACACGAAGCCGTACCTGGTCACCGAGACCGGGCCGGCCGGGTCGTGGGAGGTCCCCGCGGACGCGAACGGTGTCCCGCAGCAGCCGAGCGACACCGCAGCGGCACGGTCGTACACCGACGCGTGGAAGGCCGTGACCGCCGCTCCCGGGGTCGCCCTCGGCGCGACGATGTTCCACTACGGCGTGGAGGACGACGAGCAGGGCGTGTGGCTGAACCTCCGCACCGGCGGCCTCAAGCGCCTGTCGTACTACGCGGTGCAGCAGGCCTACGGCGGGCCGGTGACCGGCAACCGGCCGCCCGTCATCCAGCGCATCGCCGCCTCGCCCTCGACGGGTGTCGCACCCGGGTCGACGGTGACCGTGACCGCTCCGGCGGTCGACCCGGACGGCGACAACCTGACCTACCGGGTGTCGGTGACGAGCCGGTGGATCGACGGCAACGGGGCGCTCCGGCCGACGCCGGTGACGACCACGGGCGACGGGACGCTGCGCATCACCGCACCGACGACTGCCGGCAACTGGAAGCTCGCGGTGTACGCGATGGACGGGCACGGCAACGCGGGCATCGAGACCGTGACGGTGCGGGTGCGCTGAGCCTGGGCAGGCGGGAGGACGTCGGCGGCTGGACAGTCGATCGAACGGTTCCTCCTGCCGATGCCGTGCAGGATGGTGGACGTGCAGGCGAACATCGCGAGGGTGACGATCGACGGCCGGGAACAGGATCGCGACGCCGACCTCGATCACCATCAGCGGTTCGAGGTCGAGACGGACGCCGGACACCACTACGTCGTGACGCGCGACGGGTCTCCGAGCGGCTCACCGTCGGAGTGGGACGTGACGCGAGCGGACGGGAGTCCCGTGGGTCACGTGCACGGGTCTGGGTGGGCCGGGGCGGGCGACCGGGCCTACCGCTACAAGCGGACTGGTGCCTGGTTCTCCGGGGGACAGCAGCACGACCTGTGGAACGCGGTGCAGTCGCTCCTGGAGTGACCGCACCGGATCGACCGGGCGCTCAGCCCCCGCTGCCGAGGACCGCTCGCGTCCGGCGACGCTCGACGGCGAGCGGAACGTCTCGGACTTCCTGGCGTCGTGACCGCTCCCCGTGGGGAGCCGCGCTCGCTCATCGGGCAGGATGACGCACGGCATTCGACGAAGGGCAGACGTGGGCAGGCGGAGCGCGAGCACGAGCACGACAGGTGACCGCGGCGGAACGCGGTCGGTCCGTCCCGGTCAACGTCGGGCCTGGTTCCGCTTCGGTGCCGGGATCGCTGCGATCCTGGTGATCGTCGGCGTGGTCTTCGTCGGCCCGGCTGTCGTCCAGTCCTACGACGCCGACCACAAGACGACGATCACCTGCCAGGTGACGTCAGCGGAAGGCGAGATGCAGTCGACGTCCTCGCGGGATCGGCGGGCCGATCGCCCAGGTCGTCATCTCGACCCGCGACTGTGGGCGCCGGCTCCTGCGAGACGGTGTGACCCGGGCCAACAACGAGGAGATCGCAGCTCGGCTGGCACCACCCGGTGACTACCGGATCGAGGTCGGGACCGCCTCCTGGAACATCCGGGGCATCCTGCACGCGATCCGGCGGGACCCCTCGGCCTTCGGGTTCGCTCCGGCCCCCTGACCCGACCGGGTCGGTGAGCGCGGTCGGCGGTGTGACGGTCGGGAGGTGCGCTACCGGCCCTGAACTGGTCCCCTGCCCCGCGCTGCCCGACCGCAGGTGGCGGCTGGGCGCCGGGTCGACGCCGTCAGCTGCCGTCGGTCGCCAGCGCGGCGGGCTGCCTAGTCGGTGGTCGGACTGCTGAACAGGTTGACGACGTTGCCGTCGGGATCACGGACCAGTGCGGAGCGGTTGCCCCAGGGCATCGTGGTCGGTTCGAGGACGACGTCCTCGCTCGTGAGCCCGAGCCCGGCGAAAGCGCCGTCGACGTCAGCGACTTCGAACTCGATGAACACCGATCGGTTCGTCGCAGGAGTGAGAGCGCCGCCGAGCATGGCGACGGTCGCGGTGCTCGCGATCGCGAGGCTCGCGCCGGGGCCGACGAACTGCGCGAAGACCGGGGCGGGGCGCTCGGCCTGCTGGCCGGTGACCCGCTCGTAGAACGCGACGAGACCGTCGAGGTCGTCGGTGACGATGCGGATGGATGCGAACGACATGGGGCTCCTTCAGAGGCGCTGGTGAGGTTGGAGCATCAGCATCACGGGTCGTCGCGACACCGTCCTGTCGGTGTTCCGCGGAAGACGTCGGCTGCCGATCAGTCGTCGACGACCGAGCGGAGTCGTCCGTACTGGATCGCGAGGTCCTCAGCGCGGAGCGCCCGCATCGGGGGCCGCTCGTCGGTGACCCGGACCGAGAGCATGCGGTCTCCACGGAACGCCCGCACGCCGTCGCGCCGCCGGCACCAGGCGATCAGGTACCACTGCCCGTCCTTCCCGATCGACCCCAGGGGTTCGACGTCCCGAGTGGACTCCGCACCGCCGGCGTCCTGGTAGTGCAGCTGCACGACGCGATCCGCACGGAGCGCCTCGGCGAACTCGGTCGGCACGACCGCGTCGTCCTCGCTCTCCAGGAAGTGCACCCGGGATGCGAAGGCGCTGGCACGTGCGGCGTCCCGGTCCGGCATGACCGCGAGCATCTTCCGGGCGGCGGTCCGTGCGGCCTGCCGGAACGGGCTGTGGCGGAGCGAGCCGAGCCCGATCAGCACCGCGAGGGCTTCGTCCAGCGTGAACCCCGCCGGGCCGAGCGTTGCTGACGCGTCGATGACGTACCCACCGGTCCGGCCGGGCTCCGCCCAGATCGGCAGGCCCGACTGCTGCAACGCAGCGAGGTCCCGCTCGATCGTCCGCACGGACACCTCGAAGCGTTCTGCGAGACGACGCGCGCTCCGCGGATGCGGCGACACGGCCCGCAGTTCCTCCACGAGGCCGTAGAGACGATCGGTCCGGTTCACCGACCCATCATCCGACACATCGCATCTGCCGCGCGTCGCACGACCACACCGTTCTGGTGAGCAGGTCTCCACCCGGCTGGACGCACGGCGATCCTCCATCGCTCGTCTGCGCCGAGGGAAGTACATGGCCTGGTGTCCCGCCTGCTCCAGCGGTCGGCGCTGTCGACGACGAACCGGTCGGCCGCCCGGGATTCGTGCCTGGCGGCCGGGCGCTGCACGTCGCCCGCGGCGGCAGCGCGGAGTCGGGAGATCGCCGACCACTGCCCGACACGTCGGCGGTGCTCGTCGACGCCCGGGCACACTGCCTCAGCGCGGCAGCCGCGGCACCGCGTCGAGCAGCGCCCGCGTGTAGTCCGACCTGGGCGACGCCAGGACCGCACCGGTGTCGCCCTGCTCCTCGACCCGACCGCCGCGGAGGACCACGGTCGCCGCGCAGAGACGTGCGACCACCGCGAGGTCGTGCGAGACGAGCACGATCGTCATGCCGTGCTCGTCGGCGAGCCGCTCGAACAGCTCGAGGACGGCGACTCGGGTCGTCAGGTCGAGCGCGCTCACCGGCTCGTCGGCCACCAGCACCCGGGGACCGGACACCACGGCGCGGGCGATCGCGATGCGCTGTCGCTGTCCGCCCGAGAACTCGTGTGGGTACCGCCGACCAGCATCGGCGCCGAGCCCGACGTCCCGCAGCGCGGCGGCGACACGGTCGGACGCCTCCGACCCGGACGCCACCCCGAGGGAGCGCAGCGGCTCCCCCACGATGCGGTCGATGCGTTGGCGGGGGTCGAGCGACGAGTACGGGTCCTGGAACACCGGCTGCACGGCGGTGCGGAACCGACGGAGTGCGGCCCGGTCGCCGAGGTCGAGGGGCGCGCCGTCGAACGACACGGAGCCGTTGTCCGGCGCCGCGAGCCCGAGGAGCATCCGGAGCACGGTGGTCTTGCCCGCGCCGGACTCCCCCACGATGCCGAGGTGCTCACCGGGCTGCACGGCGAACGAGACGCCGTCGAGCGCCAGGCCCGTGCCCCCAGTGCGGCGCGTGCCACGGCCGGGGTACCGGAACGTCACGTCCGACAGCTCGAGCAGCGCGGTCATCGCGCACCTCCGCGTCGGCCGGCGTCGAGGGCGTCCTGCAGCGTCCGGGCACTGCCGACGAGCCGCTGCGTGTACGGGTGGGTGGGTGCGGCGATGACGTCCCGGACGGGTCCCTGCTCGACGGCACGACCGTGTTCGAGCACGAGCACCCGGTCCACGGTCCGTGCGACCACCGGCAGGTCGTGGCTGATGAACAGCAGCCCCATCCCCCGCTCGGTCACGGCGCGGTCGAGGAGGTCGAGCACCTGCGCCTGCACCGTGACGTCGAGCGCCGTGGTCGGCTCGTCCGCGATGAGGACCCGCGGCCGGCACGCGAGTGCCATCGCGATGGCGACGCGCTGCCGCTGACCGCCGGACAGCTCCCACGGGAACGAACCGGCGACGCGCTCCGGATCGGCGAGGGCGACGTCGGCGATCGCCTCGCGCACCGCGGCGCGCAGGGCCTCCCCGCGGAGTCCGCGGTGCCGCCGGAGCGGCTCGGCGATCTGGTCGCCGGCGCGCATGAGCGGGTCGAGGGCGGTCATCGGCTCCTGGAAGACGGGGGCGACGACCGAACCGCGGACGTCGCGCAGGCTGCGCTCGCGCGCGCCGAGCACCTCGACGTCACCGACCCGGACCGAGCCGCTGACCGTCAGCCCCGTCGGCAGCAGGCCCATGACCGCGAGCGCGGTGAGCGACTTGCCGCTGCCGGACTCGCCGACGATGCCGAGCCGCTCGCCGACGTCGACGGAGAACGAGACGCCGTCGACGAGCGGGGTGCCGTCGGCGGAGGTGATGCGGAGGTCGGTGACCTCGATGGCGGGCGTCATGCGGGCCTCCCGTCCGGGTCGTCGGTGGCGGCCGCGACCGGTCCGACGGCGGTGCCGACGCCGTCACCGGCGACCGGCGCACCGGCCGGGAGGCCCGGGGCGGCACCGCGCGCGGCTCGCCGTCCGCGACGGGTCGGGTCCGCGACGTCGCGGAGGCCGTCCGCCAGCAGGTTCGCGCCGATGACCAGCACGACGAGCGCGAGGCCCGGCGCGAGGACACCGGCGGGTGCCTCGAACGCGGTCTGTTGGGCGTCCTGGAGCATCCGCCCCCAGGACGCGTTCGGCGGCGGCGCACCGAGGCCCAGGTACGACAGGCTCGCCTCGGCGAGGACCGCGAGCCCGAACTGCAGCGCGAGGTTGACCGCGAGGGTCGGCCAGATGTTCGGGAGCACGTGCTGGGTGACGATCCGCGGCCAGGTCGTGCCGGAGGTCCGCGCCGCGGTGACGTAGTCCTGGCGGAGCACCCGTCGGGCCAGGATCCGGACGAGCCGGGCGACGACGGCGGCCATGACGAGGCCGATGGCGACGATCGCGGTCCCGAGCGACGCACCGCGCGCAGCGACGAGGAGCATCGCGACGAGCAGCGTCGGGAAGGCGATGACGATGTCGAGCACGGCGGAGAGCGTGTCGTCGAGCCAGGGCCGGGCGAAGGCCGCGGCCAGCCCGATGGCGGTGCCGAGCACCCCACCGACGAGGACGGCGCCGATGCCGGTCGCGAGTGCGATGCGGGCGCCGATGAGCAGCTGCGTCGCGAGGTCGCGGCCGAGCGTGTCGGTGCCGAGCCAGTGCTCGGCACCCGGCGGCGTGAGTCGGCCGCCGGAGGTGTCGTAGAGCGAGTAGGGCAGCCAGACGAGCGAGACGACCGCGGCGACGACGACCACGCCGACGAGCACGATGCCCGTGGTCAGGGACACCGACCGGCGGGCGCTCATCGGTTCCCCGAGACGCTCGTGCGCAGACGCGGGTCGACGATGCGCTGCACCACGTCGGCGACGAAGCCGATGACGAGCACCGCGACGGTGGAGACGAGCAGGACGCCCTGGATGCTCGGGTAGTCGTGCTGCTCGATGCCGGTGATGAGCATGCTGCCGAGGCCGGGCAGGGCGAAGACGCTCTCGACGACGACCGCGCCGAGGAAGGTCGACGCGAGCTCGATGCCGAGCACCGCGATCACCGGGACGACCGCCGACCGGACGCCGTGCCGGAGGAACGCCGACGCCGTCGACGCACCGAGCGCCCGGGCGGTGCGGATGTGGTCGGCGCCGAGCACGTCGAGCACCGCGCTCCGTACGTAGCGCGCGATCGAGGCCGTCATCACGACCGCGACGGTGATGATCGGCAGCGCGAGCGACTCCAGCGCGTCGCCCGGGTACGTCCAGTCATCGCGCGGGAAGCCGCTCGACGGGAGCAGGCCCCACTGCAGCGACACCACCTGCACGAGCAGGATGCCGATCCAGAACACCGGGACGGCGATGCCGAGCTGCGTGACGCCGGAGAGCAGCACGCCGTACCAGCGGTCGGCTCGCGCAGCTGCGACGAACCCGACGACGCAGGCCACGACGACGGCGATGCCGAACGCGATGAGGGTGAGCGGCACGGTGACGACCAGGCGCTGCGCGAGGTCGGGCAGCACCGGCAGGCCGCTCGTGAACGACGTGCCGAGGTCGAAGTGCAGCATCTGGCCGATCCACTGCACGAACTGCTGCGCCAGCGGGAGGTCGGAGCCGACCTCCCGCCGGGCGGCCGCGATCTGGTCGGGCGTCGCGTTCGCGGCGAGGAGCGCGTTCGCCGGGTCGCCGGGCAGGATCCGCAGGAGCGCGAACACCACCACCAGGGCGACCGCGAGCGAGAGCACGAGGATGCCGAGGCGGCGGAGGACGTACGCGGTCATGCGGGGGTGCGGATCCTGCCTGGTCGGTCGGTACTAGGAGACGGTGATGTCGGAGACGGGGAACTGCGAGTTCAGCCCGTTCTTCCAGTATCCCGTGACGTCCTTGTCCGACACGACGATCTGCGGGTACAGGTACAGCCACGCGCTCGCGGCGTCCCGCACGATCTGCTCGTTCGCCTTCCGGAGCAGGTCCGTCTGCTGGTCCTCGGACGGAGCCTGCTCGGCGTCCGTGATGTCCTTCTGGACCGCCTTGTTGTCGTACCCGAAGTAGAAGTCCGGGTTGCCGTAGAAGACGACGTCGCGGTCGTTGACGTGCTCCTGCAGCGTCGCCTCGAAGTCGTGCTGCTGGTACACCTTCGTGTACCACTCGTCGGCGCTGATCGTGTTGATGTCGACGGTCACGCCGACCTTCTTCAGCGCGCTCTGCAGGTACTGCGCGACGGCCGGGTGCGGGTCGTACGACGGGGTGTCGAGCGTGAAGGAGAACCCGTCGGCGTGGCCCGACTCGGCGAGCAGGTCCTTCGCCTTCGCCGGGTCGTACGCGTTGACGCTCGTCAGGTCCTCGTACCAGGGGTCGGTCGGCGGGACCATCGAGCCGTTGACCGTGCCGTAGTCGCCCCAGATGGCCTTCAGCAGGGCCTTCCGGTCGACCGCGGCCGAGATCGCCTGGCGGAGCTTCACGTCGGTGAAGGGGCCCTCCGCGTCGTTGAACGCGAGGAGTTCCTTGGTCGTGGAGTCGCCCTCGCTGACCGTGTACTTCGACTTGTCCGCGGTGAACCTGGACAGGGCGTCGGGCGACTGGATGCTCGTGATGACGTCGACCTGCCCGCTCGCGAGCGCGTTCGACAGCGTGGAGGCGCTGGTGAAGTAGTCGAACTCGACCCCGCCGTTCGCGGGCGCCTCGCCCCAGTAGTCGGCGAAGGGCTCGAGCGTGATCGACGAGCCGCGCTTCCAGGTGTCGAGCGTGTACGGCCCAGTGCCGTCCTCCTCGGTCTTCAGCTTCGTCTCCCCCGCGGGGACGATCCAGACGTAGGACAGGTTGTAGACGAACGAGATCGACCGCTGCGACAGGTGCACCACGACGGTCTCGTCGTCGGGGGTCTCGATGGACTCCACGACGGCCAGGCTCGACTTGCGGGAGGACTGTGAGTCCTCGGCGGTGACGCGCTCGATGGAGCTCTTCACGTCGGCGCTGGTGAGCTCCGCGCCGCTGTGGAACTGGACGCCCGTCCGGAGCGTGAACGTGTAGGTGAGCCCGTCGGAGGACGTGTCGTACGACTTCGCGAGCAGCGGCGTCACCTTGCCGTCGTCCCCGAGGCGGAACAGCCCCTCGTAGACGTTGTCCTGGAACGCCTCGTTGACGCCCTGGCCGCCGCCGTCGACGTTCGACAGGTTCGTCGGCTCGTACAGCGAGCCGATCGCCACGGTGGCGTTCCCGCCCGACGACGATCCGCCGCCCCCGGAGGACGAGCAGCCGGCGAGGGCGAGGCTGAGGGCGATGCCGGACGCGGCGAGCGCGACGATTCGGGTCTTCACGGGACTCCTGGTGCTTCGGGGGGTGTGTGGAGGCAGGGTGTGGCTGTGCGGCCGACGGCCGCGTGACGCGTCAGGCGCGGTGCGCGACGTGGCGCTCGCCCGCGTGGACGGGCACGTGCAGACGGTTCTGGAAGGGCGGGAGCGGGCAGTTGTACTGGTCGCTGAACCCGCACGGTGGCACGAACGCCTGGTTGAAGTCGAGGACGACGTCGGACTCCTCGCCCGTCGAGGACCCCTCCGGCCGCTCGACGAACAGGAAGCGGCCGGTGCCGTAGGTGCGCTCGGACTCGTCGGTGCTGCGGTTCGTCGGGTCGCCGAACACGAGCAGCAGGGTCCCGTCGTCGTCGAAGGCGCTGAGCGTGTACTCGCGGTCGCCGATCGTCGCCGTGATGTCCCCGGGGACGACGAGGTCGCGCGTGGCACCGGCGGCGTCGCGGAGGTGCTCGTACGGGATCGTCCGGCCGGGCTCGGCGGGCGTGAAGTGCGCGGTGATCCGCCACGACGGGTCGTACGGGAACACCGGGGTGTCGATGTAGGACCGGATCGCCGGGGACTCGGCGTCCCACAGGCGGTAGCCGTGCTGCGGCTCGCCGGTGTTCAGGTCGGTCCGACGCACACAGGTCGCGGTGACGGTCGCCGGCTGGTCGGCGAGCGCCGCCTCGAGGTCGGGCTCCTGGCCGATCGGGAGCCACTCGGTGCGGATCAGCGCCAGGTCGCCCTGCGCGCCGGTGACCCGCTCGCGGCGGGCTGCGCGCCAGGCGTCCCAGGAGGCGGGGGCGTCGTGCGTCGTGTCGGGGTCGGTGATGCTCATCGGGGACGAGAATCGCAGAGTGGCGTTCGGTATTCCCATGCGGTCGTCACACGGGGCAACACTGCACGTCGTCACGTCGACGGAACGGGGAGGACGGAGACCACGCGTCCCGGTACCGCCCCGACCGCTCGGTGCTTAGAATATAAGGATTGGGACGACAAGGGAGCGGAATGCTGTACCAGTCGACGTTCGAGGACCTCCGGTCGCGCATCCGCTCCGGCGAGTTCGCGGTCGGACAGCGCCTACCGTCCGAGGCCGAGCTGCTCGCGCACTACGCCGTCAGTGCGATCACACTCCGTCGAGCGCTCGACATGCTCCGGCAGGAGGGGTACGTCGCGCGGCGGCCGCGGGTCGGCACGACCGTGGTCAGCGCCGACCCTGCCGCTCGGATCCGTCCCACGGACCAGGTCGACATCGGAGTGGTGCTCACCAACTTCGACGACACCTTCGGGACCCGGGTGCTCGAGGGCATGCTGGACGAGGCCGGGACCGAGACGGACGTCGTCGTCAAGCGGACCCACGGAGACCACGACGCGGAGGACGCCGCCATCCGTGCACTCGCGACGCGGGTCCAGGGGCTGGTGGTGCTGCCGAGCAGCTCCGAGTTCATCCCACCGGGGGTGCTCGAACTGCTGCCGGCCGGGTTCCCGGTGGTGATCCTCGACCGTCGGTACGAGGGCATCCCGGTCTCCGACATCTCCACTGACAACATCGGTGCCGGCGCTGCGGCGACCGAGCACTTGTTCGGTCTCGGCCACCGTCGGGTCGCGCTCGTCACGTCGGACAGCCGCGTGACGTCGAACGACGACCGGAGGCGGGGCTGGGTCGGGGCACACGCTCGCAACGACAAGGCCCTCGACGACCGGCTGGCCTTCCACGACGTCGAGTCGACGCTGCCCGGCGCCACCGACCGCCCGGAGGACGACGTCGCGAGACTGGTGGCCTTCATCGAGGCGCATCCCGAGGCGACGGCGTTCGTGGCCGGGGAGTACAACATCGCCCTGCTCCTCCGTGACGCACTCGAGCAGCTGGGCAAGCACGTGCCGGACGACGTGTCGATCGTGTGCTTCGACCACCCGGACGCGACGTTCGACCGTCACTTGTTCCGGTTCACGCACATGGCCCAGGACCAGCCCGGAGTGGGCCGACAGGCGGTGGCGCAGGTGCTGCGACAGGCACGAGGCGAGAGTGGTTCCCGGAAGATCCTCGTGCCTGCGCAGCTGGTGGCGGGCGCCTCGACCGCGCCGCCGCCTACGGGTCGAGCCGAGCGCGCAACTCGGTCGCCATCGCGGCACTGAGCTGCGTCGAGTACGGCACCGTCCCGACGGGGAGCTCGGTCCAGTCGTTCGCGGCCGGCCGGTCGAGCTCCTCCGGGAACGCCCCCCAGAGCGCGTCGGTGCTGGCACGGACGAACGCCGTCAGGGCGACGCGGTCGGCGTCCCCGTCCGGCAGCCGCTCCAGGAGGAGCCCGAGGTACCGGTAGTAGACGCCCTTGAACAACCCTTCGTCACCACCGTCGCCCTCCTGACGGAAGACGACCCCGTCGGAGAGCTCCGTGACGGCCGTCCGGGCGGTCCGGACCGCGACGGCGAGCAGGTCGTCGTCCGGACGGCGGTCCGCCAGCTCGACGGCGGCGCCGAGGTAGAGGCCCTGGTTGTACGTGAAGCGCCACTGTGTGTCCACCCGCCCGTCACCCTCGCGGTTGACGCCGTCCTCGACGAACCCGTCGGAGACGTCGACGAGGTGCTCGGTCAGCCAGTCGAACGCCGTGTCGGCGTACCGGACGAACCGGTCGTCCCCGGTGGTCCGGTGCAGTCGCGCGCCGAGGATCACGAGCGGACCGTTGGCCGGCGTGTTCTTGTACGCGAGCTGCTGCTTGCGCCAGGCCAGGCTCGTGCCTCCGGCGTCGTTCCAACCGTGTTCGACCACGTGGTCGAACAGGGCGACGACGTCGTCGAGGTACTGCCGTTCCCCTGTCGCGTCGTGGAGTCGCAGGGTCGCGAGCGCGAACCAGAGCATGTCGTCGAAGTAGTCGTTGAACAGCGACCCGCCGTTGCGCTCCACGATGTTCCGGTGCACGGAGCGCGCCTGCTCGAGCCGCGCCGGGTCGCCGGTGCGCTCGTACGCGTCGAGCCGCACGTCGATGAGGTGCGCCAGCCACCAGTAGTTGAACGTGCTGTCGTCGGCGTCCTCGACGGGCCAGGCGTTGTGCAGGAACTGCGGCCACGGCGCTCCGAAGAGCCGCTCGATGCTGTCCTGGATGCGGTCGGCGCGGTCGGCCCAGAGGCCCGTCAGGGTGTCGGTCACTTGCGGTTCTCCTGGAGGATGCGGTCGCCCTGCTTCGCTGCCTGCGTGAGCGCCTGCTCCGCGGTCAGCTGGCCGGACATGAACTTCTCGAGCGCCGGGGTGAGGGCCTTGCCCTCGACGTCGCTGTAGCCGGGGACGTCCGGCCGGACGGAGGCGTAGTCGAGCGTCTTCACGAAACCGGCGTACCGCGGGTCGTCGGTGAAGAAGGGGTCGTTCGCGGAGGAACGGTTCGCCGGGATCCACCCGGACACCTTCGCGAAGTCGACGCCGTTCTCCGCCTTGGTCGCCCACCACTTCTCGAACGCCCAGGCGCCGTCGGCCTGCTGCGCCCCGGTCGGGATGACGAGGCCGAACCCGCCCATCACGGCCCCCTTCTCCCCGCTCGGCCCGGCGACCGGCTCGGTGACCCCCCACTTGAGTCCGTCGGCCTCGTCGAGGTTCGGCACGTCCCACGGTCCGTCGTACTTCATCGCTGCCTGGCCGGCCGCGAACACGTCGTTGCTGTCGCCGAAGCCGTTCGTGTACACACCGTCGTCCATCAAGCTCTTCCAGAAGTCGAGCACCTCGATCCCCTGGGGGCTGTCGAAGGCCGTCTTCGTGCCGTCCTTCGTCAGGAGCTGCCCGCCGGCCTGCTGGAGCCACATCGAGAACAGGCCCGGGTCGTTGAGCATGAAACCGGACTGCTGCAGCTTGCCGCCCTTCCTCTCGGTCAGCTTCTGCGCGTCGCTCCTGAGTTCGTCCCAGGTCGTGGGCGGCTCGAGTCCGGCCTCCGCGAACAGGTCTTCGTTGTAGACGAGCGACCGGTTGTCGACGAGCAGCGGCAGGCCGTAGAGCTTGCCGTCGTGGCGCATCTCCGACAGCGCCTGCGGGTAGAACTCGTCCGTGTCCACGCTGTCGTCGGCGACTCGGTCGTCGATGGCCTGCAGCGCTCCCTTCGGCGCGTAGAGCGAGGTCTGGTAGCGGTCCCAGAGCACGAGGTCGGGGACCTTGCCGCCCGCGATCGCGGTGAGGAGTTTCTGCTCGACGAGTTCCTGCGGGACGTACTTGACCGTGTACTTGCTCTGCGCCTCGTTGAAGGCGCTGGTCATGGTGTCGATCTGGTCGACCTGGTCGCCCGACCAGGAGCCCCACATGGTGACCTCCTGTCGCCCGTCGGCGCCGGTGGTACTGGACGACCCGGAGGAACAGCCCGTGAGGACGAGTGCGGCTGCGGCGAGCGCTGCGGCCGCGCTGAGGAGACGACGTGACGTCATTGTCGTGTGCTTTCTGGTGCGTGGGGTACCGGTTGGATCCGGCGTCCCCGGGGTTGGCGGGAGGACTTACTTGTTGCCGGCGTGCGCGATGCCCTCGATGATCCAGCGCTGCGCGAAGATGAACACGACCAGCACCGGGAGCATCGTGATGATCGTCCCGGCCATGAGCGGGCCGTAGTTCGTCGTGTAGTTGTTGACGAACCCCGCGAGTCCGACCTGGACGGTCATCATCTTCGGGTCGTTGAGGACGATCAGCGGCCAGAGGAAGTTGTTCCAGCCGGCCTGGAAGCTGAGCAGGCCGAGGACGGCGAGCCCGGCCTTCGTCAGCGGGAAGTAGATGAGCGCGAAGATGCGGAACTCACCCGCACCGTCGATGCGCGCTGCTTCCCCGAGCTCGTCGGGCAGCGACTCGAAGAACTGCTTCATGAAGAACACCGCGAACGCACCGGCGGCGCCGGGGACGATGACCGCCCAGTAGGTGTTGATGAGCCCGAGGCCGCCGTTGCCGCTGAAGTCGTTCCCACCGAGCAGGGGGAAGTGCCGGAGGATGAGGAACGTCGGGATCATCGTGACGATGCTGGGCACCATGAGCGAGGACAGGAACGTGAAGAACACCGCCTGGCGTCCGGCGAACCGCAGCTTCGCGAGGGCGTACCCGGCGAGGGAGCCGAAGAACAGGTTCGCGACGGCTCCCCCGACGCCGAGGACGAGGGAGTTGACGAAGTAGCGGCCGTACGGGACGGTCGTCACCGCCTGCACGTAGTTGTCGATGGTGGGGCGCTGTGGGATCAGCGACAGCGAGTGCGCGAGGATCTCGCCGGCCGGCTTGAGCGAGGTCGCGAGCGTCCAGATGAGCGGTGCGACCGTGACGACGCTGACCAGGCAGACACCGACCCACCAGGCGATCGTCTTCGTCCGCTTGACGGCCGCAGCACGGCGTCGCTGCTGGTGGCGGTCCCGCTCGTTGACGGTGCCGGACGGGGGAAGGGTGGCTGTGGCGGTCATCGTTCGGTGTCCCGGTTCGTGAGGCGGGCGTTGACGAGGGAGAACGCGAGGATGATCACGAACAGGATGAACGACAGCGCGGACGCGTAGCCCATCTGCAGCGACCCGAACCCGCGGTCGTAGATGTAGTAGACGATCGTCACGGTCGAGTTCCCGGGTCCGCCCTTGGTCAGCACGTACGCCTGGTCGAAGACCTGGAAGGCGTTGATGATGAGCAGGGTGGAGACGAGGAACGTGGTGCGGCGGATGCCCGGCAGGACGACGTACCGGAAGACCTGCCACGCGTTCGCGCCGTCGAGCCGGGCGGCTTCGCGGAGGTCCGGTGAGACGCCCTGCAGACCGCCGAGGACGATCATCATGTTCCCGCCGAAGCCCGCCCAGACGCTCATCATGACGATCGCGAACATCGCCCAGTGCGAGTCGTACAGCCACGCCGGTCCGTTGATGCCGAACCAGCTCAGGGCCTCGTTGAGGAGACCGTACTGGGGGTTGAGCACCCAGTACCAGACCGTCGCGGTCGCCACGGTCGACGAGACGACCGGGATGTAGAACAGCGTGCGGAAGACGCGGACCGCCCGGCCACTGCGGTTGAGCAGCAGGGCCGTGGCGATCGCGATGACCAGACCGAGCGGCACGTAGAGCACCGTGTACAAGACGGTGTTCCCCAGTGCCGTCCAGAAGAACGGGTCGGATGTGATGTCGACGTAGTTGTCGAAGCCGGTCCAGGTGAGGGGGCCGATGACGGCGTAGTCGCTGAGGCTGACGACGGCCGCGATGACCACGGGCAGCGCCGTGAAGAGCACGAACAACGCTCCCGGCAGCGCGAGGAACAGCCAGGCGGCGCGGGTCTGCTGCTTCCGGGTCGCACTGACGCCGCTCCCCCGTTCCGTCCGCCGTCGCTTCGGCTGCTCGGCGGTGAGGGCGTCGTCCGCTTCGCTCGCGACGACGGCCTGCTCCTCCGGCGTGGTGACGACGCTCATCGTGCACTCCGTTCCGGCTCCGGTACCGGCGTGGCTGCGGTCCGGAGTCCCGCGAGGTCGAGCACGAACTCGCAGAACATCGCGTTGGCCCAGGAGAACCAGGGGCGCGTGTACTCGTTGGGGTCGTCGACGTCGAACGACTCGTGCATGAGCTGCGTGCCCGCGTGGGTCGTACAGAGCTGCCGCAGGAGTCCGGCGCGCTCGTCGGGGTCGGTGGCGGTGAGCCCCTGCACGGCGAGCGCGATCGGCCAGACGTTGCGTCCCGGGGTGTGCGGGCTGCCGATCCCACTCCCGATCGCGCCGCGGAACCAGTACGGGTTCGTCGGCGACAGGACGGCGGCGCGTGTGCGTCGGTAGAGCGGGTCGTCGCGGTCGCACCACCCGAGCATCGGCAAGGCGAGGAGACTCGGCACGTTGGCGTCGTCCATGAGCAGGACGTTCCCGGTGCCGTCGACCTCGTAGGCCAGGACCACGCCGTGGTCCGGGTGGTCGACGATGCCGGAGGAACGGATGGCCGCGTCGATCTCGTCGGCGAGCGCGGTCGCCCGACGAGCCAGCTCGTCGTCGGCGAAGACGGCGCTGGCGAGCACGGCGACGTGCCGGAGCTCCGCGACGGCGAACGCGTTGCCCGGGATGTTGTAGCCGAGCGTCGTGGCGTCGTCGCTCGGTCGGAACGCGCTCCAGGTCAGTCCGGTGCGGACGGTCACCGGTCCACGGCCGTCACGGACGAGGGTGTCGCTCGGCAGCAACGGGTCGGGCCGTTCGAACCGGTAGGGCGAAGCGGTCTCGTGGTCCTGTTCGACCGTCCACAGGTCGATGGCCGTGGTGGCGACCTCGGCGAACCGAGCGAGGTGGTCGGTCCGCCCGGTGCGCTCCCAGAGGTCGTACGCGAGTCGGATCGGGTAGCAGAGCGAGTCGATCTCGTACTTGCGCTCCCACACCCACGGGTCCATGGCGGTGACGTCGTCGGCGTGCCCTGCGCCGTCAGGCGCACGGTTGAAGGCGTTGGCGTAGGGGTCGACGAGGACGTACTCGAGCTGCCGGCGAGAGACCGAGGCCACGGTGTCCGCCAGCGCCGCGTCCTCGCCGACGAAGTGCAGGTAGGGCGTGAGTTGGGCGGTCGAGTCGCGCAGCCACATCGCCGGAATGTCGCCGGTGATCATGAAAGTCGTCCCGTCCGACATCGTCGTCATCGTCGTCGACAGGGTGTTCGCGAAACAGTTCGCGAACAGTGCGCCGACCTCGGGCCCCATCCGGTCTTCGACCTGTCGGGCGACCCGGCCCACCAGGTCTGCATGCATCTGAGCCACGTTGCTCCCTTGACTTCCGCTGGTACTGCCTCAACTATATTCATCAGCCCGATCCACGCAAGAAGTAGTTCAAGTATACTTTTTACGCCTGCGCAGGGCAGGACGGATCAGCTCGGATCGAAGGAGATCCCATGCAGCACAGACTCGTCGGCCTGCTCGTCGCCGGCGCCGTGGCCACGACAGCGCTCACCGGCGTCGGCCTCGCGACCGACCCTGGTCGGGCCTCCGCCCTGACCACCGACCAGGCGACCGCCGCCTACGACGCCTTCATCGCCACCTACTGGGACCCGGACACGGAGTACTTCACGACGTACAGCGACCGGCAGGTCCACCAGGAGCACGCCGTCGGGCCGCAGGGAGGGCTCTACACCGACTACTGGTGGGAGGCCCAGAACTGGGAGGCGGTGATGGACCGGTACGCACGCACCCACGACGCGGCGAGCCGCCGGATGATCGACGACGTCTTCGACGGGTGGCGGGCCGCGTACCCGGACTTCCGGCAGAACGACTGGAACGACGACATGGGCTGGTGGGCGCGCGGTGCCGTCCGCGCGTTCGAACTCACCGGGGAGCAGCGGTTCCTCGACGAGGCCGAGGAGGTCTTCGGGTACATCGCGCAGTACGAGGACACCACCTACGGGGGCGGCATCTGGTGGAAGAACGTCGACGTGGGCGACGGGAGCAGGAACGAGAAGAACGTCGCGACGAACGGCACCGCCGTCCAGACCGCGCTCCGGCTCTACGCGGCCACCGGGGACACCACCTACCGCGACACGGCAGAGCGCATCTTCACCTGGCTGCAGGGCCAGTTCGACCGCAACGGACACATCCGTGACCACGTGAGCGGGACCGGGCAGTTCACCGACTACGACTGGACGTACAACCAGGGCCAGTACGCCGGCGCAGCCCTGCAGATGTACCTGCTCACGCACGACCAGCAGTACCTGACCACCGCCACACGGGCGGTCGACTGGGCGATCGCGAACCTCACGGTCGCGGGCACCTTCGTGAACGAGGGTTCGAGCGACACCCAGGGGTTCAAGGCGATCCTGACCCGGGACATCCGGGACCTCATCGACGATGCCGGGCAGACGCAGTACGAGTCCGTGCTCACCGCGAACGCTTCACAGGCCGCCGCACACGTCTCCCCCGAGGGCATCGGCGGCCCGGACTGGACCGCGCCGACGCCGTCGATCGGCACGACGCCGCAGCAGTCCCTCGCGGCCTCGGCCACCGTCGCAGTGCTGCAGCAGGCCGTTCCGGACGGCTCGACCTCGGTGGTGCAGGGCGACGGCGTGTACCAGGCGGAGAACATCGACCACCCGGGCATCCCGACCGAGGCGTCGAACGCCGGGTACACCGGGCGGGGGTACCTCGCCGGATGGAACACGGTGGGCACGACGGCGACCGCGCACGTGAACGTCACCTCCGCAGGGAGCCACACGCTCACCTTCCGGTACGCCGCGGCCGCCGGCACCGCGACCAGGACGGTCAGCATCGGAGGCGGGACACCCGTCGTCGTGACCTTCCCCGCGACCGGGTCGTGGTCCACCTGGGCGACGGTCACCGTGCCCGTGCAACTCGGCGCCGGGTCGAACGCGGTGGCTGTCTCCTGTGCCTCGAGCAGCGGCGACTACCTGAACCTCGACCGGGTGACCGTCTCGCTCTGACCGAGCGGCGCCTCCCGGCGTCAGGACGTCCGGCCCCGAGATCCGCCGGTGACGACCTCGGAGGTCGAACGGATCGCGTCGGCGATCGGGCGGACCCCGTGCGCCAACTCGACGCTGTCGAGTTCGCCGCGGGCGAGCATGGTCCGCACCACCGAGACACACATCGCGACGAGCACCGGCGCGACGACGGCGCTGCTCTCCGCGGTCGACCCGCGGCGGAGGAGGAGGTCGGTGACGGACACGGCTGCGGTCCGCGCCGACGCCTTCCAGAACGGCCGGAACTCGTCGAGGAGCTCCGGGAACCGGACGAACACCTCGCGACGCAGGTCCGTGTTCGTGCTGTCGACCTGACGGCCGAGGACGGCGACGACGATGGCCACCACGGCGTCGACGACGTCGGCGGGGAGTTGGTCCAACTCGTCCGTAGTCAGCGCACGCGCTGTCCCTGGGATCACCCCGGCGATCGCCGCTTCCTTGTTCGGGAAGTAGTTGAAGAACGACCGTGGCGAGATGTCGGCCTCACGCGCGATGGCGTCGATCGTCAGACCGTCGATGCCGGCATCGAGGCTCCCGACACGCGCTGCCAGGATGATCCGACGGCGCGTCTCCTCCCGCTTGCGTTCACGCAGTCCGACCGGCGCCGGGGCCGGGTCGCCGTCCAGCGCCGCGGTCTCTCCCCCCCCCCCCCGTTCCGTCTCCTCCACCGCGCGGGGTCACGACAGCGCAGCGAGCAGTCGTGCGAGGTCCTCGAGATCCGTGCGCGGCCAGGTCACGAGCCGCTCGCGGAAGGCTGAGCGGGCACTGGCCCGGATGCGCTGGACCCGCTCGACGGCGTCGGGCGTGGCGCGGACGACGACCGCACGGCGATCGACCGCGTGGCGTTCCCGCGTGACGAGCCCGAGCGCCTCGAGCGCGCTGAGTTGACGACTGAGGGCGGTCTTGTCGTACCCGAGCGCCTCCGCGAGTTCGCCCGCTCCGGTGCTGCCGTTGACCACGACCTCGAGGAGGACCCGGTAGCCGGCCGGCTGCAGCTCCATCTGAGCGGCCTGCTCGCGCATCGTGCGCCGGGTCGAGCCGGCCAACGCCAGGAACTGCCGTTCGACGCCGGCGATCGCGCGTTCGGTCGCATCGAGCGCCAGGTCCTCGGCGGACGTCCGCAGGGGGTCCGTGGCCGCGTCGGTCATCACATCAGTGTCGGGCACGCCGCTCGCCGCCGTCCTGGGAGTCCGCCGACTGGATCGTCGGGTTGGACCCGGTCACGGTGCCGACCCCGGCGAAGTCCTCGGCCGCACCGGCGACCGGTCCAGCGTCGGTCGAGCGCTCGGCGACGGTCTTCGTGGTGAGCGGCACGTTCGGCATGAAGGCGATCGCCAGGACGAGCAGGACCGCGATCGGGGCGGCGATGAGGAAGATCTCGGCGACGCCCTGGCCGTACGCCGACTCGATGATCTGGCGTACCCCCTTCGGGAGCGAGCTGACGGCGGGGATGCTGCCGGACGACAGCTCCTTCGCGACGGCAGCGCCCTTCTCGCCGAGCGCGGCGATCGCCCTCGTCAGGGCGTCCTGCTTGTCACTGATGGCGTCCGCCACGCGGGTCCCGAGGACCGTTCCGAGGACCGAGACGCCGATCGCGCCGCCCAGGGAGCGGAAGAACGCGACGCCGGAGGAGGCAGCGCCGATGTTCCTCGGTTCGGTCGTGTTCTGCACCACCAGGACGAGGTTCTGCATGACGAGTCCGACGCCGCTCCCCATGACGAACATGTAGCCCGCGACGACGACGTACTGCGTGTCGTACGCGATCGTCCCCATGAGACCGAGTCCGACGACGAGGGCGACCGAACCGATGAGCATGATCGGCTTCCACTTGCCTGTCCTGGTCACCAGGGCACCACCGACGGTCGAGGCGATGAGCAGACCGGCGATCATCGGGATCGTCAGCAAGCCGGACTGCGTCGGGGTGGCACCACGGGCGAGCTGCATGTACTGCGCCAGGTAGACGGTGGCGCCGAACATCGCGATGCCGACGGCGATGGAACCGATGACCGCCATCGTGAACGTGCGGCTCCGGAAGAGCGTCATCGGGATGATCGGCTCCTCCGCGCGGAGCTCGATGAACACGGTGGCCGCGAGCAGGACGGCCGCACCGATCACCATCACGAACGAGGTGGGCGAGACCCAGTCGAAGTTCTTGCCGGCGAGGGTGACCCAGATGAGCAGGAGCGAGACACCACCGGCGATGGTCGCGATGCCGAGGTAGTCGATGGAGACCTTGCGCTCCGGCAGGGTCCGGAGCTTCAGGGTGACCTGCAGCAGGATGATCGCCGCGACCGCGAAGGGCACGCCGACGAAGAAGTTCCAGCGCCACCCGAGCGTGTCGGTCAGCAGACCGCCGAACAGCGGGCCGCCGACGGTGCCGACGGCCATCACCGCGCCGAAGTAGCCGCCGTACCGGCCGCGCTCCCGCGGGCTGATGATGTCGGCCAGGATGATCTGGCTGAGCGCGGTGAGGCCACCGGCGCCGAGACCCTGCACGACTCGGAACGTGATGAGCGTGCCGGGGTTCTCCGAGAACCCCGCGAGCGCAGAGCCGAGGACGAAGATCACGAGCGAGAGCTGGATGAGCAGCTTGCGGTTGAAGAGGTCGGCGAGCTTGCCCCAGACCGGCGTCGAGACGGTCGTGGCGAGGAGCGTCGAGGTGACGACCCACGTGTAGGCGCTCTCGCCGCCGCCGAGGTCACCGATGATCTTCGGCAGGGACGTGCTGACGACGGTCGACGCGAGGATCGCGACGAACATGCCGAGCAGGAGCCCGGAGAGTGCTTCGAGGACCTGTCGGTGGGACATGGCCGCCGGTTCGGTCGGGTGCAGCTGTGCTGCTGCGGCATCGGGACGGGACATCGTGACTCCAGGACGAGGGATGCCGCGCTGCACCCAATTGATTGACGACGGTCAACTATCGTTGTTTGATTGCTCTTTGTCAACCAAGGACCACCGGCGGAGCACACCATCCGCTGCGTCAGCGCCCGCCACGATGTCCGTGCACAGCTGGACCGACTCCCGCACCAGCGTCCCGGCGCCGGCCCTTTGACCGCCACCCGGCTGCCTGGCAGGCTCTGGGAAGCACACCGAAACGGGACGGTGTCGATCCGTGTCGACGACGTCAGCGGAGCAACCCGGAGTTCTGAAGTGGAACCGACCTACTACCTCTCATCGATGGAAGACGACCGATTCGATTCCGTGTTCCGCTGCGAGCTGGAGTCGAGAGTCGAACTCCCCAACGGCCACCACGCTCTCGTCGTCAGTTGTGACCCGCCAGCGCTCGGCCAGGACCTCGGCTTTCCCGAGGGAATCGCTCGACTCCTCCTCTGGAGCCGTTCCGAGGGGGACGACTTGTGGACTTTCCCGACCTTCCCGCAGTTCGTGCAGATCTGTGTCCCCGACGTCATCATCCCGACGACTCGCATGCCGACCAGCATCGCGTGGGGCGAGCTCTACGCAACCGAGGCGGACGCGGAGGTGCAGTCGATGACCAAGCGCCCGCACACGCCGACCCCCTGCGTCGATGGCGTGGATCTGGACTTCTGAGATGCGAGACGTCTTCTTCCTCTCGTCCATGGACAGCAAGCGGTTCTCGTCCGTCTTCCGGTGCGAGGTGGAACGACCGATCGAGCTCCCGAACAGTCACCACGCACTGATGGTCAGCTGCGATCCGCCGGTGAACGGTCAGGAACTCGGCCACCCGCTCGGCATCGGGGAGTTGTTGCTCTGGAGTCGGTTCGAGGACGACGACCTGTGGTCGTTCCCCACCTTCCCGCACTTCGTGCAGATCTGTCTGCCCGACGTGGACCTGCGTGTCGACGCCATGCCCGCGAGCATCGCCTGGGGCGAGATCTACGAGACCGAGGCAGACGCGCGCGCCCATGAGATGAGCGCTCGCCCGCACTCCTCGGCGGAGTGACCGAGTCGCTCGGCGAGCGCCGATCGCCACGAGGCAGCAGGAGACGATCCGTGCCGAGCAGGATCGACGCGACGGACGTTGGTCTCCAGCGCGCCCGTGGAGAACCGGACGCGGTGAACGCCGGTTGCATCAGGTTCGTGGGGCGGTCGCCGACCGGATCCGGCCGACGCCGGCTTCAGAATCGCATCCGCCCGCCGCAGCTCCCGGCGCGTGCACGGGTACTTCCTCGGTGCTCCGCTCGGCTGATCGGCGGTCACGCGAACCGGACGGCTCCGGACACCCGACATGTGCGCGTCTGGTGGTGAGACTGTCCGCCGGCTTCGACGGTGATCAGTGAGGGCCGACCCATAGCGGCTCCCTGCCGCACCTGCAGGACTCCGCGCGGCAGTTCACCGCTCGCCGCCAGGGCGAAGAAGAGTGCGGCGGCTGCGATGCCGGTGGCGGGGTCCTCCAGGTATCCAGATGCCCGCGGGAACTGCCGCGCTTCCACTTGCCCCTCCGTGATGACCGCGTAGGGATACAAGCCCGTCGACCCCATCTCGGTGCATGCGCGTTCGACGGCGGCTGCGTGCGGTCGAAGTCCGCGCAGTACCGCGGTGTTGCGTAACGGTAGGAGCGTCTTCGTCCGCGGCGCAGCAGCATTCGACGACGTTCCGACGAGGTCGTCCGGAGTGAGGCCCAGCGCGGCGAGCGCCGGGCCCGGGTCGACCGGGTCGATCTGCTGCAGAGACTGCTGGAACCACCCACCGTCCGTGGTCGCTCCCGCCCGGACCAAGCCTGCAGCGGTTGCGAAAACGTATCCGTCGTCGGGTTGGGCATGGCCACGGCGGTTCAGCAACCATGCGGTTCCGATGGTGGCATGGCCGCACATGCTCATCTCGTGGTTCGGTACCCAGTAGCGCAGCCGTCCGACGGCCGGTGTGTCCGAAGGCGACAGGAACGCGGACTCCAGCCCCGTCTCCTCCGCGAGCTCCTGCATCTGCTGGTCGGTGAACGTGTCCGCCTCCAGCACCACCGGGACCCGGTTCCCGCCGGCCTCTCCCTCGGTGAAGACGGTGAGCATCTCGTGCCGGACAGCCATGTGTCGTTCTTAACAGCCCTGCTCGTCGAGCGTCTCGCGAGAGACGTCGGTGGCGTCGGTACTCGCTGGTTGTGACCTTCCCGAGCCCGCGCTGTCGACGCACAGCCGCATGTGCTGCCGGTGCCCAGCCGCTCAGCGCTGACACGCAGCGCCCCGAGACGATGCCCCTGCCCTGGATCCGAGTACGGGGCATCTTGCGTCCGTGAAGGAGGCCGTCGGCGTCGTTCACGGACCCCGGCCAGCGCTCCTCCCCTCCTCGGCGCTGTGCTGAAGGTGCGACAGGAGGTCCGCGCACGTCCAGGGACGCTCCGGAAGGAACACACCCAACCGTCTCCGTTGATGGGCCGATCGGTCCTGAGCGAGCGAGGTGTTCGGCTTTTTCGCGGATGCCAGTGGTGGCGCGGATCGCGGATCCCAGTGCCGACGGGCGTTCCACGGGTTTCGGGGATCCATTCCACGGGTTGGAGGGGAGCCTGACGTTTAGAACGGTGCTGCCCTGGTCGAAGCGGCGCGCTTCTGCCTTGAGCGGACCACCAGGCGCCGCACTCCTGACTGATTCAAGCGGCGACGGGCTTGCGGCACGCTGACTTGATAGCGCCTCGCCACGTCGTCATCCGTGGCATCCCGCCAAGCCTGCCTGAGTGCTGCATCCCACGGTACGAGAAGCTCGCCCGCAAGCCAATCTGCTTCCTCTTCCTGCTCGGCGCCAGCTCCGCACTTCCGGTCGAAGGTCACGACGGCGGATGCTCGTGCTCCAAGATGATGTGACTCATCTCGTGGCTGACTGTGGCTCGACGCCTCGGAAGGCCGTGGAAGTCGTTCTCCACGATCAGCTGCTTGTGCTCGATCTCAGTGACTAGGCCGGAGAAATAGCCCCCTCGTCAGCGACACCGAACAGGAGCATCGATGACCACGTACACCGTGACCCGAGTCCGCAAGGAACTCTCCGCAGGTGGCACCCACCGACACCTCGAGGGAGTCATCACCAACACGAACACCCACTGGACCCGAGGTCAGGTGGTTGCAAGCATCAACGCCGGTAACACCTGGCGCACCAGCACTGGCGGCCACTCCGCAACCATCACCACCATGCACTACTGCCCACGAGGAACCTGCCTCGCGGGCCCCTACATCAAGACGAACCCCAACAGCTCCCAACTCGACAACCTCGAGAACCTCCCGAAGGGCGGACCGCGTGAGGACCGACCGCCTGGGCGGTCGGTCCTCACGCACCCCCGCTACAGAAAGACAGCATGAAACCCATCGATATCGCCTCCGCGTTTTTAGCGGGCTTCATGGCCGGCGTTGTCACTTTTGTGAATGCACTCGCTCTGACCACGCAGTCACACCCGGTTGCGGCGCTCGCCATCGCTTGCATCGGCACACTCGGCATCGCCGCCCGGCGCGTTCGTCGACGCCGCCGTTGAGTCCGTGCATCGGACCCACAGCGCCGGGTTCGGGGGGGGTCGATGCCACCGCCGAATTCCAAGCAGTACGAGCCGCGTATCGGTGCCGACAGCCACATCTGCGGAAAATCCACCACCGACAGCCCCGGCACCCAGCGCACGGAGCCCGCCGCCCAGGTCGTCGCCTCGACCGAGATCGAACCCGACGTGGGCGTGGGGGTGGGATCCGAATAAGGCCAGGTACTAACCCTCCGAACTGGTCTGCCCGGCCGACCCACCATCTTCGTAACAGCAGCAGCAGGTACAGCGACCGGACCGACGACTTCATCGCCACGACGACGGCTTCCTTTTGCACCGGATTCCGCAACGCCGACCACAATGCCTCCCTGAGCAGAGTCCGCATCGCGCTGTGGTTCGTCACCGACACGAACTCTGACTTCCGTCACCGCCTCCCAAACTGACGAGTACCGCTCGGTACCCCCTTGCGATGCCCTTGTAGCAGCTTTGTTGAGATCTATTCAGACGAGACTCAGCAATGCACTACCGCGGGCTGCTTGACCAAAGTTGATGCGCAAGTCACTACGGCGACGGCACGAGCCCAAAGGGGATGTATAGTCCACCTCATGGACGTCACCCTCTCCTCGGTCGACCCTTCCAGCCTCGAACCGTCGGACGACACAGTTCTTTGGCGCTACTTGGACTTCCCGAAGTTCCTAGATCTATTGTCCAGCGCAGCCCTGAAGATGCCACGAGCAACCTCGATGGAAGACGCTTACGAAGGTGTGGCCGGCGACGCGGCCACCAGAGCTGACCTCGATCAGTGGCGAGAAGAAGGTCAGCCCCCGTATCTAAGGAATGCCTCTCTTAGCCGTCAAGCGTTTGAAACACAGTTCCATCGCGAACGGACGTACGTCTCATGCTGGAATACGTTCGAGACAGAGAACGCTGGTTTGTGGCGGATTTACGGCGACGATAGAGGACTGGCCATCAAGACCACGTGGGGAGACCTTCGGCAATCCTTGGGCAGCGCGGACTGCGTGAGCACGATCTTTTATGGCCGTGTGCAGTATCGCAACTTCTCTACCGACGCCACTCAGAGCGAAACCTACACCGATCAATTCTTCGTGAAGCGCAATGAATTTCTACACGAGAATGAATTCCGTCTAGTGGCGCACGATCGGTCGCGAGAGCACAACTACAAGGCTCCGAGCACCGCCGGCCTGCCGAGGTATGCATCAATTGCCTGTGACACAAACGCCCTGATAAACGAACTGATCATCAGCCCCCGGCTGGGCAGCTGGGTCACGGACGGGGTGGAAGCCGTTTCTCGTAAATTTGGCGGAAGCTGGACCGTCCGGCAGTCCAACCTATACGTGCCGCCAGCTATCCATTCCTCCGCGTTCTGAGGAGCCCCAACCGAAGTATGTTCTGTAAGTTCTCGCATAGGCGCTTGAGCCCCTCCGAGAGAACGCAAGTCAATCGCATACCTACGTGCGGAACGTTCGCAGCGTCTAGAGTGCGCACGGGTTGGTCGCGAGCCCCAACCAAGGCGCATCGACACGTCCTGTCTCGACGCACCATCCGTCTCGAGGGAGATCATGAGACGCCTGAAGGCGGGCGCAAGCGCTGAGTCCGCAGCTCGTGTCTGTCGGCCATGCTCGAGGAAGTCGCTAACGCGGGTGCCTCGACCGCCGATTCCTGACGAGCCTCCGATGCGGCGGAAGCGCCGCCCGCTCAGAATTGATGGCGCTTCCGATGACGCGATGCGTGAGCTTAGGCTCCTTTCGCCTTTATGCCTCGCAAGAAAACACATCTCTGCTGTCGCTCTATAGTTCGCGTCGGCGGTCCCGCTGCCTGACCGGGCACCCTCGACGACGACCGTCACGACGAGCACGACGTCGAGCCCGCGTTCCCACACCCGCGCACCGTACCAGAGCGGACCGCTCGTCATCGCGGTCACGAGGGGCAGCGTCCACGAGTCATGCGGCAAGAGTACGGGGCCGCCGCGAGGTGTTCCGCTTATTCGCGGACGCCAGCGGTGACACGGATTGCCGATACTAGTACCGAAGGGCGTTTCACGGGTTTCGGGGATCCGTTCCACGGGCTGAATGAGAGCCCGGCGTTCGGAACGGTGCTGCTCTGGTAGAGGCGGCGCGCTTCTGCTGGAGCTGACCACCAGGCACCAGGTTGTGGTCGAACGTCTGACCCCCACTGCACACATGAGCCCGGTAGATCAGGCCCTCGACCAGATTGCGCAGCTGAGCGAGAACGTTCTGCGAGAGAAGATCACGCTGCTCATGGAGCGTTTCGAGATTGTGCACAATGGCACCGTCGACGCTGCGATCTGCTGGTCGATGGTGTTCAGCGCCCTCCTCTCGGGCGTTCCGTGTCATGCGACCGCTGACCATCGATCTCGCGCCATTTCGGGACATGAGCGGTCATGAGGGCTTTGAAGACCTTCCCGTGATTTCGGTAGCGCAGGTGAAGCAGCTCATGCACGATCACGTAGTCCTGGAAGGTGTCGCTCTCACGTACGAGGTCTTCAGCAAGGGTGACGACTCCGTCAGGCGCGCACGACCCCCACTTCGACGACATTCGGGCAATGACGATCTTTTCCGGATTCACCTTCAGCTCCAGCGCCCATGCGAGGGCGCGGCGCTGCAGGACTTGCTCGGGATAGAGGGAAGCCATCGGGACTACTGCTCCCCCTGATCGAGCACCTGCATTACCTGCTCGATAGCCGCGGCACGCTCTGCCGCGCCGAGCGTGAGCAACGGCTTGTAGAGGCTGGCGCGGAGCCGGCGACGTTCGTCGGGGTTGTCGCGCCACGAGTCGTACTTCTCGACGACCGACTCGATCTCGCGAGCCGCGACGATCGCATCCAGCGTCCCCGGCTCAACGGCGGTCTGACGACTCAGCACCCAGAACACGGCGAAACCGGTGTCACTCAGTCCGCTGTCCTCAGCCTGCTGCTTGATGGCGGCCTTCTCGTGCGCGAGTGCGTCGAGTTCGTCCATGGCCGCGATGCCGGTGATCTTGCGGTCCTCGAGATCCTGCAGGACCCGGTCAGCTCGGTCCTTCAGGCCCTGAAGCACCGGCGCGGTAGCGGGATTGTCACTCAACTCCTTACGGAGGCCACGGAGGAGGTTGTAAACCTTCCCCTCGTCAGGTCCGGACTCTTGCCGCAGAGCTTCGAGCGTCTCCACATCGAAGTTGATGATGCGCGAGAAGCGCCCCAGCGCTCCCTGGGTGGCCGAGTCCGACACCAGGCGCTTGGTCTTGTGCTCAAGATCCGCCAAGAAGCCAGAGGATTGCGAGTAGGCGGCCCGGACAGCTGCGTAGAGCTGGCTCAGGCGCTTGTAGGTCACGATGTGGTCGCTGAGTTCGGCAGACGGGGACAGAATCTCCCACAGAGCCTCAACATTCTTGTAGTCCTCGAAGAACTTCTTGCGGGCGTCGGGGGCCAGGAATCGCCCGTACACGACGCTCTCTAACTGCGCGTCGGGCGTGAGGCTGCCATCCACCTCGAGATAGTCGCCGGCCGCGCTCGTGATCTTCCGCTGCAGGTCGGTCATCAGTACGTCGAGATTCTGAAGCGCGTCGCCGATCGTCGCGGAGTCGAAGCTGAGTGCCTGGGTCAGCTCGCGCAAGATGCCGACGAAATCGACGACCAGGCCAACGCGCTTGCTGACGTTCGCGGCGTCGATGTAGGGGCGGTTGACGCGCGCCAAAGACTGCAGCAGCACGTGGTTGCGCATCGGCTTGTCCAGGTACATCGCGTACAGCGGCGGTGCGTCATACCCCGTCAGCAGCTTGTCGGTCACGATGAGGATCTTCGGCTGCTGGTCTGCCTTCTTGAACAGGCGGCGGACGTCCTTCTCGCGATCGTCTGTGAGCTGCAGCTCTGCCACGTCCGGGCGGTCAACGCTGTCGTTGGGGTTCTTGCTGTAGACGGTCTCGGACCACTCCGCCGGCAGGTGCTTGTCGAGTGCGCGCTTGTACTTGGCGCACGTCTCGCGGTCGACGGCGACGACGAATGCCTTGTACCCAAGCGGCTCGACGTTCTCCTTGAAGTGAGCAGCCACAAACGCGGCGACCTGCTCAACACGGCCGGTTGCACCGAGGAACGTCCGCAGCCCAACCGCTCGGTCGAGCACGCTGTTCAGCTCGTCGATGTCCGTGACATCTTCCTGCTCAGCGATGGCGAAGAACTGCTCGTCCAGATCCTCGGTCGGCATTGTCATCGTCGACGGGGCCATCATGTACTTGATTGGCAGCGTCGTGCCGTCGTCGATCGACTCGATGATCGAGTACTTGTCCAGGTACCCATCGTCGTCCTGGGCCCCGAAGATCTTGAACGATCCCGAGCCATCGCGGGTGCCCCCTACGGGCGTCCCGGTGAAGCCGATGATAGTGGCCTTGGGGACGGCCGCCATCAAATAGGAGCCGAGATCGGCTGCCACTGACCGATGCGCCTCGTCGATGAAGACGTACATGTTCTCGCGATCCGAGCTGTTGGCGCGGATCTCCTCGAACTTGTGGATCATCGAGATGACCAGGCCACGGAAGTCGGAGTCGAAGATGTCCTGCAGGTCGTCCTTGCTGTCCGCCCGCCGGACAGCGATGTCGCTGGCCTGCATCTCGCCGAGGAGGCGCTCGACCCACTCCTTGAGCTGCCCCTCGAGTTCCGTCCGGTCGACGACCACGATCACCGTGGCATTCGCGAAGCGCGTCTTCTCTTCGAGGATCTGCCGCGCTGCCGTGAGCAGCGTGAACGTCTTGCCAGAACCCTGGGTGTGCCAGATCAGACCACGATTCTTAGCAGGGTCGGCGCATCGCTCGACGATCTTGTCGACGGCGACGCGCTGGTGCTCTCGCAGGACTGACTTCTTGGTCTCGCCGTCCTCGATGTAGAAGAGGATCCAGTTCCGGAGGGTACGAAGAAACTCGCCGGGCTCAAAGAACGCTTGAACGGCTGCACGGTAACTCTCGTCTTCGGTGTACTTCCACTTGAAGATCGAGCGCCGAGTGACGTTCCACGTCACGCCGTACCAGTAGCCGAGCAGATGCGTCGTGTTGTGAAGCTGCGTCTGCGCCAGCAGTTCCGGCGTTTCGATTTGGTACCGCCGGATCTGCTTGATAGCCCGCTCTAGGGCGTCGCCGTCCTTCGGGTTCTTGTGCTCGACGATCGCCACCGGGAGCCCGTTGACCAGGAACATCACGTCCGCACGGTTGCCCTTGCGCGCGACTGGCTCGATCTTCCACTCCCAGGTCACGTGCAAGGCATTGTTCGCCGGGTTGTCGAAGTCGACCACCTGGACAGGGCGGTCGCGACTCTCGTTCTCGTCGTGCCACATGTGCTCACCACGGATCCAGCGCAACACCTCCCAGTTGCCCTCGATCGTGGGCGGCAACGCTTCGATCGTCTCGATGACCGAACGCGCCTGACTCTCGGAGAGCCACGGGTTGAACTCCACGAGCTTCCGTTCGAGAACGTCCTCGAACAACATGTTCGCGCGGCCATGGCGAAGCGCCTCAGCCTCGTCGGGACCCACAACGTCCCAGCCGATTTCACCGGCATGGCCGACCATGGGAAATTGGGCGGAGTGCGCCTCGTTGATCTTGAGCATCGTCATGCGAGCGCCTCGAGCCTTTCGGGATCATCTCTTGGTGCGGCCACGACGAATCCGCCGGTCATGGTGTTGAAGAGCAGGGACTGGAATAGCTCCGTCGCGAGCCGCTCCATGCCGCGGTGGGAAGCTTGCACAGCGTCTATCGCAGAAAGCAGATCGACAATCTCGCGCTGCTCGGCTACTTCTTCTGGATAGGCGATAACCAGCGCACGGACGATGTCGAGGTTCAGATTCTGCTGTTGCCCTCCGTGCGCCTTTCCTCGAATGTCCTCATAGCGCCACTCGAGGAAGTAGCGAAGGTAGTCACCGTCGACCCGATTGGCGATCGGCTGTATAGCCGCGCAAGCCTGATTGCATGTCGCGTTGATCCCTAGTTTCGCGACCTTGCCACGGGTGACCCCCTGGCCGTACATCGCCATGAGAAGAGTGCCCGCTGGGTACATACGTACGGATGTGTCCGCGAGGGCCGCAGCCGTGATGCATTCAGAGGTCGAGGTGATGGTGGAGTAGTCGACCTCGGCTGTCTTCACCCACGGGATCTCGCCGCCCCAGTACTTCTCCTTGCTTCGAGACGGGGTTGCCCCGGTGCTCACCGAGTGCTGGGCTCCAAGCTCTTCAACGATCCATGCATCGGGCATCAGGCCTATTTCGGTCTCTCGGGACTCGACGCCGCGAAGGCCGGTTCGGAACGCTCGCTCCATCAACGCCGCCTTGAGCTCCCGGACTGAGCCCGCGATCTGCCCGTGTAGCTCGATCGAGTCGTGCGCGCTTCGCAGGGCGACGACGATCGCTTCCTGCTCAGGCTTGCTCGGGTGCGGAACACTGAGCGCGGCCAAACGGCTCGACGACAGGTTCGGGATCGTGGTGCGATTCCCAGCGCCCTGAAAGAGTCCCAGCTGGGTGAAAGCCGCCTGAAGGAAGTAGACGTAGAACCTCGGAATGACGTCATCTCGCTTCGGCCGGAGCCGATGGAGGTGATTCTGGAAGGTGACATTCTCCATGCCGCCCTCCCAAATGGCAGCCCTTCCGATGTCACCTCCTTCGCACACCAGCATGTCTCCTGACTTCAAGTACTTGGCCGCAAGGTCAGCGGAAGCCACTGCCATCTCGTCAACCCTCGTGAGATCGATGCGGTCCCAGAGCACGTTCGACGTGCGGAGGAATCGAGTTTTCACCTCTCCCTCCCTAGCCGCAGCGGTCATGGTCTTGCCCGCATCGATGGCGAAGAGCGAGCCAAGAGGTACCCAGTCCCACTCGTCGTAGCTCACGATCGCGCCAGCATCTGTGCGAGGGTCCTATCAGCATCAATCGCAAGCTGTCGCTGAATCGCGATGTCAGCGAGGATGTCCTCGATCTCCCGGTGGACCCGGTCATCGACATGCTTGACCCACAGTGTCGGCATGAGGTTGTAGTCGGCTGCCACGATCTCCGATCTGTCCACAACAGCCATCTCGCCTTCGACGTCCACACCTCCGAGGTAAGTCGCTACGACACCGGCGACGTCGTCATCGGACATGTGATTCTTGGGCTTGCCCTTCACGAAGCGCTTACTCGCGTTGAGCAGCAGCACCTTGTCCTTGCGTGCCGCCGGCTTCCGCCGTGAGAGGAACACGATCACTCCAGCTGCGCTGGTGTTGTAGAAAAGGTTCTCGGGAAGCAGGATGACGCCCTCGATCAAGTCGCGGTCAACGAACCATCTCCTGATAGCGCGTTCCTTGTCTTCGTTCTTCGAACCGGATCCCCGCGAAACGGCGCCGGGGTCGAGCACGACTGCGGCCCGCGCTCCGTCGTTCATGACGCCGAGGGTGTGCTGCAGCCAGGGCCAGTCGCCCTTGCCTGAGGTCACACCTCCGGCCTTCCCGAACCGCTCGAACGGGTCGTCCGTCAGCACATCGGGCGAGAGCGGCTGGTTCCACATCGGGTTCGCGACGACGATGTCGAACCGCTGAAGGGCTCCTCCCTTGTCACGGAACTTGGGATTGAGAATGGTGTCGCCTCGACGAAGGTCAACGTCCATATCGTGGATGATCGTGTTCATCCGCGAGACGGCGTAGCTCTCAGCCTGGAGTTCCTGGCCGAACATCTTGAGGGGCACCTTCCCGGTCGGGTCCAGTTCGCGGGCGACCAACTGCTGCTTGATCAGCAGACCGCCCGAGCCGCTCGCGTAATCGTGGACGGTCTCGCCGGGTCGCGGGCGAAGGATCCGCGCCATCAAGAACCCCACCTCGGTCGGAGTGAAGAACTCGCCCGCGGATTGCCCCGATCCCTCGGCGAACTTCCGGAGCAGGAACTCGTAGGCACGACCGAGGAAGTCGGGCTGCACGTCAGCCAGCCCCAGCCGGTAGCGGGGATCCGAGAACTGCTCGACCACGCCGCGCAACTTCGCCGGGTTGATGTCACGCTCCCCGTTCCGTTCCGCCGCGAAGTCGACGATGTCTATGACTCCGGACAACGACGGGTTGAAGCGGACCACCGCCCGAACGGCCTTGGTCAGGTGCTCTCCGACATCCCTCGGGGTGGTCGGACGCCCGCGATCGTCGGGCGGCCACGCGTACGGAGTCCGCTGTGAGATAGCGACCCACCGCGCCTCGGGCGGAAGGTAAAACCGCAGCAGCGAGTGATCTCCCTCGGCGATCTCCAACGCGATATCGCGGTCGCCGTACTCCTCGGCGAGGCGATCGATCTCGTCGTCGAAGACGTCCGAGAGGCGCTTGAGGAAGAGGAGCGGCAGCAAGTAGTCCTTGAACTTGGACGCATCCTTCTCGCCGCGGATAGAGCACGCGGCGTCCCACAGCATCTGCTCCATCGACTTCGTGCTCGGAGTGGCCGAGCTGCGCCGGCCCCGAACCCGCGTCACCGGCACGCTGGTGGACTCGCTGGCGGTGTCTGGCTCCACACCGGCCTCTGCGGCCAGTGCCGCAATGCTGGCCATCGCTGCTCGTTGCGGCTTCGAGGTCCCGCCCTCCCACCGGTTCACCGTCGCGAACGACACCCCGAGCCGGTCGGCCAACTGAACCTGCGTGAGGTCCATGCTGGAACGGATCGCTCGGAGGGTCTGCGGGATACCGGTTTCATCTGCCATGTTTGTTATGTTTGCGACATCTGCGCCTCCTTGTCAAGTCCAACATGGTCGACTGGGACAGTCGTGTCCGACGATCACCGACGGGCAGCGCGACAGGCCGGATGTCAGAAGTCACTCCGACCATGAGCACATGACAGAGCTGCACCCCAGAACGCCGCCGCGAACATGAGTGATCCGTTGTCAATCGTCATTGGCATCGTCGGGGCTGTTGTTGGTGTCATCGGCCTGTTCCTCTCTGGTCGAGTGAACGGGCGGAACAGGCAGCTGGACGTCTGGGGCTGCTGATCTCGATGGAGCGGGACGCTTGCCACGGACGATCGGCGCGCAGTGGAGGTGCTCCGATGAACCGAAAAGACCCTCCCACCTGTAGCTAGCCACTGGCAGGAGCACCAATCGGAAGTTTTGGCATTCGCGGCCGATCCCGTGGCCGTGGCCGTGGCCGTGGCCGTGGCCGTGGAGGATGTACTCAAGGCGGTGTGGATCGGACGGCGGTTGAACTTGCGACCGGAACTAACGGACACCTATCCCGCCACTCGCGAACGCCTGCAGATACCGCCTCTCTAGAAGGCGAACCACATCATCGGGCGTTGTGAACGAAAGTAAATCGTCTCGATCAAGAACAATCAGCTTACAGCCGAGCGGGGAGGCAGCCTTCGCGAGCGACTTTGCATACGTTTGCTCAGCAGAGTCCCCGGTCAATCCATTGCTTGCGACTATTACGGCCAGCTCGACCTTCCGAGAAAGGCAGATAAAGAGAAAGTATCCGACCGCCTTACTGTCTAACTTGTGCCCGTAGTTCTTGCACTCCACAAGGAAGACATTCGGGAGGGAGGGGAAGGCGCCGCGATTGGAGACCGCGATATCGACCTGCTCGGTGCCGAAACTGCTCGTTATGCCCGGTTCGACTATGGTGGCAGGCAGCTCGTCGAAGATATAAACGAGTAATTGCTCAAACAAGCTGCCTTTCGCCGCAGCCGTAAGTCCCGTCGCTTCTGCCGCTTTGAGGCGCTTGCGCACCTCCGACTTGAAGATGGCGCTCACCGCGCGATCCCTCTCGATACCGAGTCCGTTTCAAGAACGGGGGCGAGGCTTCCAAATCGCTCAAGGGCTTGAACGAATGATTCGGTACTGAGTATGCTGACGCCCGGGATTTGTACCTTGTCGATGCGGGGGTGAAGCCCCTGCCGATTGCTGTCCAAATAAATTAACAGGCCGCGGGATGCGCTTTCGCGCAACATTGCATCGCGGAGCCGATCAGCAGCATATGAGAGGTCTGGGTAACCAATTTTCAACTGCACTAGGACCGGCCCGCTGAAATCCGACGCCCCAGGGTTACTGGCGACCAGATCGTACCCCTGGTCCGAATTGGCCGCTGTCTGCACGACGGCTAAGCCGCTGGCTTCCAGAAGACGAATTACCAGGTCCTCAAAGGTTGCGACACTCCACATCGAGGAATCTTCGAAGGCCGCAAAGCCACCCCGCCGGGTCTCTGCCGCCTCAGTCCAATCAGGCCGAGTTACAGACCGTCCTTTGGTACTCGCGGCCGCGCGCAGGAAGAGTCCGACATGCAATCTCAGCGCTGGTGCATTGGTGAGTTCCGTGCGTAGCGTTTGAACTTCCCGCGGAAAGGTACCAGGCAGATCAGACGAATTTTCTATGATTAGCATCAGAGGCTTTTTCTGGCCGACTGCTACACCAGCCTCAAAAAGTATGCTTGCCTCAGAGTTCTTCGCAGATCTATCCAAAACGGCAATAACGGCATCAGCACTCTGAATCTCGTCTCGCGGCGATGCGAAGGAGTTCCGAAGATCGCTTGACGCGTTTGAGATCGTCCATCCAGCGTCCCGCGTGACCTCTCGTAGCGTCTCGAATGCGACGCCGAGTTCTGCAGCGATGAAGACCTTCATGGAGCCCCCTTCCCTGTCCCAGGGTAGTCGTTTCTATTCCACCAATTCTATGCCCAGACCGAGCCAGCCGGATGAGGCACGGCGGAGTATGGACTGCGCCTCCCCGCTTGCGGCCGCGGCGTCTTCCGTCTTCGCGCTCGGTCTAGCCGAAACTTCACTGCGGCGGCCGTTCCCTCGTTCCCGCCGATAACGCGCATTACGACTTTCCGGGTCGAGCTCGCGCGCTAGCGGCCGGAGTCCCTCATCAAAGCTTCGCTGCGCGCGACCTGTGGGCGGCAGGACGAGGCGGAATGGCCACGACAAGAAGCGCCGTCCGCCCGAAGGTGAACGGCGCTCCTTGTCGTCGATCACCTTGCGGCGAGTGGGCCGACTCTACGCCTGTACGACGGTACCGGCATCGCCACGGTGGACCGTCCCTCGCGCTTTACTGCTTGGACAGCCGGACGGTGGCGGTGCTGCCCGCGATAGTCACGGGGAAGCTGATCTCCTCGTTCTCGTAGATAAAGTCCTTCGTCGGGTCCGTCGATGCCAGCAGGGCCGAGTCGGTGGCGGCGGTGTCCCGCGTCGATGTCCAGGTGTAGGGCGACTTGTCGTCTGTCGGCGGAGTGAACGTGCCAACCCAGAACAGCGACGTGGTGTCGCCATTGTCGGTGACGAAGTTCGCCGTGATGGTGTTGCCGTCGATAGTGGCGGTCATCCAACCGTCGTCGCTTGCGGAGTTGTTCTGTTTCCAGTTGCCGGTGAAGTCCGGGATCACTACCGGGTCCGGCGTCGGCGTAGATGAGGCTGTCTTCGTCGGAGCGCTGGTCTGCCCCGCCGATGCGTCAGCGGTGTTCGTCGCGCTGCACCCGGTGAGCGCTAGCACAGCGGCCAGGGCGACGGGAGCGATCAGCCGCTTCACTTAAACCACCCCGAGACACCGACGGTGAACGTGTCGCACGGTGTGTCGTACAGGTCGTGACTGAACGAGACGGTCGCATCCGCCTCGATGTCGCCGGACTCCGTGGCGTAGTCGAGGGTCGACGAGGTCAGGGTGTCACCGCTGAAGCAGTAGACCCCCACTGAGTACGGCCCAGTGAGGGGCTCGCCGGTCTTGTTCACGGCGGTGCCGATGATCGACTTCCCGTTGTTGTCGGCCTGCGTGACGTTGAGCGGTGCCGAGTTGTATGAGGAGGTATCTGCGGGCGACGTCGACGCCTTGAAGTCGTACTGAACACCGGAGTCCGGTACGGACGAGACGTCTTCGAAGTAGATGTAACCGAAGCCGGCTTCTCCCGGCTTCACCTGCGCCGGGATCGTGTCCTGGCTCGAGCCGCTGGCGACGACCTTGCCGCCCACCGATGCCGTGCCGGTGAAGTCGACGTGGGAGATTGAGGCCGCGGTGTTATTCCGGAAAGCGAATGTGAGCGTGCCGCTGCCCGTGCCGTCCGTCTTCTCGAGGGGTGCGGTGGCCACGACGGAGACCTTCCCTACGTTCCCGACGGCGACCTTCGGCGTCGCGTTTCCAGCGAGGTATCCGCCGGCGTTAAAGGGGAGGGCAGCGACCGTCGTCGACGTGGGAGTCGGGGAGGTGGTCGAGGACTCGCCGACGGTGCCTGCTGCGACGTTGGAGGTGGAGGACGTGCTGCAGCCGGCGAGGAGTAGCACAGCCGCCCCTCCGACTGCGGCCGACGCGAGCGTCTGCTTCGAGATCATGGTGAGGGGTGGTTCTTTCTTGAGCGTCTGTCGAAACTGTGGTTCCGCTCAACGTAGTGGATGAAGCGATGGTGCTCGACACCCCAGTTGTGGAGCAGAGAAGAACGGCGGTTGCCCGCACGTTTGATCACGCGCCGGCAACTTCGTCGAGCTGTTGCACACCTCCGCGACAGTCAAGGCCACGGCTGCCTACAAACGGCCCCGGCGACGCTCCTGGTCGTGCAATCAGTACAGGCATGATCATTCTGAGCGATGGGCCAGCCCGGGAGCACCACTACACCGCTCGTTGAAGACCTTCGACTGGCGTCTGTCGCTCAGGCCCCAACCCCGCCGCCGCCCGGGAGCTCCACCCGCTCGGCACCAAAGTCGGCGGACGCAGAGACGCCTTCCCACGCCGTGGCCTCGGCAATCTGCTCCTGCGAGTACGCGATCGCCATGCGCGCCGCCCCGGCGCCGATGACGAGGTGGGACGGCAGCCGGTCCCGTCCCACGGTGCGCACGAGGATCTCGGCGGCCCTGTCCGGGTCTCCCGCCGCCGGCGCTCCGCGGAGACGCTCCGCGAAGGTACCCACCGTGGCGCTGTACTCCTCCGGGATCCCGTGAACGTCCATCGACGCGCCCGCCCAGTCGGTGGCGAATCCGCCCGGCTCGACGACGAGATACCGGATCCCGAACGGCGCCGTCTCGGTGGTGAGCACGCGTGTCAGTCCGTCGATGCCGAACTTCGCCGCCTGGTACGAGCCGAGGCCGGGGGTCCCGCCGACTCGTCCTCCGACGGACGAGAACTGGACGATGGTCCCGCCGCCCTGCTTTCGCAGGATCGGGACGGCTGCCTTCGAGACGTTGTAGACGCCCCAGAAGTTCGTCTCGAACTGCTGCCGGAAGTCGTCTTCCGACGCGGTCTCGACGGGTGCGAGGTTGGCGTACCCGGCGTTGTTGACGACCACGTCCACCGAGCCGAACGCGTCGCGGGTGGCGTCGAGTGCGTCCATGGCAGCGGCCGCGTCGGTGACGTCAAGTGCGAGTGGGAGCACCTGCGACCCGAACTCCTCGACGACGTCCGACAGCTGCTGCGGCTTCCGGGCGGTGGCTGCGACCCGGTCGCCGGCGCGGAGGGCGGCGAGGGTGAGCGAACGGCCGAAGCCGCGGGACGAACCGGTGATGAACCACGTGCGGGACATGGGTGCTCCTCTGCGAGATCGGATGATCGAACGATCTCCGACGCTACGAGCTACCCGGCAGGACAACCTGGCCCGGTTGGGGACACGCTCGCTCCGGCGGCCTTGCCAGAACCTGGGTGCATCGACTCAGGGAGGCCTCAGTGCCGCGACACGTTCTCGTTCACCCAGTCCCGCAGGTGCGCCAGTGGTGCCGCTGCCCCCACGCCGAGCGGCGTCAGCGCGTACTCGACCCGGGGTGGCACCTCGGCGAACACGGTCCGGGTCACGAGCCCGGCGTCCTCCATGCGCTTCAGCGACGCGGAGAGCACCTTCGGGCTCACGCCCTGCAGGTGACGCCGCAGCTCACCGAACCGCTGCGGGCCGTCCTCGAGCACACCGATCGCGAGCGCCGTCCACTTGTTCGCGAGCAGGTCGAGCATCTCGCGGCACGGGCAAGCCGCGGCGTAGACGTCGTTCCGGTCGCAGGTGTCGAGCACGTGGGCGGCTTCGACGGGACGGCTCATCGACGTGGTCACAGCGGCACTGTACCTGCGGCCACGTCGAGCAGCAACCGCTTGGTTCCCGTTGGGTACGGCTTCCGAACTGGGCTTTCTCGGTTACCCGACGGTAACCAGGGGGCCTTGCGGGTAACCACGGGGACGGGTGCACGGTACTGACATGACCACGACGAACGAGGTCCGAGCGATCGGACAGACAGCTGCTCTCCCGGTCACCAGCGCCCGCAGCCTGGTGCCGACGACCATCCCCGAACCGACCCCCGGCCCGCACGACCTGCTCGTCGAGGTCCGCGCGGTCTCGGTCAACCCCGTCGACGTCAAGCTCCGCGGCGGCTCGGAACCGGACGGCGGTGTGCGGGTGCTCGGCTTCGACGCCTCCGGTACCGTCCGCGCCGTCGGCGATGCCGTCACGCTCTTCGCCCCGGGCGACGAGGTGTTCTACGCCGGTGCCATCGACCGGCCCGGCAGCAACGCGGAACGCCAGCTCGTCGACGAGCGGATCGTCGGTCGGAAGCCGTCGACGATGTCCCACACCGAGGCCGCCGCGCTCCCGCTCACTGCGATCACCGCGTGGGAGAGCCTGTTCGACAAGCTCCGGATCGCCCCGGACGCGACCGGCACCCTGCTCGTCGTCGGCGGTGCAGGGGGTGTCGGCTCGATCGCCATCCAGCTCGTCCGGACCCTGCTGCCCGGCGTGCGGGTGATGGCCACCGCTTCCCGACCGGAGAGCGAGGCGTGGGTGCGCGACCTCGGCGCCCACGACGTCGTCGACCACCACGGCGACCTCGCCGCACAGGTCCTCGACGTGGCCCCAGACGGCATCGAGTGGATCCTGACCGCCAACTCGACCGGCCAGCTCCCCGTCTACGAGCGAGTGCTGCGCCCCTTCGGCCAGATCGTCGCGATCGACGACCCCGAGCAGGTCGACGTCGTCTCGCTGAAGTCGAAGGCGCTCACGTGGCACTGGGAGTTCATGTTCGCCCGGTCCCTCCACGGAGCCGCCGACCTGGCCGAACAGCACCGGATCCTCGACGAGGTCGCCGACCTCGTCGACACCGGACGCATCCGCGGAACCGCGACGACGGTCCTGCGGCCCATCACCGCCGAGACGCTGCGCGAAGCCCACCGCCTCGTCGAGAGCGGACGCGTCATCGGCAAGGTCGTCGTCACCGACGAACCGGCCGCCTGAGCCGCAGACCCACCAAGACCACCACCAGAGAAGGAGACAACCATGTCCATCACCCTCACCCAGGCGCAGCGCATGATCGCCGCGGCGGACGCCAAGGCCGCCGAGCTCGGCGTGCCGTCGTCCATCACCGTCCTCGACGACGGCGCCCGGATGGTCGCCTCGGTCCGCCAGGACGGTGCCCCGCTCGTGTCGATCGACTCCAGCTTCGCGAAGGCACGCACCTCGGTGTACTTCGGGGGCGCGGCCACCGGCGACCTCGCGGCGGCGATCCAGCCCGGCGCTCCGCTGTACACGCTCGGAGCCGCGAGCAACGAGCCGCTCGCGTTCGTCGCCGGCGGCCTCCCGATCACCGACGAGTCCGGTGCCGTGATCGGCGCCGTCGGCTCCGGCGGCGGCACGCCCGACCAGGACGCCGTCATCGCGCAGGCCGGCATCGACGCGGCACGCTGATGAGCACCGGCCTCGCGGGCAGGACCGTCCTGGTCGTGGGCGCGGGATCCGGCATCGGGACGGCGGTCGCATCCGCGGCCGCCGTCGTCGGCGCCCGGGTCGTCGCCGCCAGTCGTCGGCAGGACACTGCCGAGCAGGTCGCCGAGATCGTCGGGCGCGGTACGTCCGCCGTCCGGCTCGACCTCGGGGACGAGGACAGCATCCGCGCCGCTCGGGCGACGCTCGGGTCCGTCGACCACGTGGTGACCGTCGCCGCCGACCACGCGAACGGCCCGGTCAGCGCACTCGAACAGAGCGACGTGGAGGATGCCTTCCGTGCGAAGGTCGTCGGCCCGTTGGTGCTGGCGAAGCACCTCGCCCCGATCATGCCGCCCACCGGCGCGTTCGTGCTGTTCTCCGGGTACGTGTCTGCCCGGCCGCAGCCCGGACTCGCGGTGATGGCGACGACCAACGGTGCGGTGGACGCGCTCGTCCCGGCACTGGCCGTGGACCTGGCACCGATCCGCGTCGTGGGGATCTCCCCCGGTGTCGTCGACTCCGGATCGTGGGACGGCATGGACGACAAGGCAGCGTTCTTCGCGCAGGTCGCCTCTTCGAACCCCGCCCGTCGCGTGGGGACCCCGGAGGACGTCGCCGACGCGGTCGTCTTCGCCCTCACCAATCCGTTCCTGACCGCGACCACCGTCCACCTCGACGGTGGCCAGCGGATCGCCTGAGCAAGGGGGCACCATGAGCATCGTCATCATCGCGGAGATCGAACCGTCGCCGCGCGACGCAGAGACCGTCCGGGAGGCGCTCCTCACCGCCGTCACACGGGTCCGCTCCGAGGACGACGGCTGCGAGCGCTACGAGTTGCACCGCGACCCGCGGACCGGTGGGTTCGTCATGGTCGAGCGTTGGCGCGACCAGGCTGCGCTGGACGCGCACGCCGCCGGACCGGCCTTCGCTGCGCTGAGCGCAGCGCTCGAGGGTCGGCTGGCCGTCCCGATCGCGCTCCGGCCGTTGGAGACCGTCGAGGTCTGAGCACGACGAACGCCCCCTGCTGCGGCTCGTGCCGTGGCAGGGGGCGTCTTGCGCGTCCGCACGCTGTCAGCGCCTGTGCGCCTCCTGCAGCGCGTCGTAGCGCTCGTGCACCGGCGCGGAGAGACCGGCTCGGGCAGCGCGTGTGAGCTCGTCGGCGAGGACCTCGTGTGCTCCGGCCTCCAGCCCGTCCAGGACGGCAGCGACCACGTCCGCCGGGTCGTTCTTCGGCATGTCCCCGGGCGTCATTGGGGTGTCGGTGAACGCCAGGTAGGCGCCGAGCACCTGTACGCCGTCCGCCGCGAACTCCAGCCGGAGGGAGTCGGTCGCCGACCACAGGGCGGCCTTCGACGCGCTGTACCCGTTGCCGATCGCGAACCAGCTGAGCGCCGACGCGACGTTGACGACCGCACCGTGCGAGCGGCGGAGCGCCGGTGCGAACGCCCGCGTGACCTGCAGGGGGCCGAAGAAGTTCGTCTCCATCTGCGCACGGACGTCGTCGAGGTCACCGTCCACGAGGGAGCCGCTGCGCAACACACCCGCGTTGTTGATCACGACCGTCACGTCGTCGGCGCCAGCGGCTGCATCCCGTACGGATGCGGCGTCGGTCACGTCGAGCCGGATCGGCACGACGCCCCCGTCGTCCCACGTCCGCGGGCTCCTCGCCGCCGCGTACACACGTGCAGCGCCACGCTCACGGAGCTGGCGCACGAACTCCTGTCCGAGTCCGCCGTTCGCTCCCGTCACCAGGACCACTGCCCCGTCGATGTCCGTCATGGCCGTCCTTCCTTTTGGTGTCGTCCGGGTTCCGTGACGATGCGCTTCGTCAGGAGACGACGACGTCGTCGATGCGGATGGAGACGATGAGCGGCTCCGGCAGCGCGTGCCCGTCGCCGTCGCGGACGAAGATGTTGCGCTCGGTGGCTAGCAGCAGACCGTCCACCCAGGTCTGCCCGGTCATGTACTCCACGCTCGGGGACGCACCGGCGATGTCGACCTCGTAGTCCCGCCGCCGGAGCACACCGTCGGCGTCGGCGTAGAGCGTCTGCGTCGGGGTGTGGGTCGCGATGGAGTCGGGGTAGGTCACACGGAGGCGGTCCCAGGTCTCACCGCCCGGCTCGGTCCACGGGCCGGCTTCCTCGACCTGCACGCCGGGGAACGTGAACGACCAGGGCTCGGTGTTGTAGGTCCACATGGCGTAGCCCGTGAAGTAGGCCAGCTGCAGGGGCGTCCACGGCGTCTCCAGCACGTGACCGGCGAACGACGCCCGCGGGTCGACGAGCTCCTCGACGACCTCGTCGCCGTGGTCGGTCGAGCGGACGACGGCGACGCGGTCGGCGGTGAACTCGGTCCGGAGGTCGGCGGCACCGAAGTGCTCGAGCGAAGCGCGCTGCTCGCGGAGGTCGACCGTGAAGCGGCCTTCCTCGGCGATCCCCGGGACCTGCTTGAGGCCCCAGAAGGCGCCACCGAAGTGCCGGTTCGCGGAGATGGTCGAGACGTCCGCCCATCGTGCGCCACCGTGGGCGTCGAGGATGCGGTCGAGCAGGGTCGTGGTGGTGGTCATGATGGCTCCGGGGTTCAGGCGGCGGTCGCCGCGGTCAGGAAGTCGGTGGTGAGAGCTGCCGCCTCGGCGGGGTACTGGAAGATCGACGCGTGCGCCGCGTCCGGGAACACGTGCAGGCGCGCATCCGGGATCAGCCCGGCGAGCGTGTGACTGCCGGGGGTGCGGATCATCAGGTCGTCGTCGCCCTGCAGGACGAGCGTCGGCTGACGGATCGCGGTCAGACGTTCGAGCTTCGAGATGTCCGGGATGCCCCAGGCCAGCACAGCGTCGTACTGCGCGTCGCGGACCGCCGCGGTCGTCGGCTCGTCCCGATCCTCGGTGCGACCGCCCAGCCGGCGCAGGAAGTCCACGCCGAGCGTGCGGCTCGTCTCCGTGTGCGCGAAGAAGATGTAGAGGAGGTTCTCCGCCGACGGCACGTCCTGGCGCGACTCGCGCTCGATGTCCTCACGCCAACCGTGCATGGTCGGAGCGCCCGCGGGGCCGGTGCCGGCGAGCACCAGGTTGCGCACCGCCCAGGGCCGGAGCAGGGCGAGGTCCTGTGCGACGAACCCGCCGAGCGAGAACCCGAACACGTCGAACCGGCGGATCCCGAGCGCGTCGGTGAACGCCAGCAGGTCGACGGCCATCTGCGCGACCGTCGACGGCACGGTGCCGGTGGACCCACCGACGCCGGCGTTGTCGACGAGTATCACCTCGCGGTCCGCGGCGATCGGGTCGACGAGGGCCGGGTCCCAGTTGTCCAGGTTGCCGCGGAAGTGCATCAGGAACACGAGCGGGACGCCGTCCGCGCTCGAGCCGAAGCGGCGGTAGGCGTAGCTGGTGCCGTTCGCGGCCGTCACGCGGCTCGTCCGGACGGTGGTGGTCGTGGTGCCGGTGGTCGGGGCCGTGCTGGTCATTGCGGTGCTCCCTCGGGTCGGCCGACCCCGTCGGCCGGCGGCGGTGTCGACGCTAAGAGCGGTATGGGCTGCACAGCGTGCTCCCGTCGGGGACATGCTCCCGAGCGGGACACCCTCCCTGCGTCCTCAGTCGGTCCGCCCGGTGACGGTGGCGCGAACGGCAGCTTCCTCGATGTCGAGGACGGTCAGCACGGCACGAACCGCGGCCTCGGGGTAGCGCCCCTCGCGCCGCGCCCCCAGGACGGCTCGGCGTTCCTCGGCGATGGCGAGCATCCGGAGCTCCCCGTACGCGGCCGACCGGTCGGCGCGCACTGCGTCGTCGCCCACGAGCGTCTCGCCGAGCAGTGCGGCGTCGACGCGGACGCGCTCCACGACGCGGTCGTCGTACGCACCGTCCTCGAGCTCCTCGACCAGTCGGAGGCTCTCGGCCCGTGCCTCGGCGAGCAGGAGCTGCGTCTCCATCCGCTCCTGGTCGAGGTCGGGCGGCGGCAGCGCCACCTTCCGGATGACCCAGGGCAGCGTCAGCCCGATGAGGAGCGTCGCCAGGACCACGACGAAGGCGAGGAACTGCAGGAACGCCCGGTGCGGGGTCTGCTCGGGCAGCAGGAACACGGCGGCCAGCGTGACGACCCCGCGGACGCCGGCGACGGTCACCGGCAGGTCGAGACGCCACTGCCAGCTCCGTCTCCGGAGTCGCCTCGGTCCCCACCGGTAGACGGCCGTCACGGCGAGGCTCCACCCGAGACGCGCGGCCACGAGGACCACGACCACCACCCCGATGACCACGGCCGCGCGGGCGACCCCGATGCCGGACGACAACGCGCCGCGGAGGATCGCCGGGAGGCTGAGCCCGATGAGGAGGAAGACCGCGTTCTCGAGCAGGAACTGGATGGTGCGCCAGTTCAGCGACTCAGCGAGGCGCGCCTCCGCCGACTGCAGCACCGGAGCGCGGAAACCGAGGAACAGCCCGGCAACCACCACCGCGAGCGGGCCCGATGCACCGATGCCGTGCGCGAGCAGGAAGGCGACGTAGGGCGTGACGAGCGACAGGCTCGTGTCGAGGACGGCGACCGAGATCCGTCGCCGCACGGCTCCCATGACGAACGCGACCAGGAGTCCGACGCCCACGCCGCCGACCACCGCCAGCACGAACTCGCCCGCAGCACGGACGGGGTCGAAGACCGCGACGATCGCGACGACCGCGGTGTTGAGCGCGACGAGCGCGGTGGCGTCGTTGAGCAGGCTCTCCCCGTCCAGGATCGATGCCAGCAGTCGTGGGAGCGGCGCCCGGCGGGTCACCGCGGTCACCGCCACGGCGTCCGTCGGAGCGACGACCGCACCGAAGGCGAACGCGGCGGCGAGGGTGAGGGTCGGCACGACCGCCCAGGTGGCGAGGCCGACGACCACTGTCGTGAACGCCACCAGGCCGACCGACAGCAGCAGGAGCGGTTCACGCCGCGCGCGGACGTCGGCCAGGGATGTCTGCAGCGCCGCGGCGAACAGCAGCGGTGGGAGGAGGACCGACAGCACGAAGTCCGGTTCGACGTCCACGCGGGGAACGCCGGGCACGTACGAGACCGCCACCCCGATGAGGACGAGCGCGAGGGGTGCCGACCAACCGACGCGTCGTGCCGCCGCGCTCACCGCGACGGTGACCACGAGGAACACGACGACCCACCCCAGGGTCACCTCGACGCTCATCGGGTCCGCCCGTGGGTGTCCGTGCCGCAGGCACGCATCGGGCGCTGACAGCTTCGTAGCCTGCTCGCATGCGTATACACCGCTCCGGATCCACCGTCCCGGTCAGGTCGTCCACGCCGACCCTGGCCTCGATCGCACTCACGCGGATCCTCACCGACCCGGTGGACGTCGCCCCGTCGCCGACCGAGGAACGCCAGCCGGACGGCGACGCGTCGTTCGTGCGCTGATCCCGGACGGTCGGTACGCCGCGGGTCAGCTCGGTGTTCGACGGTGCACGTCGATTTCTGGGAGGACATGCGGTGACGCTAGGGCGGTCCGCAACCGACGCGCGTGTCCCCGCCCAGGCCAGGCAGCACGGGCGGGAACGGAGGGGGTCAGAGCGCTGCGACCGCCGCATTCGCGATTTCGAGGTCCTGGTCGGGGGATCCACCACTCGATCCGATCCCCCCGATGACGTGCCCGTCGGCGTCCCGCACGGGCACACCGCCGGCAACGAACGTGAGTGGCTCCTGGCTCGCGGCCCAGAGCGAGTACAACGGCGCTCCCGGCTGGACGGCACCGGACAGGTCGCCGGATGCGGCCCCGAACGACACCGCGGTCCGGGCCTTCGCGGCACTGGCGTCGACGGACACCAGCGGCGCACCGTCCTGTCGGGCGACGGCGACGAGCCGCGCGCCCCGGTCGAGCACGGTGATGGTCGAGGGGACGCCGAGTTCCTGGGCCTTCTCCTCGGCTGCGGTGATGGCGGCGTGCGCCTGGGTGATCGTGATGTCGGTCATGTCCGGTTCCTTCCGTTCGGTGGACGGCACCGACGCTAGGGATCGTCCTCGACGGGTTGCGTGCCCCTGCCCGGGTCACCCGCGTGGTGACGGAGCGCGGTGTGGGTGGTCCCCACGGGGACACGCCCCCGCGACGCGGCGCTCGTAGCGTCGCCATCGCCGACGACGATCGTTCGGCTTCAGACCACGACGCAAGGAGACAACCATGCCCACGTTCACCACGCCCGACGGCCTCGAGATGTACTACACCGAGCAGGGCGAGGGGCAGCCCATCGTCTTCGCGCACGGCTGGCCGCTCAGCTCGGACGCGTGGCAGCCGGAGCTGAAGTTCTTCAGCGAGAACGGCTACCGCACGATCGCCCATGACCGCCGCGGACACGGCCGTTCGGAGAAGACGGCCGTCGGCCACACCATCGACCAGTACGCCAAGGACCTCGCCGCCCTCATCGAGCACCTGGACCTCCACGACGTCATCGTCATGGGCCACTCCACCGGCGGCGGCGAGGTGGTCCGTTACGCCGCGCAGTACGCGAACGGCCGGGTCGCGAAGGTCATCACCGCCGGTGCGATCCCGCCGATCATGGTGAAGTCGGACAGCAACCCGGACGGCACCCCGATCGACGTCTTCGACGGCATCCGCTCCGGCGTCCTCGAGGACGCATCGCAGTTCTGGCTCGACCTGTCCGAGTCGTTCTTCGGGGCGAACCACGGCCGCGACGTCTCCTACGGCGCGAAGCTCGACTTCTGGCGTCAGGGCCAGTCGGTGAACCTCTCGGCCGCGTACGACTGCGTCAAGGCGTTCTCCGAGACGGACCAGACCGAGGACCTGAAGGCACTGACGGTCCCGATCCTCATCGCTCACGGTGAGGACGACCAGATCGTCCCCATCGACGACGCCGCCCGCAAGTCGATCGACCTCGTCGCGGACGGCACCCTCAAGACCTACCCGGGGGCCCCGCACGGCATCCACGGCGACTACCGCAAGGTGCTCCAGCAGGACGTCCTCGCCTGGATCAGGGGCTGACGCATCGTCAGTCGGACGGGAGGCGCGGTGCGGGTCCGCACCGCGCCTCCCGTCCGTCAGCACTCCGGAATGTCGCACCATCTATGAGGGTTACGTCTGAACCCTTCGGAGGAGATCAGCCATGAGCACCACGTCGGAGCAGCCGCGACCGCGGCTCCCCCTCAACACGTTCGGCATCGCGTTCGGGACGGCCGGCATCGCCGGCACGTGGACGGCTGCCGGCATCGAACTCGGCGCACCGCCGGCCATCGGTGAGGTGCTGTGGGCGGCCGCAGCGGTCGCCTGGGTGGTCACCATCGTGCGGTACCTGCACCGACCCGGCGGTGTGCGGGCGATGGCAGCCGACCTCCGACACCCCGTCCTCGGTCCGTTCGCCGCGCTCGTCCCGGCCGTCGGTTCGTTGCTCGCCGCACACCTCGCGATCCGGTTCCCGGTCACGGGCGCGGTCGGTGTGTGGACGATGCTCGTGGTGACGACGGCGTTCGGTGCCTGGTTCGTGACGACGCTGCTCACCCTCCCTCGTGATCCCGCCGCCCTGCACGGCGGGTATCTCCTCCCGACCGTGGCGGCGTCGTTGCTCAGCTCGCAGGCACTCGCCACGATCGGACACCCGGAGCTGGCCATCGGGTACTTCGCCGCCGGCGTGCTGTTCTGGCTCCTGATCGGCGCCGTCCTCGTCGCGCGCTTCGCCACCGGTCCGGCCGTGCCGGCCGGCCTGCTCCCGACCCTCGCCATCCTCTCCGCGCCTCCCGCCGTGGCCGGGAACGCCTGGTGGACGATGACGGGAGGTTCGGCATCCGTCGTGCACACCGCGCTCGCCGGGACGATGGTCGCCTTCCTCCTGCCCCACGTCTTCCTCCTGCGCCGCTACGTCACGAGCGGGTTCGCGATCGGGTTCTGGGCGATGACGTTCACCACCGCGGCGAGCGCGACGTACGGGATCCGCCTGCTCTCGCTCGCGCACCTCGGCACGACCGGCACGGTCCTCTCCTGGGTCGTCGTCGGGGTGGCCACCCTCGTCGTCGGCAGCATCGCGACCCGGTCCCTCGGTCTGCTGCGTCGGTCGGAGCAGGAGGGACCGCGCCGGTCCTCCGCCGGGTACCGGAGGACCGCGCTGATCGGCGTCGTCGTCGCCTCCGTCGCCGTCGCGTTCGGCGCTGGAGCCGGGAGTCCGCTCTTCGTCGTCTACCAGGCGGCCTGGGGCTTCCCCGACTGGCAGCTCACATCGGCCTTCACGGTCTATGCGGTGACGCTCCTCGGGACGCTCCTGACCGCCGGGCGGCTGTCAGACCATGTCGGTCGGCGGCCCGTCCTCGTGGCGGCCCTCGTCCTCATGCTCGTCGCCAGCGCCCTGTTCCTCGTCGCCGACGGCATCGGGTGGGTGATCGCCGCCCGAGCCGTGCAGGGTGTCGCGACCGGAGCGGCGACGAGCACGTTCACGGCGGCGATCATCGAACTGTCCAGCGAACGGCACCGGCGCACGATGACGGTGCTCACCAGCGCTGCGCCGGTCGGGGGTCTCGCCCTCGGCGCGTTCGGTGGAGGCATGGCGGCGCAGTTCGCGCCCGACCCGACCGCCGCCGTGTTCCTGACGCTCGGAGTGGTGTTGCTCGTCGGCATAGCCGCCGTGCTCGCGGCGGACGAGACGGCGGACCGGCACGCCGGGGCACTCGCGTCGCTCCGACCAGTGCTCGCGGTCCCCACTCGCGCCCGAGCGTGGTTCATCGTGTTGGCTCCACTGACGGTGGCCGGCTGGATGTTCTCCGGCCTGTTCCTCGGGCTCGGGCCGCGACTCGACGACGGCGTCTTCGCACTCGGCAGTGGAGCGGCGAGCGCTACCGTCATCGCCGTGCAACCCGCCGCCGCGGCGGTCGCCGGCATGCTCTTCGCCCGCGTCGCAGACCGGCGCGGAACGGCGATCGGTGCGGGCCTGCTGTTCGTCGGAGCCGTCGGCGCCGGCGTCGCCGTCCTCACTGCCGACCTGCCCCTGCTGGTCGGGGCGGCGCTCGTCGGTGGTGCCGGACAGGGCGCCGCGTTCGGGTCCTCGTTGCGGATCCTCGGCCCGCTCGCGGACAACGCGACCCGCGGCGGCCTCTTCGCAGCCGTGTACCTGATCGCATACGCGGCCTACGGCGTCCCGGTGCTCGTCGCGGGCTTCTGCACGGCCGGCCTCGGGCTCGTGACGGTCGGTGCGTCGTACGCAGCGCTCGTCGCCGTCGCTGCCGCCGTCGCCGCAGTGGGCCTGACCGCTCGCGCTCGTCGAGAACGCACGGTCGTGCCCGCCGTGTGAGCAGCGCCCGCTTCCTCATCCCTTCTCCACCGCATCAGCTGATGAACAGGACCACCATGACCGACATCGATGCACGACCCGTCACCGCCGCGGATGCGGGTACCTTCCGGATCGGCGGGGACCTCCCCGTCGCACGTCTCGGCTTCGGCTCGATGCAGTTGCCCGGCCGGAACGCCTTCGGCCCCTCGCGCGACCCCGAGGGTGCCCGGGCAGTCCTCCGTCGGGCCGTCGAACTCGGCGTGACCCTCATCGACACGGCGGACGCGTACGGGCCCGAGGTCGCCGAGGACCTGATCGGTCAGGCGCTCGCGCCGTACCGCGACGACGTCGTGATCGCCACGAAGGGCGGGTTCGTCCGCGGACGTCGGGGCGAGTGGATGGTCGACGGACGGCCTGGGCACCTGCGCGCTGCCGTTCAGGGCAGCCTCCGCCGACTCCGACTCGAGCGCATCGACCTGTACCAGCTGCACCGGATCGATCAGCGGGTCCCGCTCGACGACCAGCTCGGCGCGCTCGCTGCCCTCCGCGACGAAGGGCTCATCCGGCACGTCGGGCTCAGCGAGGTGAGCGTCGCGGAGCTCCTCGCGGCGCAGCGGATCGTGCCGATCGCGACGGTCCAGAACCTCTACAACCTGGTCGAGCGTTCGTCCGAGGACCTCGTGCGTGTGACGGCGGAGCTCGGCATCGGCTTCATCCCGTGGTTCCCGCTCGCCACCGGAGGGCTGACACGAGGGTCCGGTGCACTCGGGGCGATGGCATCGCGCGCTGGTGTCTCGCCGTCACAGATCGCGCTCGCGTGGCTGCTGCAGCATTCGCCGAACCTGCTGCCCATCCCGGGAACGTCGAGCCCGGCACACCTCGAGGAGAACGTCGCCGCCGCCGCGGTCCGGCTCTCCCCGGTGGACGTGGCGGCGCTCGACCGCGCAGCCTGACCCGGCCGACGAGACGAACGGCCCGGTCCCCTGAGGGAACCGGGCCGTTCGTCGTCGGCGTCTCACCCCGACGGCACGAAGAAGTCGCCGTATGCCGGATCCTCGGGCAGCGAGCGCTCCGTCGCCATGACCGCGATCTCCCGAGGCGATCGGAGACCGCGCCGTCGCCACTGGTCCGGGTCCGCCCGGAGTACCTCGAGCACCGTGCGCATCGGTGTCACGAGTGGCCACCGAAGTGGCTCGAAGCCGTGGCGACGACGGGCAGCAGGAGCGTCTGGAGCACTGGCGGGGCGACGTCGACACCGACGTGCGACGTGGCGGGGACGGGCGGGTGCAGGATCCTCATCGGTTCTCCTCGATCGTGGCCGCCGGACGGCGACGATCCTGACGCTACGGGCCGTTCCCACCCCGGCACGTGTCCCCGCGAGGAGCATCCCCTCCAGGGTCATGCACAACCGAGGATGTCCCCGACGGAGCCACGCTGCCCGGCGGTGCGAGGTCCTACCGTGCGTCGTGGAGGCGATCCGCGCCTCCACGGAGAGCACCTGTCGACCGCGTACCAACGGAGGAACCCATGACCGTCACCGACCCGAGCAACCGGAGTCACCGGACCGCACCGACCACGACCCGCGCGTTCCTCGCGCAGGCGGGCAGGTCCGTCCGCGACGACGATGCGTTCGTCACCCGCGAGGTGCCGCTCGCCCCGCTGCGTCCGCACGACCTCCTCGTCCGCGTCGAGGCCGTGTCCGTCAACCCGGTCGACACGAAGAGCCGCCACGGCCTCCGCTCGGGCACGAAGCAGCTCGGCTGGGACGCCTCCGGTGTCGTCGAGGCGGTCGGCCCCGCGGTGACCCGCTTCGCCGTCGGCGATGCCGTCTGGTACGCCGGAGCACTCGACCGCCCCGGGACCAACGCCGAACTCCACGTCGTCGACGCGCGGATCGTCGGGCGCCGACCCACGTCACTCGACCACGCCGAGGCCGCGGCACTCCCGCTCACCGGCATCACGGCATGGGAGACGCTGTTCGAGCGGTTCCGTCTGACGGAGCACAGCACCGGCACGCTGCTCGTCGTCGGAGCCCCCGGAGGAGTCGGCTCGGTGCTCGTGCAGCTGGCGAAGGCGCGCACCGGACTGACGGTGGTCGGCACGGCCGGACGTCCTGAAAGCCGCGAGTGGGTGACCGCCATGGGCGCGGACCACGTGGTCGACCACCGGGACCTGGTGCGGAACGTCCGAGCGGTGGCGCCCGAGGGTGTGCAGTACGTCTTCACCGCGCACTCGGCCGGGAACGTGCAGGCCTTCGCGGACCTGGTGCAGCCGTTCGGCGAGATCACCGCGATCGACGACCCGCGCGGCCTCGACCTGTACCCGCTCAAGCGGAAGTCCATCGCCTGGCACTGGGAGCTCATGTTCACCCGGTCGTCGTTCAGCACACCGGACATGGCCGAGCAAGGGCGCCTGCTCGACGCGCTCGCGGACCTCGTCGACGCCGGCCGCGTGCGATCCACCGTGACCTCGCTCGTGCAGGGGTTCGACGCCGCAGGCCTGCGCGAGGCGCACCGCCAGGTCGCCGACGGGACGGCCATCGGCAAGGTCGTGGTCGCGCGCTGACGACGGTCGCCTCAGTCGGGCAGCGAGTCGGCGAGGCGCCCGAGACGCCCCGCCGACTCCTCGTCCGCACCGCGCCACAGCAGCAGGGTGTCACCGTCCGGACCGGGCACGGCGAAGCGGTGGTACGCGAGCACGAGGTGACCGACCAGGGGGTTGTCGAAGCCGACGACGCCGTTCGGTCCGGCGTCGCCCGGCTCGGCCCAGAGCCGGGCGAAGTCGGCGCTGCGTGCGGCGAGCTCACCGACCAGCTCGATGAAGCCCTGGTCCTCCTCGTGCTCGTCGAGCAGCCGTCGGAGCTCCGTTGCGAGCCTGGTCCCGACCGGTGTCACGTCGGCTGGACCCGGCGCGGCCCGGAACAGCGGAGCACCGTCGGGTTGCAGGAAGGCCGCACGTGCCAGGTTGGCGCCGGGCCGGAACGACGGGTGGACGGCGTGCACCAGAGAGTTGGCGACACGGACGGTCAGGTGCCGGTCGTAGACGGCTGCCGGGACGGTCCGCCAGGGCAAGACCAGTCTGCCGAGCAGTGCCCGCCGGAAGTCGACCTCGTCGTCCGTGCTCACCTTCCGGAGCGTACGGGCGAGCCCGCACGGGGAACGTGTCCCCGGCCGGGACACCATCCGATGGGGCAGGGATGTGGTCATTCGACGGATGCTGCGGACGTCGTGGGGACGCCACCGTGGAGACACGATCCCGGCACGTTCCCGGGACGGCCTGCTCCGACCCGGGAGGTACCGTGACCGCTCCGTCTGCACACCTCGGCGACTACCTCCGGGCCCGGCGCGCGCTCGTCCGGCCCACCGACGTCGCCATCATCTCCTCCCGGACCCGACGGGTACCGGGGCTCCGTCGCAGCGAGGTCGCGCAGCTCGCGGGCATCAGCCAGGAGTACTACCTCCGCCTCGAACAGGGGCGCGACCGCCGACCGTCCCACCAGGTGCTCGCCGCGATCGGACGGGCCCTCCTGCTCGACCCCGTGGCGGTCGAGCACATGCACCGACTCGCGAAGTTCGACGAGCAGGACGCCCCGTACGCCGTGCCCGCGAAGGCCGCGGTGGTCGACGGGCTGACCGATCTGGTCGACGGGCTGACCGACCTGCCGGCGCTCGTCATCAGCGCCGACCAGGACGTCCTCGCAGCGAACCCGCTCGCACGGCTGGTCCGCCCCCGGCTCCAGCCCGGGAGCAACGTCCTGTTCGAGCTCTTCTCGTCGCACGGGCGCGCGGACGCCGTCGCCTGGGCAGACGACGCCCGCCGCGCGGTCGCCAACCTGCGCTTCCACGGCGACCCGAGGAGCACGCGCTACCAGGAGGTCGTCGGCACGCTCGCGATCCGCGACGACACGTTCCGCACCCTGTGGGCCCGCCACGACGTCGAGCGACAGGTCGTCTGGCCCGCGCAGATCCGGGTCGGCACACTCGGTGCCGTCGACTTCGTGTGCCACTCACTCGCCGTGCCGGGTCCCAGCGGGCAGTCGCTCGTCACGCTGACCGCGAAGGCCGGCAGCGCGGGCGCCCGACTCCTGCAGCACGCCCGGAGGCGCTCGGCGGCGGCGCCGGGCCCTGCCGCCGCCGTCGCGTGACCCGACGGTGACCGGGCACGGGACTCAGTCCGGTGCGTCCGCGGGTGCGAGGACGCCGACGAGCTGGGAGCGGCGGCTGATCCCGAGTTTCGTGAACGCGCGAGACAGATGGGCGGCGACCGTCCGGTGGGACAGGTACACCTCGTCGGCGATCTGCTTGTTGGTCCGGCCGGTCGAGGCCATGCGGGAGACGAGGAGTTCCTGTGGCGTGAGCAGGTCGTCCGCCGTCTCGCGCGCCACATCGCGTTCCGCGACACCACCGGCCGCGCGGAGCTCGGTGCGCGCGCGTGCCGCCCACGAGCGGGCGCCGACACCGTCGAACAGCCGGACTGCCTGCGCGAGCTGCTCACGGGCGTCGACGATCCGCCGGACGCGTCGGAGCCGTTCGCCTAGGTGGAGCCGTGCCACGGCCAGGTCGAACGGCATCGTGCTCGGTGATCCGAGCTCGACCGCTGACGAGAGGTGCTCGAGCGCCTCGGCGTCGTCGACCGCCAGCAATCCCCTGGATCGCGCCACGAGCAGCCGCAGGTGCGAGGAACCGGTGACCTCCGCGACCTGTTCCGCCTCGTCGAGCCACTCGAGCACAGGTGATGCGTCCCCGGTGCGGATCGCTGCCTCGACGAGGTCCGCTCCGGACCACATCGCGACCGGCCGGTTGACGGAGGTCCGGGCGAGGTGCGCGAGTGCGTCGTCGTGGCGCCCCTCGTCCGCCGCGGTCAGCGCCGCTGCCCACGCCGCAGTGGCGACGATGCGAGCGAACCCCTGCGCGACGGGGATGCGCGTCAGCGCGTCCAGACACGCGCGGGCTCCCTCACGGTCGCCTGCTCGTGCGAGCGCTCGAGCCGCCTCGGCGAGCGCCATCCCGGTGACCACGGGAAGCTCCAACTCCTCGCTCAGCCGTGCCGATCGGTCGGCATCGGCCAATCCGTCCGTCAGGTGTCCCGCTGTGATCCGCGGGCTCGCCCGGCCGCAGAGCGCGGTAGCCTCGTCGCTCGTCCGCGCGGCGTCGTGGAACAGGCGGGCGCCTGCTGTCCAGCACCGGTCCGAGAGCGCCATGTCGCCGGCTTCCTCGGCAGCGAAAGCAAGACAGTTGATGATGACGCCGTCGGTCGCCTGGGCGCGGTCCAGGAAGCGGTCGACGGTCGCGTCGTCCAGCGGCCGCCCGGTCCGCACGAGCGCCAGGGTGACGTCTGCGAGGACCGCCGTGTCCCGGTCCTCGTGCTCCTGAGCAGCGCGTTCGACGGTCGAGGCGACCAGCTCCCGGACACCGTCCGGTTCCTGGTGGATGTAGCACTTGGCGGCTGCCCACAACAGGACCTCGGCACGCTCGCTGGCCTCGGACCGGGTGCCGGCGAAGGCCACCAGCTCGGCGGCCCCCCGACCTCGGTGGTCCGCGGTCATGCTCAGCATCCACTCCGCCCGCGCGAAGCGGTGTTGCGTCCGGGCATCCGAGAGCTCCGCGAGCGGCTCCGCGCGGCGCAGGAGCACGGACGCGTCATCGGAGGCGCCCGCACGCCGGGCCGCCTCCGCGGCCTCCACGAGTCGGTTCGCCTGGTGCGTGGGGTCGGGCGAGAGGTCCGCGGCGCGTTGCCACGCGGTCGCGGCTTCTGCCGGCGCGCCGTGCCGGAGGGCAGTCTCCGCGACGCGGTCGAGGTCCGCGGCGACGGATTCGTCGAGGCCGACGGTCGCTGCGGCGCGGTGGAGAGCGCGACGGTCCGGGGCACGGACCGCGGTGGCGAGGACGTCGTGGGCAGCGCGGCGTCGGAGGGGATCCGCCGCGTCGTAGTGTGCCGAGGCGACCAAGGGGTGTCGCGGGACGATGCGGTCACCGTCACGCCGGACGAAGCCCTCCCGTTCCAGGGTCGCCAGGTCCGCGGCACCGAGGCCTGCCGCCGCCACGGCTTCCTCGAGTTCCCGGACCGTGGCGCCTTCTCCTGCTGCGACGAGGAGCAGTGCCTCCTGAGCGTCCTGCGGGAGGAGGCGGACGCCGTCGAGGAAGCTCCTCTCGAGACGTGCGGACATCCGGTCGGTGGTCCGTGATCGAGTCGCACCTGCGTCGGCGGCGGAGAACTCGAGCAGGGCCAGGGGGTTGCCGTACGCCTCGCGTCGGACGCGCAAACGTTCCCGGTCCGGCAGGTGCCCGGCCACGTCCGAGAGCAGCTGCGCAGCGGCGACGTCGTCGAGCGGTCCCAGACGGATCACGGTCGGGAACGCGTCTGCCGGATCGGACACCTGCCCACCTGTCCTGGAGGTGGCGACGATCAGGACGCGGAGAGCCGTCAGCCGTGGGGCTGCGAACAGCAGTGCGTGGACCGACGTCCGGTCCATCCAGTGCAGGTCGTCGAGGAGGAGCACCACCGTGCCGTGCGTGCACGCTTCCTCCAGGAGCCCGAGGACGGCGACGCCGAGCACGAGGCGGTCCGGCGTCGGACCGGTCCGCCGACCGAAGGCGACGTCGAGGGCGGACGCCTGTCGTTCCGGGAGCGCGTCGATGTACGCCGTGAGGGGGTTGAGCAGCTCGTGCAGCGCCCCGAACGCCACGTCGGTCGCGCTCCGGACACCTCGCGCCCGCAGGACGAAGCGTGCATAGTCTCCAACGACCGCGGCCGTGTCCGCCAGGAGGGCGGTCTTCCCGATGCCGGGCTCCCCCTCGATGAGGACCGCGCTGCCCAGACCGGCACGCGCCTCGTCGAACGCGTTCGCGATCAGCCGGGCCTCGGCGTCGCGGCCGACCAGTCGATGGATGTGTTCCGACACCTGCTGAGTTTACGTCGGGTCCGGCCGGACGGGCGGGATGGCTCACGCCCGGACAGGAACGCGACGACGACGGGCGGGGAGCGCCGGCAGCACCGAGGAGACGACCACGAGTGCCGTCGAGAACACGCCCACGGCACCGAGCAGCACGACGGGGAAGACCGGCCGCGCACCGGGGTGCCCGCCGACGAGCACCGCCCACTCTGCGGTGGCTGCGACGCCGACCACCGCCGCGGCGACCAGCGTCCCCGTGATCCCGAGGACGAGCCCCTCGAGCGCCGCGACCCCGACCGGCAGGCCCGGCGACGCGCCGACGGCCTTGAGCTGATCGCGTTCCCGGGCACGGTCCCGAGCGGCCATCGCCGCGGTGGCCGCCGCTCCGATCGCCGCTAGGAGCACCGGGCCGCTGAGGACGAGCACCGTCGCCCCGGCTCCGCCGGGCACGTCCGCACCCACGGCACTCGCCGCGGTCCGCTGCCCGCCGACCAGTCCCGTGGGCAGTCCGACCGCCACCAGCAGAGCCGCGAGCGTCGTGTCGCTCCGTGATGCCGACCACCGCACCGCCGCGCGCGCCAGCCCGAAGGTCACAGAAGTGCTGGCAGGCACGAGCGCGGTCCAGAGCCGCACGGCGGGTGCGCCGACGGTCCGGCCCAGCACGGCGACCGCCGCGACCAGCACCGGGCCGATCAGGAGCGCGGGCGCGGCTCCGTCCGGCACCGACGCAGGCAGCCCGGCGAGCATGCTCCCGGCGAGCGCCACGAGCAGGACGACGACCGTCGCTCGCACGGCGACCGACCGGCGGCCCACCGGCGCGTTCCGGAGCACCGCCGACGGCGAGGTGGCTGCTGCACGCCTGCTCCCTGGTGCACCGGCGACGACCGCTGCTCCAGCCGTGACCACGACGACGACGATTGCTTCGACCCAGGACGCCGCCACTCGGACGTCCGCGAGCCCGTTCGAGTCGAGGAGTGCCGCGGACACCGCCGGCGGCACGACGACCGCTGCGGCGGCTGCGCCTGCCACCGCGCCGGTCGTCGACACCAGGGCCGTCTGCAGGAGCATCGTCCACCGGACGCCGCGAGGCGTGACGCCGGCGAGTTGCCAGAGCCCGTACGTCCGGACGAGGAGCGCCGCTGTGAGCCGGACGACTGCCGAGACGATCACCAGGACGGCGATGAGTGCGAACGCCGCCGTCGTGCCCGCGATGGACAGCATCGCGAGGCCCCGCACGTCCGGTGTCTGCAGCCCGCCCACGACGAGCGTGCCCGGGACGGATCCGGCCACGGCGGCGACCGCACAGACCGCGAACAACCCACACCACACCCGCCACGAGGACCGGAGGTCGGCCGCAGCCAGCTGCGCGACGATCACGTCAGGGCCGCGTGCTCGACGGCGGCGAACAGGCCGTCCACGTCCGGACGGATCAGCTCTGCGTGCACGAGGCCGTCGCGCAGGACCAGGGCACGGTCCGCGCGGGCCGCTGCGGCGAGGTCGTGCGTCACCATCACGACCGACCGCTCGCCCGCTGCGGTCCGGCGGAGCAGGTCGAGCACCCGTGCACCCGCGACGGTGTCGAGTGCGCCCGTGGGTTCGTCGGCGAAGACGACCTCAGGACGGGCGACGAGCGTGCGGGCGATGGCGACCCGCTGCTGTTGCCCTCCGGACATCGCGTCCGGCCGCTGGTCCGCCGCGTCGAGCAGTCCCACGGCATCGAGTGCGGCGTCGACCGTCCGCCGGTCCGCCGGGCGCTTCGCCAGGCGTGCCGGCAACGCGACGTTCTCCCGAGCGGTCAAGGCGGGCAACAGGTTGTACGTCTGGAAGACGAACCCGACCCGTCCACGGCGGTACCGGGCGGACCGTTGCCGCGAGAGCCCGCGCAGGTCGACGCCGTCGAGTTCGACCACGCCGCGCACCGGCGTCTCGAGCCCGGACAGGCAGGCGAGGAGCGTGCTCTTCCCGGAGCCGCTCGGCCCCACGATGGCGAGCATCTCCCCACGCCGTACCTGCAGGGACACCCCGCGCAGGACCGCACGTCCCACTCCCGCGTGTGTCGGGTAGGCGTGCTCGATGTTGCGAGCTCGCACGATCGGCTGCTGGTCGGGGTCTGGCTGCACCGAGGCAGGTTAATCAGCGTCGGGCGTGCCCTGCCTGCCCCCGCCGGGGACATCCTGCGCTGCGACGTCGACTGCACGCGTCGACGGGTCCGGTGCGGCGGCCGTCGTCCTGCGTGCTCGCGCGACCAGCTCACGGAGCTCACCGACGACGGCGAGCGCCTGCGCGTCGGCACGGTCCGCGTCGACCAGCGCGACCGCCCGCTCGGCGTCGGCCAGGGCCTCCGCGACGGAACCGGACCCGAGCAGCGCCTCGGCACGCTGCCGCAGGGCGCGGGCGGCACCGGTGTCCCAACCCATCCCCGCCGCGACGGCGAGCCCGGTGTCCGCGGCGTCGCGCGCTTCGGCCCACCTCCCGAGAGCGTTCGCCGACTTCGCGATCTCCTCGAGCGCCACCACGCGGGTGAAGGCCATCCCGGGGTCGCCCTGCGGCGCCCGGTCCAGGTCGTCGAGGACCCCACGGAACGCGACGATCGCCTCGTCGTGGCGGCCGAGCAGGTGCAGCGCCGCGCCGGCCATCGACCGACACTGGACGAGCGCGGCGTCGTCGCTGGCCCGGGTGTTCCCGTCGATGGCTGACTCGATGTGCGGCAGGGCGAGCAGCGGTTGCCGGAGTGCGAGGTACGCCCACGCGACGTGGTACTCGGCGTTCGCGCGCAGCAGGTCGTCATCGACGGTGTCCGCTGCGGCGAGCCCGGCGGTGGCGAGTTCCAGCGCTCCGTCCCGATCGCCCCGCTCCATGAGCGCCGCCCAGGTCTGGAGGCCGAGGAGGCGGGACTCGGCCGCCCTGTCGTCGAGGCGTCGGGCGGCCTCCACCGCGTCACCGAAGAGCTCGTACCAGTGACCCCATGCCGGCCACAGGTTCGAGAACCACTGCAGCTCGCTGGCCGTGCGAGCGACGGCGGTGTGGTCCCCCGCATCGACGAGCGCCCGGAACGCCGGCCACCAGTGGTCGACCTGCCCGACGATCCACCTCCGCGCCGCGTCCGGGGCGTCTGCGCCGTTCGTCGATGGCGCGCCCGGAGCGAAACGACCGGCGGCGTCGGCCAACCTGCCGAGCACCGCACTGTGCAGCCGGGAGCGACGGGCGTCTCGTGCCGTCGCTCCGTCCTCCGTCACGAGCTGCACGCCGGCGAACGCACGCAGCAGGTCGTGCACGCGGTACCGGTTCCCGCCGCGGGGCTCGACGAGACCGAGGTCGACGAGGTCCTCGAGTGCGTCCTCCGCCGTTTCCGCTCCGAGTCCGAGCGCTGCACCGCCGGTCCACGCGTCGAAGGTCGTACCGTCGATCACCGCGAGGGACCGGAACACGCGCGCGGTCGACGCGGGCAGTGCCCGGTAGGAGACGGCGAAGGCCGCCTCGACCGAGCGGTCGCCGTGGTGGAGCGCCGCGAGCCGCTGCTCCTCGGTGACGATCGCACGGAGGAAATCGTCGAGGTCCGCTCCCGGGGCGGCCACTCGACTGCCGGCGATCCGCAACGCCAGCGGGACTCCCGCGCATCGCTCGGCGAGGGCGGACAGCGAAGGGTGTCCCGCGGCATCGGGGACGATGCGCTCGAGCAGGGCGAGGCCGTCCTGTTGCTCGAAGGGCGTCACCGTCACGCGGAGCCCGGCGTCGAGGCCGGCCAGCAACCTCCGTGCGGTGACGATGACCGGGGCCGCTGGGCCGCTCGCCTCCAGTACCGGCCGGACCTGCGCCTCGTCCGCTGCGTCGTCGAGCAGCACCGCGTGACCGTGCTCGTCACGGAGCGCGCGCCACCGAGACGCTGCCGCGTCGAACTCGGTCGGTGCGTCCTCCGTTCCGTCCGTGGCGATCGAGACGAGTCGTCGGACCACGTCGAGCGAGGACAGGGGCGACGCGGACTGCCCGCCGAGGTCCACGTGCAGCCACCTGCTGCCGCGCACGCGGAGCGCTTCCGCCGCCAGGGTGCTCTTCCCCACGCCGGGCCCGCCCGACACGACGACGACCGTGGCGTGGTCGTCGCCGAGTCGGTCGAGGATCCGGCGCAGCTCGTGCTCACGGCCGGTGAAGTCGTCGACGACGTCCGGCGCGGCGGACGTCGACGACGACTGCCGCCGACCGATGGCGAGGAGTGCGTTCCGGTCGGTGGGACCGGCTCCCAGTGCCGTCGCGATCGCCTCGAGCGTGGCGCGCTGCGGGCGACGTGCCACGCCGCGCTCGATGTCACCGATCGTCCGGACGCCGACCCCGGCCCGGCTCGCGAGGTCGGCGAGGGTCAGGCCGACCTCAGCGCGCAGGCGCCGGAGGACCGCTCCGTCGGTTCGTCCGGACACGGTCTCCTCGATTCCTGCCTGCGTTCTGCATGGTGCGGACGCCGGCTGACTGGTGGGCTGGTGCTCGTCATCATGCAGCACCACGGCCCGGTGCCGCACCGCCGACGAGAGGGACCACCGCCATGCCGACCACCGCGACACCGCTGGGCGAGTACCTCCGTGCTCGCCGAGCCCTCGTGCAGCCGACCGACGTCGGGATCGTCTCGCTGACGTCGCGTCGTGTCCTGGGCCTCCGTCGCGACGAGGTGGCGCAGCGCGCCGGGATCAGCCAGGAGTACTACCTGCGCCTCGAGCAGGGGCGGGACCGCCAGCCCTCGGACCAGGTGCTGCACGCACTCGGCCGCGCACTGCGGTTGGACCCGGCCGCGATCGACCACATGCGCCGCCTGGTGCGCATCCAGACCGGTGGACTCCTTACCGACGCCCCCGCGCCTCCCGGGTCGGTCCTCGCAGCGTTGGCCGGCCTGCTCGACCAGTGGACCGGCACCCCGGCCTACATCATGGACGGCAACCAGGACGTGCTCGTCGTGAACCCGCTCGCACGGGCGATGACGGGTGGCGGCCTGCGTCCCGGGGTGAACCTGCCCCTCGCCGTGTTCTCGCCGTCCGCCCGGGTCACGATGCAGGACTGGCCGCAGGCAGCTGAACGTACGGCCGCCACGCTGCGGTACGGGAGCGACCCGCGGGACCGCCGCCTGCAGGAGATCGTGGGCACCCTGTCAGTCCGTGACGCGGAATTCCGACGTCTCTGGGCCCGGCACGACGCCCGCCCCTACCTGAACGGTGCGATCGACCAGGAGGTGCACGGGCACGGGCTCGTCACCCTGCGTTGTCAGACGCTCGAGGTGCCCGGTCCTCGGCGGCAGGTGCTGACGGCCTTCCACGCTCCCGTCGGCTCGCCCGCGGCAGAGGTGCTCGCGGCGCTACGGGACGACGTGACCGTGCGGCGGACGGTGACGGTGTGACCTCACTCCCCGCCGTCGCTTCGTCGCTCGCGTTCACCCGTCACCCGGGCGGACCCGTGAGGTCGTCGCGCAGCATGGCGAGCTCGCGCTGCAGGGCGTCCAGGCGTGCGGGACGGACCCGCGCCGGCATCGCCTCCAGGGCGCGTTCGACGTCGCGGAGCGCCTCGTGCCGTCGCCCGAGTTCTGTCAGGGCCGCCGCCCGTGTGCGCAGCAGCAGCCCGAGCGACGTCCCGGTGTCGAGCGGGACCGAGCCGAGCCCCGCATCGAGGACGGCGAGCGCTCCATCGGCGGCTCCCGCCGCGAGGAGCGACGTGGCGAGTTCGGCACGTGCGAGGGCCTGGGCGTAGCGGACGCGCTCGTCCACGGGGTCGACACCGGCGACGATGCCCTGCACCGTTGCACGGAGCGCGACGACCGACTCGGCGTGCCGCCCCTGCGCCCGGAGCACGAGGCCGAGGAGGCCGCGCGCCTGGTGGAGGAAGACCGGGTCCGGGTCGGCCTCGAAGCCCGCTACTGCAGCCCGCACGTGGGCCTCGGCACGTTCGACCTCCCCGAGCTCCAGCGCAGCCCACGCAACGTGGTAATGCCCCCAGGCAACCAGGTGCGCTGCGCCGGAACGCTCGGCCGCACCCAGGGCATCCACCGCGTGCCGCGCAGCGAGACGGTGATCGGCCCGCTCGATGTGAGCCGCCCACGCGAGGTGCCCGCTGATCTCGGAAGCAGCACCGTCGTCCCCGGTCGCACTCGCTGCGTCCTGCGCGAGGAGGTCCAGCTCGTACCACCTGCCCCAGTCGGGCCAGAGGTTCGCGACCCACTGCAGCACGCTCGTCAGGGTGAGCACGGTCTCGTGTCGTCCGTCGGCCGCCGCGCGCTGGAACGCCGGCCACCAGTGGTCGACCTCTGCGACGATCCAGTCCCGCGCCGCCTGCTGGTCGGCACCCGACAGTGAGACCGGGGCTCGCCCGGGGACGACGAACACCGACCCGGCGGTGAGCAACTGGTCGAGCAGCCAGCGGTCCAGGCGAGCGCGGACGGAGGGCTCGGCGACCGCGTCCTCTCGCAGGCGGTCGGACGCGAACAGCCGGATCAAGTCGTGCACGCGGTACCGGTCGGCACCGCGTTGTTCGACGAGACCGAGGTCGACGAGCTGTTCCAGCCGTTCCTCGGTCTCGAGCGGGTCGTCCCCGAGCGCTGCCGCGACCACCTGCGCGTCGAAGGTGACCCCGTCGAGTGCGGCGGTCGTGCGGAACACCGCGGACGTCTGCGGATCGAGGTCGTCATGGGAGACCGCGATCGCGGCTGCCACCGACACGTCCCCCGCGACGAGCAGCGCCAACCGACGATCGGCCGAGCGCAGCCGGACGACCAGGTCCGCAGCAGTGGTCGCCGGACGACTCGCGATGCGGTTCGCCGCGACCCGGAGCGCGAGGGGGAACCCGTCGCACAGGGCGAGGAGTTCCGCCACCGAACGATCGTCGCGCTGTTCCGCCGGGATCACACGTTCGAGGAGCACGCGAGCGTCCTCGGCGTCGAGGACGTCGAGGACCACGCGTTCGGCGTCGAGTCCGGCGAGCGATCGGCGGGAGGTGGCGACGACGGTCGCTCGCCCCTCGACGAGGACAGGTCGCACCTGCTCCTCCCCCGACACGTTGTCGAGATGGACGAGCACGCGTTCGTCAGTGGCGATCTCGGCCCACCGTGCACGAGCGGCCACGAGCGTCCCTGGCGGGTCGCCGGGCTCGCACTGGCGGAGCACCCGCTGCAGCACCTCCAGCGCGGTCGAGGCGGGGCGACCGTGCCCCGCGAGGTCGACGAAGACACGACGCCCCTCCCCGGCGACGTGGGCCAGCGCCTCGGTCACGAGCGCGGTCTTCCCGATGCCGGGAGGACCGGACACGACGACGACCCGGACGGGAGCTGCGGTGCCGGATGCCGAGGCAGCGTCCACGAGTCGGACGAGTCGGTGCAGCTCGGCGCCGCGGCCGGTGAAGTCCGTCACGCGGGCCGGACGGAAGTCGGTCCGCCCGCCGTCCGGGCCGCTCGCGATCAGTGGTGCTCGGAGCCAGCGCCGCGCCGCGTCGTCGAGGGCGAGGCCCGACACCAACGCCTCGATCGTGCGGGGCTGGGGGTGGAGGCTCCTGCCGCGCTCGATGTCGCTGATGCCCCTGACGCTCACGCCGGACCGTTCGGACAGCGCCTCGAGCGTCATGCCGGCCGCAAGCCGTAGCGTCCGGAGCCGCGTTGCGAGTTCCGATCCGCCCACGACGTCCCTCCCGATCGGCGACAGCCTAGCGGGCGAGCGAAGTCAGTCGAGGGCGTCTTCGTCGCCGCCCGCCTGGATCGGCCCACCGGGGAGCAGGTCGGGGAACTGGGCGGGGACGATCGTCCGAGCGGGCGCGAACAACGCGACCGCCGACGCCTCCAGCGTCGAGCGGTTCCCGTGGCCCGGCCACCGGTCCGTCATGGTCGCGACGAAGGACTGTGGGTCCGCGCACGTGCCGAGCGCCATCTCGACGTCCTCGAGGTAGCTACGGAGGTCCGCGACCTGGGGGCCGGCGGCGTCCGACACTGCCTCGGGGTGGCGGTGGCCCGCGACGACCCAGGAGGGGCGCAGCGCCTCGACGACGTCGAGCGACCGCCACCACCGACGACGTGACGCCCGGTCGGTACCGACGAGCCACGGGTGCACACGGTTGTACACCAGGTCACCGCCGACCAGGGTGTCGAGGTCCCGGACGGATACGACGCTCGCGGGACGTCCGCCGACCTCGCCGAGGTCGAACAGCTGCAGCGCGTGCCCCTCCAGGTCGATGACACCGGCGGGGGCGGGGGTCGGGGCCGTGACCGTCGGCGGCAGACGTCCGGGGAACAACGTCTCCCAGCGCGATCGCAACGCCGGGCGGGTGTGCGCCTGTGCCTGCTCGGCCACGTCGGCGACCGCGGTCGCGACGGCTCCCGGGAACGCCCGGAGCACCTGCCCGAGCCCGAAGAAGTGGTCCGCCTGGCCCTGCGTCACGAGGACCGCGCGGAGGCGCTTGCCGGTCCTCCGGATCCACGCGACGAGGTCGTCGGCCTCGTCGACCGTCATGAGCGCGTCGACCAGAACCGCGTCGCGTTCGCCGGCGATGAGCGTCGCGGTCGTCGGCGACCACGTGGCAGGTCCGGTCCCGTCGAGACCGGTCCGCGCGATCGGACGGGAGCTCCCGAGCCAGACGTCCATCGTGAGCGGCGGCAGCACCTGGCCGCCAGCTGACTGCAGGCGTTCCGCGAGCCATCGCCCGACCTGCTCCCGGTCCGCCGCCGATCGGCGCGCGAGGCCCTCGGTGCTCCACGTGACGAGGCTGCCGTGCCCGTCCTGCGACACCCGGACGACGGCGTCGAGGTCGTCCTGGGCCGACCCGCCAGGAACCCGCGCACGATACGCCAGGATGCCGTCGATGCTGTCGCCGCGCCGTTCTTCGACCACGCCGAGGTCCGCCGACGCACGGCGGACCCAACGGCTCTCGTCGGGCACGAGGACCTCCGACCACCCGCCGGGGCCGACATGTGCGTCGGAGAAGTCGACGAACCGCGACCACACCTCGCTCGGCGTCTGCTCGAAGCGAGCGGTGACGGTGACGTGCGCGCGTCGTACCGGTGGACTGTCCACGGCTCTCCCTCCGGACTCGCCAGACGGTACGGGGCCGCGTGATCGCGAGGGTGTCCCTGCTCGGGACAGTCGGCACGTTCCGGTCCTGCACGTGCGCGAGGATCGTCATGGGCACCACCACACCGGTGCCGACGAGGAGAGGACCAGGCGTGGGTACACCAGCGTCACCACTCGGCGAGTACCTCCGTGCACGCCGCGCTGCCACCAGCCCCGAGGACGTCGGCGTCCGGTCGCTGACGCGGCGCCGTGTCCCCGGCCTCCGCCGCGACGAAGTCGCCCGGCTCGCCGGCATCAGCCAGGAGTACTACCTCCGCCTCGAACAGGGACGCGACCGCGCCCCGTCGGACCAGGTGTTGCAGGCCCTCGCGCGCGCGTTCCGCCTCGACGATGCGGCGGCGCAGCACATGACGCGGCTGAGCTCGGCGCAGCCCTCCGACATCGCCGCGGCCGAGGCAGCGGTGTCCACCGAAGCGATGGCCGCGATCCTCGATTCGTGGGCGAACACCCCCGCCTACATCATCAACTCCCGGCACGAGGTCGTGCTGTCGAACGCCCTCGCCAGGTGGGTGGTGCCCCTCGGTCTCGAGGTCGGCCGGAGCATCCCGGAGGTGGTCTTCACCTACCCGGAGGTGCGGGCACTGCCGACGTGGCAGGACCTCGCCGACCGCACAGCGCGCCGGATGCGCTTCTACGGCGACCCGTACGACGAGCGTCTCCACACGACGGCGGCCCGGCTCTGCGCACTGGACCCGGTGTTCCGCGACCTGTGGGAGCGCCACGAGGTCGACCCCTACTACGACGGGGACGTCCGTCCGTTCGTCGACGGGTACGGGCAGGTCCCGCTGCGCCACCAGACCTTCGTCGTGCCGAACACCCCCGGTTACCTGCTCTGCGCGTACCACGCGGTCCCGGGATCGGTGAGCGCCGAGGCGCTCGCGCACCTCGGTCGTCGCATCGCGAGCGAGACCGCGTACGCCTGATCGGCCGGTCGTCGGACGGGAGGTGCGTGGCGGCGCCGCGACGCGCCTCCCGTCAGTCGCTCAGTCCTCTCCGAGGGTCCGCTGCATCCGGCTGGTCCGTGCGGCCGTGGCCGCAAGCGAGACGGCCGCCGCCGGGACGATCTGGTCGAACCTGTGGAGGCCGCCTTGACCACACGGTCAACGGGACACGGCGTCAACCCACGTGTCGTCGGCGGCGATCATGCCGAAGGTGGGGGCGGTGAGGTGAGCGGGAGCGATCACGATGTCCTCCGCCTTCGCGCGCGCGAAGAGGGCGGCACGGGCGGCGCTGGCCCCGGTCCGGTCCACATCTGTCATGAAGTGGACGTCACGGTCCGCGAGCTGCACCGGGAGTTCGATGAGGTCGCCCGTGAAGACGATCCGCTGCCCCTGGGATTCGATCTCGATCGCCCGGTGTCCCGGCGTGTGACCGGGAGTGTGGGTTGCGGTGACGCCGGTCAGGAGTTCGTCCGAGGCGGGCGAGAAGGGCCGGAGTATCCCGGCTGCAGCCGCCGCGCCCATGAGGGGCCGGATCGGGTCGTTCTCAGGAGCTCCGTCCACGAGTGTGGGCCAGTCCTCGGCGCCGTAGTGGATCTCCGCGTTGGGGAAAAAGGGCGCACCGTCGTGCATGACCCATCCGACGTGGTCGAGGTGGAGGTGCGTGACGAACACCTTCGTGATCTCGTCCGGTGTCACGCCGACGGCCGCGAGGGAGTCGGGGAGCGACCCGGCTGCAGCCAGGTGGGTGGGAGGCGCGTCCAACCCGTTGAGGGTTGCGAGTTCGGGTGGGAACGGTATCGACATCACACCGGCGCCGGCGTCGATGAGGAATGTGCCCGTAGGTCCTTGCACGAGGTGTGCACCGATGCGGATCCGATGCGTCCCCGAAGCGTCGAGCAGTTCCGGGTACCGCGAGAAGTCCGCGCCGGGATAGGCAGAGGGCGGTAGATGCGACTCACCGTCAACGAGAGCCGAGACGGTGTACTCACCGATCGTGATCGTGTCGGTCATGGGGATCTCCTTGCATCGGATGACTAGGTGGCAGTGACTGCCACTATGGCAGTCAATGACCGTACTCTACGATGGCCGGATGCAGAAGGACGAAGCGCGACCCAAGGGAGTCCGAGAGCGGATGCGCGAGACGATCCGCGCGGAGCTGACCGACGCTGCCGTACGCCTCGTTCGTGAGGTCGGCTACGCCGCGACCACGGTCAGCGCGATCGCCGCCGCCGTCGGGGTGTCGGAGCGGACGTTCTTCCGCTACTTCCCGTCGAAGGAGGACGCCGTGCTGCAGGCGACCGAATCCCTTGGGTCCGCCGTTGCGGACGCACTCGCGAGTAGGCCAGCGGACGAGGCCGGCCTGGCAGCGGTCCGCGCTGCGTTCGACGTGGCTGTCGACTCCGTGCGGGCAGAGCCCGATCGATGGGCGCTCATCATCGGCTTGGGGCAGACGGAACCCGCTCTCCGCCGACGACATCTCCAGCAGCAAGACCTGTGGGTCGACGCACTGGTTGCCGCCGCGGAACAACGAGCCGTTGACGGCGGAGGTGCGACCCCTAGCCGCTTGCAGTGCGGGGTGATGATGCTCGCGTGGGAGCGTGCGCTTGTCACCTGCTACGAGCGGAAGGACTTCAGCGGAGTCGGCGAAGAATTCGACGTGGCCGTCGTCGAGGTGCGCACCTTCATCAACGGGTGAACGAGCGCGTCCCTCGCAGCGGTCGCGGCGTGGAGCGGCTGACGACTCACTCGATCGTGTCCCCGGCTGGGACACGTGCGCTCGGTCCGCCGCTTCGTACCGTGCTGGTGCTGGGAACGAGTCCCCGCACCGAACGCACGGGAGCGTACGTGGACGACAACACACACCTCGGTGACAGGGCCGCGCACGAGCAGGTACCGGTGCCGCCCGACGCGCTGCTCCGTCCGCTCGGAGCGCTCGAGCGGATGTACCACCGGTTCTCCGAACTACACCCGATGCAGTTCGTGGTCGCGGCGCACTTCCGCGGCACCATCGACGCGACCGGACTCCACGACGCTCTGGCGACCCTGCAGCAACACCACCCGTCGTTCGCCGCTCGAGTCGTGGAGTCAGAGTCGGGACCCGCGATCGCCACGACCGACGAGCCGATCCCGGTCCGGAGTGCAGCGCCCGGCGCCGCCTGGGAAGCGGAAGCAGCACGGGAACTGGCTGACGCGTTCACCCTGCGACCAGGTGCGCCGACCGTCCGCGCCGTGCTGATCAGCGACGACGACGGGTCGGATCGTGGCGCCACGGTGCTGCTGACGTTCGTCCACTCCCTCGCGGACGGGCTCTCCGGTGCACTGCTCCTCGGCGACCTGGCTCGCGCGCTCAGCGGCGAGCAACTCGGGCCGGGGACGACATCGGAGTCCCGCGAGACCGCGCTGACGCGGGTGCCCGCCGTCGACGCCGTCGTCCGGCTCGGTCCCCCCGACGGTCCACCTCCGCTCGCCCACGAGGAACTGCGGGCCCTCCCGGTGTTCCGACCGTTCGACGGCCGTCGACCTGCTGTGTACGCGCAGACCCTCGACGAGACGACGACTGCCGGACTGCTGGGTGCGGCCCACAGGCACGGGACGACGCTGCACGGCGCACTCATCGCCGCAGCTGGTCGCGCGGCGACCCGCACCCGAGGCATCGACTTCGTGCGGACGATGAGCCCGATCAGCTTGCTGCCGTTCGTCGGGACCGCAGACGGTCCAGGCGTGTTCATCGCCGTCGCCCGTACGGGAGGCCGAACCGGTTCCCGAGACTCCTTCTGGGCCGAGGCCCGCGATCACGTCGCCGCGCTCGCCCCGGCGCGCAGTGCTGCCGGGGTCGGACGATCAGTGGCCGCCATCGGCGCTGCCATGGACGCCGGTGTGACCGCTGCCCGAGCCGAGGCCTTCATGGCACGTGGGGCGCTCGGTCTCGACGTGGTCGTGAGCAACCTCGGCGTGCTCCGCTTCCCGGTCGGCGGGGAGGTGCAGGTCGACGCCTTCTGGGGGCCCCTGGTGCTCACGCAGGTCGACGGAGAACAGATGCTCGGAGCTGCGACCACCGCAGGACGCCTCGCGCTGGTCGCCACGGGCTACGACATGTCGCCCGACTTCCTGCCAGCCGTCGTCACAGCACTCCGGGCTGCCATCGACGACGGACGATGACGGGCGGGATCAGCCGTCGCTCACGTGAGTGACGACAACAGTGCGAGCTTGTCCGCGTCGGGTGTTCCCGGTGCAGCGTGGTACATCACGACGACCAGCCCGGCGCTGCCGACGACCGCGAGCTTCTCACGGTGGAGGGTCAGGTCACCGACCTGGCGATTGTGGACGACCCCGCTCGGGCTACCGGTGACGCTGACGTCGTGTCTGGCCCAAAGCTGCCGGAAGCGTTCGCTCTTCATCGACAGCTCGCCGATCAACGCCTGGAACTGCGGATCGTCCTCCTCAGCGCCAGTGTCGGCGCGCAACTGCGCGACGACACTGGCCGTGTTCTGGTTCCAGTCCGGGTGCGACGTCCGGGCCTCCTCGTCGGTGAAGAGCGACACCAACCGGTTGGCGCCCACGATCAGGGTCGGTTCGAGCACGTTCGCCAGACGGTTCACCGCGAGGACGTCGCGGTAGCGGTTCATCACGAACGCCGGCACGTTCACCGTGTCGACGAGCATGCGGACACCATCCGGCACCCGCTCCGGCCGGCGACGTCGCAGCGGCCGGCGTTCCGGCCGGGAGCGAGCGAGTTCTGCGACGTGGGCACGGCTCTCCTCGTCCAGCTGCAACGCGGACGCGATCGCGTCTACCACCTGGTCAGACGGGTGCTGGTCGCGTCCCTGTTCGAGACGGAGGTAGTACTCACTGCTGATGCCCGCGAGCATCGCGACCTCCTCACGGCGCAGCCCCGGCACACGCCGGCGCTCCCCCCGCTGGAGTCCGACGTCCTCGGGACGGAGCAGCTCTCGACGTGCCCGGAGGAAGTCGGCGAGGGGCTTGTGCGTGTCCACGACCACGAGCGTACGCAGCGCGGCGACGCCGCAGGATGCTCATCCTGTCCCTCTCGCTACTGGTGTGAGCACGGCCTTCCTGACGACGGTCCACGGATCGAGCATGGCTCTCAGCACCGGCCACACCGGTCGGTGCCCATCCCGAAAGGACGACCTCCATGCCTCAGCGCACCTGGTTCATCACCGGTTCCACCAGCGGTTTCGGACGACTCATGACCGAGCAGCTCCTCGAGCGCGGCGACCGCGTGGCTGCCACCGCCCGCGACACGGCATCGCTCGGCGACCTCGCGGAGCGGTACGGCGACCGCATCTGGCTCGCGCAGCTCGACGTCACCGACACTGCCCAGATCCGCGACGTCGTCGAGCGGGCCTTCCAGGACCTCGGCACCGTCGACGTCATCGTCAACAACGCCGGGTACGGACTCTTCGGTGCTGCCGAGGAACTCACGGACGAACTCATCGAGCACCAGCTCGGCACGAACCTCGTCGGCCCGATCCAGATCCTCCGCGCCGCGGTACCGCACCTGCGCGCACAGGGCGGCGGCCGCATCATCCAGGTCTCGACCTACGGCGGCCAGGCCACGAACCCCGGCGCGTCGCTCTACCACGCCAGCAAGTGGGGGGTCGAGGGGTTCATGGAGGCCAATGCGAAGGACCTCGCGCCCTTCGGCATCGGGGTGACCATCGTCGAGCCGGGCAGTGCAGCGACCGGTTTCCGCGTCGGGAGTTCCCGACTGCCCGAGCCCATGGCCGCCTACGACGGCACGCCCGCTGCGATGAGCCGCGGCATCCAGAACCCCGCACTGCCGTCCGTCAGCGACCCCGCGAAGGTGGCCGCGGCGATCATCGGCTCCGTGGACCAGGAGCCGGCACCCCTCCGCCTGGTCACCGGCAGCGACTCGCAGAAGGTCATCGCGGATGCACTCCGGGAGCGCCTCGCGGACATCGAGGCGCAGAAGGAGACCGCCGCGTCGACCGACCTGCCAAAGGAGGCGTGAGCATGCGCGACGCGGCTCCCCGTGGGACGGCCGTCGTCACCGGCGGCTCGCAGGGCATCGGTCTCGCGATCGCGACGACGCTGCGCGATCAAGGGTGGCGCGTCGCGATCCTCGGCCGGACGGAGTCCACGGGCCGGGCCGCTGCCGAGCAGCTCGGCCCGGAGCACCGCTTCGTGCAGTGCGACGTCGCCGACGAGCGACGCATCCCGGACGCCTTCGCCGAGGTGGAGCGCGAGATGGGACCCGTCGACGTCCTCGTGAACAACGCCGGCGTCGGTCGCGCAGCCACCGTCGAGCACCTCCGCAGCGCCGACTGGGATGCGTTGATGGCCGTCGACCTCAAGGCCGCGTGGCTGTGCGTCCAGGCGGCCCTCCCCGGGATGCGCTCCCGCGGGGGCGGAGCCGTCGTCAACATCGCCTCGATCCACGCTCACCTGACGAGGAAGGGGCTCTTCCCGTACGCCGCCGCGAAGGCCGGGATGCTCGGACTCACCCGGTCGATGGCCCTCGACCTCGCGGATGACGGGATCCGCGTGAACGCGGTCTGCCCGGGCTACGTGCGCACACCGCCGATGATCGCCCAGTACCAGGCGATGGAGGACCCGGAGGAAGCGTGGAACCACCTCCAGCGCATCCATCCGCTGGGACGCATCGGCGAACCGGAGGAGGTCGCCGCCGTGGTGGCGTTCCTCGCTTCGTCGGAGGCGGGGTTCGTCACCGGTGCCACATGGGACGTGGACGGAGGGCTCGGTGCCCGCTTCGCCTCCTGACCGTCCGGCGCTCTTCGTGGTGCAGTACCGGTGGCCGCTCAGCCGGGACGCCGACGTCCGGGCCGCCTACGCGACCCACCGAGCCGACGTCGATCGCCTCGGCAGGGACGGGGGCCTCTGGATGATCGGCACGTTGCCGGCGGTGGAGGGGTGGTCGTGCGCGATGGCCGTGTTCCGGAGCGAACCGGCCGCGCGTGCGTTCCGGGACGAGGACCCGTTGTTCACCGCAGGACTCGCGACGCCCTCGCCGGTGCAGTCGTGGAGCCCGCTCACCTTCCAGCGGTGACCGGCCCCGGCGGCGAGCTCCGCGCGGACGCGCGGCGAAACCGACAGTTGATACTCCAGGCGGCGCGTAGGTGCTTCGCAGAGCGAGGTACGACGGTGCCGCTCGCGGACATCGCACGTGCAGCAGGCGTCGGTGTAGCAACGGTGCACCGCCATTTCGGTGGGAGGCCCGGGATCCTCAACGAGGTGGCGACCGCTCAGGCCCGGGATCTCACCACCGTCAGTACGCGCGCCGCGCGGGAAGCCGACCCGGGCACCGCGCTCTGCGCGCTGCTCCTCGGACTCTTCGAGCTCCGGGAATCCGACAGGACGATCACGGACGCGATGACACGGTGCAGCCCGACCTGTTCCGATGTCGACCTCGATCGCTTCGATGCCGACGTCCATCTGGTCATCGATCGAGCGAGGGCCGCCGGGCTCGTGTCGGACGACTTCGACCGCCGCGACGTCCTGTCGCTCACCATCATGGTCGGCGCCGTGGCCGACGGTCTGCACACGACCGACAGCGATGCTCCGCAACGCGCATCAACCCTATTGCTTCGTGGTGTGTTCGGGTGAGCGCCGTCTCTCGAGTCGAGTCGGAGAGGGTGATCCCCGAATCGAGCGGGCGTCGGCGCTCAAGGGTTGCGGAGCTGACGATGAGGAGGAGGCAAGTTCGACAAGCTGCCACCAGGACGCCAAGCACAATTTTGAAGAGCGTGCGGGGTGAGCGTGGAAGGCGACACGAGGACGGCGCTCCACGACGTGAAGCGAAGAAAGCGACCGGGGAGATCAGCGCGCCGGGAGCCGAGTGCTGAGAACAACATGCTCGTCCTCGTCGACGTCCCAAAGCATGGTGGCGGAATGTCCGGCGGCCTGCTCGTAGGCGAACAGGAGGACCGCGTCGGCGGCAGTGCGGCACCACCGCATGTAGGCAGCAGCGAAGATGGCGTCGTCGGGGTCGGGCAGGACGGGGTCGCTTTCGAAACGGTCGCGGTTCTCCGTCAGGGCCTCGGCGCTCGTGGTCCCGGTGTGCCAGAGCATGTCGGCGAGATGTTGCGTCAGGGTGACAGCCAGTGGGCTGTCAGCCGCCGCGGTCCTGGTGGTGTTCGTCATCGTGTCTCCTTCATTTGGTTGATAAGCGGCGCATGAGTTGCGCTTCGGCCCATGAAGTCTGCGTCCCGGAATCTCAAGTCGACCGGGTGATGGTGGGGGATCGGGCAGGCCTGAACAGTCGGTAGGTGAGCGTCTCTACCTGAATCGGGTCCGCAGACAGCGCGATCACGCCCCCGCGCCGTACCTCATTTCGGTCCAGACCCCGCTCGTTAGTACCAACCCAAAGATCCTCACCGGGATCAGGGTCCATACCTGAGCGAGGTGGCGCTAGCGCCATGCTGAGCCGGTCGGCTCACCGCTCTGACTCGAGCCAATGCTCGAGCGCGGTTTGCTGTTCTCGGAAGGCGCTGTTCCTTCGAGAGGGTCGTGCCCATCTCCACCATTCCTGCGCTTCGAGTGCTGCCAACCGCTCGTCGCTCAGCAGCCCGCGCTTGTAGTCCAGCACACGCCGATCAATCCATCTGCGGAGCTGCGGTGGGAGGGGCTCGTCTAAGCCATGCTCCCGAGCGTGCGCTTCGAGCTCTGCCAGTCGCGCTGAGAAGGTGTCGTTCTTCCAGGATGCGTCCCAGCACCAGCCCGGCAGTTGTTCGAGCAGCTGAATACGTTCGGGTGCTAGTCGGCCACGTCGCTGGCGCTGTCGCTGGGCTTGCACCCACTCCCCAATGCGCTGGCCGCAGGGGGCGACAACTCGGCGGGAGAGGTCGGCGGTGCCGTGATCGGACACCCACTGCAGGAGGACTTCGTACGTCTCGTGCCACGGACTCGGCCTGGGCGTCTGCTCCCAGGACCAGTGCGGCACCGCTTCGAGTACCGCGATTCGCCGAGACGAAAGATCCCCCGCGCGATAGTGAGCGCGTTGCCTTCGAACCCAGTCACCCAGACCCGAATCATCTGGCTCTCGGCTGTGATACGGCACGGCAGTGTGACCGTGAGAGTTAGCGAACGCGATCAGCGACGCCATGTGCGCAAGCGGATTCTCGGACGGCGCGATGCTGCCGTCCGCGCGTGTCCCGCGGTTCTGCTTTGACGCGTGCCAGAGCCACCCAGGGCGCGCCTCCAGCGCTGCGATCGACGAGGCTTCCAGGCGCCCGGACCGGTACCGCCACCGCATGTGCTTCACCCACCGGCCGAGCCGCTGACCAGACTCATCTTCGAAGAGCTGCGGTACCGCAGCATGCCCATGCTGGTCCACAAACCGATCGAGACGCTCCAGCCACTTCTCAATTCGCTTCACCGCTGCGTCATCGCTACGGGTCATGCGGTCCGCCAGCCGTTGATCCCAAGGGCCCGCTGACCGTGCGCGGTCGGGCTTACAAGTTCAAAGCCTGGGCACGCACCGCGTCTCGTCGCGACTGCGCCTAACGCGCCGGTTTTTGTCTGTTTGACTAATACCTCGGCTTTCACGAACCAATTGTACGGAAGCCGTGAAGGCAAGGGAGGCCAGTCACACGACCGAACCGCGTCCTTGCCAACTTTCCTGTTTTTGGACCCGGGCACCGGTGAAACGGTTCCCTCATGTGAAGCGCTCTCCTAGCGTGCAAAGCATGCTCCATACCGCGCTTCACCCCGACGGTGCTGCCACCGTTTCGGCTCGACGCTCCTGCAACACAGGGGCCGCCCGAAAGAAGGCCAACAGATGAGCGAGGCCTCCGACCAGTTGGGGCTGAACTTCACGCAGCATCGGCAGCTCGCCGCAATGCGCGGCATGGCGCGCATCCCGTTGTCGGACCTGCGCGACCAGAGTTCCACGGACCTGACGGCCCTCTACGCTGACGTCCAGGATGGTCAAGCGCTCATCCCCGGTCTGAAGATGGGGGTCGGGGCGCTCATCGTGCAGCGTTGGGATCCCGCCTACGCGGCCAACGGTTGGACCCTCTACGGGGCGGAGCTCACCCTCGACATGGGGCACCCGTTCGGGTCGATATTCTACCGTAACGACGAGGACGGCCGCGTGCTCAGGGTCGGGGTGAAGTGGCATCCGCCGGTGCAGCAGCTCGAGTTCCCTGCCCTGCACCCGACGAAGCCGGAGCTCACGTCTGACTGCACGGCTGAGGAGGTCGCCGCGGTCGTGTTGGACGCGCGGAGTCGGATCGGGACTCTTGTCGCGGTCAACGCGCAGATCGGGTCGTTCGTCGCCACCGAGGAGTCCGAGAACGCGATCCTCGACGCGTCCGGGCTCGGGCTCGAGCGGCTCTCCGAAGACGACCCGCGGCTCGCTGGCCGCGATGCGCCTCGGCAGCCAAGGCCGGGCGGGGGCGGCGTTGATGAGTGATCGGCAGTGGGTGCAGGACATCCGGCATCAGCAGACGATCCTGTCGTTGCCGTTCGGGCTCGGATGGACGATCGACATCACGCAGACGTTGGTCGCGTTAGCGGCTGCGGGGATGCCCGCTCGTGTGGAGGCGTTCGACCGGCTCCGGTTCGAGGACGGCCGGTCCGGGTTCCTGTCCACCCCGAACCCGACCGCGACAATCAACGACGACGGCACACCAGCCGAACGGACCGAGGACCTCATCGTTATCCCCGGCGGTTCCGAAGGCGGCGTGCTCTCGCTCGCCCGCCGGTACCCGGATCTGGTGGTCGTGAACGGGAAGCGGCAACGTGTCTGGGCGAACGGCAAGCAGGTGCACGGGTCGTCGATGGAGCGGGATGCGACACCTGGCTGGCGGACCGTGTTTGCAATCGCCCGCACCATCGCTCTGCACGGCGGCGGCACGCGCGCTATCGCGGACCGCATCGGCATCTCACTCGACGACGTGCGTGCCGCGATGCCCGCTCTCGGGACGCATGTGTTCCACACGCCGATTGGATGGGAGACCAGGGACCGGCCTGCGCTGGTCGACTGGGCCTTGGCGGCGTACCCGGGTTACGGCGGGGTCCGCACCTGCTGGCGCCGCGACATCACCATCGACGAGCAAGCAGATCAGCTCATCAGCCTGGGTGGGGTGATGTCGGACCGGTGGGCGGCGCAGCAGTCCGGCGTCTTCGTCCCACCGGACCGGCTGACGGCGTTCTTCGCCCAGCACCCCGACATGACCGCGCTCGGCTACGAGCCCGCCACAGTGAATGAGGCGACGGTGTCGGTCGTCATCCCACAGGACACCACCGTCCTCACCGGCGCGGAGGGGTGCTGCACGGACGACTTCATCACCGCGCACGTCCTCTACGAAGACAGCTGGGTCACCGCGAACACGGATGCGGTGAACGGGCTCCGGCAGCTGCTGCACTTCCGGTCCGACCTCGCCCATGACCTCCGCTGGCACCCCGGCAGCGGCTGACGAGAGCCCGCAGATGACCTTGCAGTTGCTGTCGTTGACGTTGGCGTACGACGACACCCGGTTCTTCGGCTCCGTCATGTTCACCGACCCGAACCATCCCGACGACAAGCCGGCCACGGTCCTCATCGACCACGCCGACGAATCGCCCTGGTTCCGCCTCACCAACGTCGACCCGGACGGTCAGGCTCCGGCGGTTCCGGCGATGGTCGAAGCGGACCGCATCATGCGGTTCCTCCTCGGCTACGCACCAGAACGCATCGGCCGCACCACGGCCGACTTCCCGCAGCCCTGACCCTGCCCCGCTCACGCCCATTGCTTTGGAGGTAGTTGCTGATGATGCGTCTGGTGTCCCTGCACCTGTCGAACGACCGGGTCCTCTGGGGGCACGTGCTCCTCGAGGACACCGAGAACCCGGATGCGCACCTGGCGCAGATCCTCGTCCGCCCAATCGACAAGGAGCCCGGGTTTGAGCTCTACGACAGGACCAACACGGTCCTGTCGGACTTCAGTGTGCCGGCGGTGCGGGAAGCGAACCGCATCGTGCAGACCCTCCTCATCCCCGCCTCCGAGATCGCGAAGCGGGAGAAAGCCGTCCGAGCGGTCATCCACTCCGGCTACTTGGAAGGGTTCCCGGATGACATGCCGTGGCAGTCGCAGCTGTGGATGTACGCCCGCGGTGAAGTCACCCGCGAGCAGCTGTCCGCGTACGCCGACGAAGGCCGACAAATCCCACGCGCACCCGGACACTCCGCGGTCGGACCGGCAGAAGTTCCTGAGGACTGGTGGCAGACCACCCAGGCGCGCATCCGCCGGCACCTCCTCGACACGACCCTCACCGAGCCAGAAGTCGCAGCCGCGTTGCAGATCAGCATCGACGAGGTGGGTGAGCTGTTCGACTCGTGCCGGCTGACGAGCTTCGACCTCGACGGCGAAGAACGCATCCCCGACTGGCAACTCGTCAAGCCCGCCCTCCCCAAGTTCGGCGACCCATCCTCACTGCTGCCAGGCCTGGACGTCCTCTACGCAGCAGCACCACAACCGCTCCTCGATGCCGCGGCGATGACGGAGTTCATGACCACGCCCCTGGACTCCCTTGCAGTCGACGACCGGGTTCTGACGCCGCTGGACTGGATGCGGGAAGGCCGGCCTCTGACGACGATCATCGCTCTGTTCCGCGGACGACGGTGGCGGCCTTGACCCGCCGGCCCGACCTGTTCCTTCTCAGCGTCGCTTACGACGTCACCGGCGTGCACGGGCACGTCTTCTTCCGCGACCCACCCAGCACCGAGCTGCGGCAGGTCCTCATCCGAAGCACCGACACCGGCAACATCTGCGAACCAGCACACGGCGACACCCGCGACGGCTGGGAACCGTTCCTTGAAGAGACCCGCTGGCTCATCGCCCTCACCCAACCCGACACTTCGGAGGGCCGCAACTGATGGGGGCCGGGCTTGAATGGGTCGCAGCCGCATACGCGGGCCGGCCGCAGATCACGCTGCCGTACGGGCTTGGCGACACCATTGACCTCACGGACACCCTCTCGGTCCTGAAGCTCGCTGGGCTTCGCGCGGTCGTGGAGGCGCACGACACGATCCGCCTCGCCGACGGCCGACGCGCACGCTTCCCAACACTCACCCAACGCCCCCGCGACGACGACACGACTGATGCTGAACTGCTCCTCCTGGCACCTCGGACCGTGACCGCGACGCAGATAGCGCTCGCAGAGCAGACCGCGTCGGTGCTGCTGGTCGACGTCGACCGACGCCGCGTCTGGATCAACGGCAGACAAGCACTCGGGACAAAGGAACGGTGGAAGGACGCCGCCCCCATCTACGTCACCTTCGCCGTCGCCCGCATGCTCGCCGTCAACGGCGCCACCTTCGACCGGCTCGTCCGGGCCGGTCTAACTGCCGGGCAGGTGGACGACGGGCTCGCACGCCTCGGGAGACGCGTGCATCGCACCGACATCGGGTGGGAGTCGCGGCAGGTGGGTGGGCTCGTGGACTTCGTGATCGCGTGTTACCCAGGACCAGGCGGTGTGAGGAACCGGTGGACGTCCGACCTGCCGCTGGTCGAGCAGGCGGAGCGGCTCATCAACGCGGGCTGTCGCATCTCCGGCCGCGCCATCTCCGACCGCCCCGGCTACCCCGCAATCAGCAAGCGCGAGATGCCGTACCGGGTCGTCGCGTTCACCGAGCAGGAAGTCGACATGGCCGCGCTCGGCTTCGAACCCGACACGATCGGCTTCGCCGGCACCGAACTCATCCGCCCCGCCGACCCCACCATCTTCCTCACCGCGGCCGCCGCCGGCTACACGGACCGCACCGACGACATCATCAGCGCGAACACGCTCCTCCGCGCCGACTACCGCAACGCCGACGACACGGCATCCCTCGACGAGGTGCGGAACAGGCTGCAGTTCCTCGCCGACACCGGCTACGACCTCCGCCACAACCTGCCCAGCTGAAGGACGCTAGTCAATCACGATGGCGTCGCACCAACCTGCTGTCGGTGCTTCACCGAACTGCGCCAGAGCCAGGCCGCCAGCTTGGTTTCACCGCGCCCGGCTTCTACCCAGACCGCGTCTCGCGTAAGGCGATACGCCTGGGCGTCACTTCGACGAATCAGACGATCGGGCAGCTGGAACCACGCATGCACCGGCAACGGCTCCGACAGGTCACGCACCTCCGTACCGCGAGCATCCTCCTCGAGCGAGAACGGCGAACCGGGCACCCAACGATCCGAACGACGACGACCCATGACCGCGACAGTAGGAGCCGGCACCGACGTTCTCATACCGGGCCCTCATCGAGAACCTCACCGGACCAGTCATCTGAGACAGAAGACATCATGGTGCGAGCAGGTAACGCTGGCAGGTCCGCTCAAGGACCGGGTAACGGACATCACCTAAGCACCGGTAGCTGGAGCTCGCCGTCAGCGTCGGAGGCCGGCGGTAGATTGCGGCCATGACCTATGTGGCCACCGTCCTCCGAGTGATGATTGCTTCGCCATCCGATGTGAATGAAGCCCGAGATGCAGTTGAACGCGCCATTCATAGCTGGAACGACGCTAACTCTGAAAACAAAGCGGTCATCCTGCAGCCGTGGCGGTGGGAAACCTCGGCAGTTCCCGTCCTTGGAGGGCACCCCCAACGCCTCATCAACTCTCAAGGCGTTGACAAATCAGATGTGGTCTTCGCGATGTTCGCTGGACGGATGGGGTCCGCGACGCCAGACGCCATCTCAGGCACCGCAGAGGAGATCGACCGAGCGCTCGAGGCAGGGAAGCCAGTGCACCTCTACTTCTCAACCGCTGACCTGCCCTCGAACGTCGACATCGATCAGCTCGAAGCTGTTCGTGCCTTCCGGAGCGACATGCTAACTAGAGGGCTGCTCGGCGAGTACAGCAACGTCAGCCAGCTCGAGCACGAGGTTTGGAAGGCGATCGAGCACGACATCGCAGCGATGTCGATCAGTCAGTCTCCGCAGGTAACCAATCCGACGGCGATCGACTTCCTCGTTCAACCAAAACAAGAGCGTGATGTCACCTACGACAGCAAGGGCAAGCCGAAGAACCGGACGCGTCACTGGATCGAGGTAACCAACACGGGAACGGCGGACGCGGAGGGCGTTCGGTTCGCTTCGGTTGGCCAACCGACCTCCCTGCACCTTGCGGCATCAGAAGATGCAACCGTCATCCACCATGGGCAGACACGACGCATCAACACGCTGTACACGATGGGCGGTGGAGAGAGCATTCTCCGAGTCTCTTGGGTCGACGGCGATGGGGAGCACTCCAAAGACTTCCACGTCGACTGAGCCATCGCTTACCGAGACGACACGAGCTTTAGGGTGAGGCCTGAGATCGTGCGGGGTCGAGCTGAGCTTCCGACCCTTACCTGTCAGGTTGGAGTCTGAGACCACCAGTCGTCGGCATCAGAGAAGGTCGAACCAGAGCCTATTCGGACGCGAGTCGAGGCCAACGTTTGACGTCAAGTTGGGGTGTACTTCAGCCGGACGTGCCAGGTGCTGCCACCATGATCATGCAAGGCCTGTCGGTGCTACCGGGCAGCATGGGCAAATGTCCTCGGTTCCCCCCGCTCGACGGCACCACACCGTCCCGCAGTTCTACCTCCGCGGGTTCGCGGATGGTGAGACACTTCGCACTATCGCTTTGCCTGGCAAACGCCGGTACCGACAGTCAGTCCGCGATGCATCCGTTGAGACGGACTTCTACGCTCTCCCCGGTCATCCCGAGGGCGACGATGTCTTGGAGCGAGCCTTGTCCGAGGTTGAGGGAGCGGCTGCTGCCGTGCTGCGTCTCATCGTGGAGGGCTGTTGGCCACTCGACGTCGCAGATCGCACTTCCCTGGGGTACTTCATCGCGCTGCAGTCGACTCGCACACAGGTGAATAGGAGAACGGCGGACTCGCTCGCAGCTTTCGCCGCCCGGCTCGAAATCGGCTTCGGAGGTCGAGAACGATTCAAGGCTCGACTAGAGCGCGACGGTCGGACCGTGCCCGACGAAGAGGTGCAGCAGCTGTGGGATGAAGCCATGCGTCCCGAGGGACCTCCCGTACAAGTCAGCCATGGCGAGTTCGCCGAACAGATGTTGAAGACGGCCGACGGACTTCTGAAGTACCTAATCGGACGGCCATGGACGTTGGTCCGATTCGACCGTCGGTCGCTCATCACCTCAGACTCCCCTGTGAGCTTGGTCGCACAGCCTGATGCCAACGAGTGGGAAGGGGTCGGGTATATGACCGCTTGGGGCATCATGATGCCCCTGACGCGGAAGCTTGGACTCATCATGGGAGACCCGACGCCATTCCACGGTCGGGTGCCCGTCGAAGAGGTGCACCAGGGGCTGTGGGACAGCTTCATCCCGGTCGGGACCACCGCGTACGAACGCTTCTTCAACGAACACACGATCGGACACTCGAGCCAATGGCTCTACTGTCACCCTGGCGATGAGCACCGCGTCCCGGACGATCTACCGGAACCCCGTCTCGTGAACATGCACATCCAGAACGACCCTTGGAAGTTCAACGGCGAACCGAACGGCGTTGTTTGATCCCGACACGACCCGCTGCGCCGGCGCCCCCTCGGCAAGCCAGCGTAGACAAGAACATGCGAGACAGCGCGAACAGTCACAGACCGTTCATCGGCGCAGGTCGCCGCGGATCGCGTCCGAGTGCCTAAGTGGCCGGTTGACGATCAGCTATCGAGACTGGCGTGCCCGCCGCTTGGCTAGTGTGTTCGGGTGCCGATCGTTGGAGGCCGCGCAGTTCACGGTCGGCCAGGCGAACCAGCCGACGGACGGTCCCCTGCCATCGCACCATCGCCCGATTCGGGCGGGACGTCCTCGTCCGCGATGTACCGGATCACCCGTTCAGCGAGGCGAGTGAGCTTGTACCACTCGTAGATGGTGACCTCGCGGTTGGCGATGCTGCCGTCGTCGCCCATTTCGTCGCTGTCCAGCTCCGGTTGCTGGTCCACAAACACCAGGCCGAGCGCTGACAGCTCTGCTGTCAACGCGCGAACTTGCGGTTCGTACGCGTGCGCGTACCGCTTGCCGGAGAAGGCCGCCGCCGCGGTCGACAACGCGACCTGACCTCGCGGGTTCCGTTTCGTCGTGTCGTCGTGAAGTACTCGGAGCAGCTTCACGTGTGTCTCATTCAGCCGATCGAGAACCCGGAGCTCGGTTTCGCTGTTGACGGTTTCGGCAGCGGCTCCGGCAACCAGCGCCCGCCGCAGTCGTGCTCGCCGTTGCGCGTTTTTCGTCTCGGAGCTGCGTTGCAGCACGAACTGCAGGTCGGCGAGGAAACTCTCGGACTGCACGGTCTCATCAGGGTTCTGGATTCGGCCATCCCTGATTGCCGCGTCGAGATCTGCGCGTACATCGTCGACATCGCGGCGGAGGCGACGCATCTGCGCAGATCCCGCGGCGACTTGCACACCGGCGGCGAGGAACGGACCCAGCACCGGGATCGCGCTGGCAAGCGCTTGCAAACTCGCCGCGGCGATGTCCTCGACACTGTCCGTCCGGCGCGCGCGGCGCCGCTCAAGCTCGCCGCCGTCGGATGCCGCGTCAGGTGTCTCGTTCATGCAGTCCCTTCAAGATGCGAACGGTGGACGCCTCAGCCCATGGGGTGTCTGAGCTGTCGATGACCGCCGAGCGCCAGCGGTTCGAGCGGAGTGGCCGCAAACTGACGCGGCCGCTCTCTGAGGAGACCGTTGGTGCGACTTCCGTTTCCCTCCTCCTCCCCGCGCAACTCGTTGGATGCGGCTCCGTGTGAAACCACGCCTCGGTGCTTCAGCGGCGGAAGCGGCTCGAGCTCAACGCACGTCGCCGTCCGTGGAGTCGTCTGCTGGGTCCGTTGACGGTCGATGATCGGTCGCTGGGTTTTGGGGCTCCGAGCCCCGCCGCTTCGCCAACCATCGACCGCCGGCGGTGATCCCGGCGGACGCGACGCTGATCGCAACGCCGATGAGCACACCTTCGATGCGTCCTTTTCCGACTCCTTTGTGGAAGCCGTTACCCCATGCTGGGTTGCCCATGCCGCTCCTTCAGGTGCTGTCGTCGCTGATCTCGAGGGGGTGCAGGATCCCCTCCGCGATAGCGTAGGTCAGCCAGAGACGATCACTCAGTGTGGCGAGCCTGACCGCGATTTGTTCAACGTCGGCTGCTGTGAACTCGGTCCTGGTTGTCCCATTCTTCCTCGTGCGCTGCGCGATCGCTGGCTCTCGGGGGCCTCTTAGCCAGTAGGCGTGCAGCAGGTGGTTGCGGTCCTGCATTGCCGCGAAGATGGCGTTCGCGTCCTCCTCGAACATGCGGCGCACCTGGTCGTCGACGGCGAGCTCGCCGATCAGCGCGGTCGTCTTCTCGAAAATCGCGGTGAAGGTCATACCTTGCACCTGCGCTTCTTTCGCGGTGAACGATCTGCTCGAGGTGCGGATGAGAGCGGCAGCGAGCAAGGGAAGGGTGCTGTCAATGCGGGCAGACCAGTAGGCAACGTGGCCCAATGCGATGAGATGGTCAGCGGCGAGGCCGGTATGCAGGACCTCCCAGTTCTGATCGCTTCCTGGAGTGAGATTCTCGGATGCGGCATCGGTCATTCGGCGAGTGTCCCACTTCTCCCGCTCCACTGGAGGATTGTCTTATAGAGCGCTGAAGCCATCGGTTCAGGCTGAGGCGAGAGCCGTTGCCGTTTCCGTTGCGCGGGCCCAGTCGATGTGCGCGTCTTGCGCGGCGGCGTGGAAGACGACTCGTCCGCGGACTGCTCGCTCGGTGTCGGCGTACAGCGCATTGCTCTTAGCGGCGACGAGTGCTCCGATGGCGTCGAGGAGCGTCCGGTATGCGGCGATGTCGTGACTGGTGATGCCGCGCTCTGCCTCGCGGGCTGCCTGGGCAGCAGCCCGTCGCGCGCTGGCTGGTGCGGCCTCTGCTCGTCGAAGCGCTCCGCCGTGGAGAGCATCGAGGAGCTCCGCTGCTTCGTCGTGCGCGGCACCCGAGAGGTTTGCGATGCGGGTGTACCGGTTGGCGGCCATCTCCACGAGTCCTTCTGACTCGAGTCGGGCGATCGCTTCGCGGACGGGGGTGCGTGAGACGCCGAGCCAGGCGGTGAGCTGGTCGTCGTTCAGGCGTTCCCCGGGTTCGAGCGTGCCGTCTTGGATCGCCGCGAGCATCTGGGCGTACACGACGTCTCGGAGGAGGGTTCGTGGAGTCGCAGTCTTCGTGGGCTTCGGTACTGGCATGTGTACATCGTATACCAGAGCCGGTCGACTTGCCATGAGAGCAAGTGTTGAGTAAAACAGTGTCCGCTCACACATCAGATTACTTAGCGAGGGAAGGGCTGCCGTGCCGCACTCGCCGACACACCGCCGCATCGAACCCGCGGACCTGCATCTGCCGCCGACACGACCGATCGACATGAGTCACCTAGTTGGGTCGGTGCTGGGTTCGGATAAGCGTGTGCGCCCGAAGCCCCGGGCGCTGCCATGAGGCACGACCGAACTTGGTCTTTTGAGCTCGCTCGGCGGGATCCAGCCGAGTGGCGACGTCGGGGGCTGACGCCACCGAATGAACTAGCGGCACTCGTGCAAGCCCGCCTCGACGGCATGCCCACCGAACCTGCGTACGGAGACTTCTTCCGACCCGTGCACTGAGCTCGGGATCGACAGTGAACGGCCGACCGGTATTAGTTGGCCGTTCGCCGTCTCAATGACCGGTCGACTAACGGACACGAGAGGTTCGGTAGCCGACCGGCTCGCGGGCAACGCGCACTCGAACCTGTGCGGCCAGCCAAGAGATGTTCGGTCTAGGTACCGTGTGCTCGACGTCAGGAGATCTGCAGATGAATAAGGAACGGCTCAACGAGCGCCGCGCCAAGGAGATCGTTCAGCGCGAGCTCGGCATCTCGCTCGATCACTCGGACAAGAACGGGGGAGTGGATTACCGCTCCCAAGACGGTTCGATCGCGGTCGAGGTGACTCGGGTTACGGACGAGGATGTGCGGAGGGGGTTGCGAGCATTGAGCGAGTCGGACAAGTCTCCGGTAACGGGCACGCCGCTTCGAGCATGCTGGTTGGTCTTGACCTCGCAGACGGCTCCTGGGCTCAAGACCTTGAAGCAGCGAGTGCGTCCGCTTGTCGCTCAGCTTGAGCAGGCCGGGCTGGATTCCTTTTTCGATCAGCGGGCGCAGCGGCACCTACTCCAGGGCGGCGAGCACGCCGATCTCTACCGCGCGTTGCTTCAGATGAAAGTCGAGCGCGCTCTGGCATCACCGGATTCGGCGGCGCGTGATCCGGATCACCAACACCGCGTGTATGTCGCGGTTGGCGACGGTGGTAGCGCATCCGGCAGCAACGAGGCTGTCGCGCTATTGAGCGAGGCGCTTGCGGTGACGACCGACAATGCGGGAAAACTCAACGCGTCAGGCGCACCGCAGCGCCACCTGTTCGTCTGGATCGATGGCGCGACCCCATTCGCCATCGAGCGCGCGCTCAGCCACCGGCCGCCGTCTTGGGACGACGACGGCGAAAACGGCTTCGGCCTGCCAACCGAGTCTCCGACGCTGGACCCGGCATTCACTCACTTGTGGGTCGTGCACGAGGGATCGGGCCGCGGCTGGCTCTGGGATGGTCACGCCTGGCGGTCTCTTGAGGATGTTCGCTTAGAACCTCTGGCTTGAGGATCTCCCCTTGATCAACGGCGTCGACGAGGTGGTGTCCTGGTGCCGAAGGCACAAGATCGAACCGGTTCTCGCCTCGCTCGCTTGGCAACCCGTCAGCACATCGATTGCCCGGCGGTACGGCTTCACCCCCAACGGTGGACCGCGTGTCGCCGTGTCTTGATCCACGTACGACGGCACCGTCGCCGAGCACTTCGACGAATACGACAAGCGCGACCGGGCACTCGCCCTAGCTATCGAGCGCGGACTTTCAGCGGACAAGTGCTGCGCAATCGGTGACAGCCGCTCCGACCTGCCGCTGTTCGAAGCGGTTCCAGCGTCCCTCGCTCTGAACGCGGGCGACGCCGCCCGCGATGCCGCAACAGCGGCAATCAACACCGTCGACCTGACCGAAATCCTCGCGTGGCTCCAGGAGTGGGAACGCGATCTCGACTGAGCACCGGTAATCGATTAATCACGGAGACGTCAGGGGCAGGGCCAGTCCTCTGGTGCCGATAGGGGGACGGCGATGACCTGCGCAGCGTCTCGGTGAACGATCCTCTACCGGCCGTGCGCTGCCCCGTGGCGGTCTGACTCGTCGTCTCGAGTGTCTGCTTTCGGCTGTCGTAGAAGAAGACCTGAGCATCCCGCGGCCAGGCAACCGCAGGCGGCGGCCGCCGGCAGGACAAGTTGCCAACCGCCCGCCGTCAACAGGAGACCGCCGACGACAGCAGCGACGAACGCCAGCACTCCCACAACGACCGATGCACGGCGGACCGGATGCGCCACGAGCTCGTCTTCCGCGCGGTTTCTCACGATCACTCCGACGCGCGCGACGGCAGCGGCCACCACGACTCCCAACGGGATCGCGACCTCCGAGGCGACAGCCACCGACTCCCAGCTCACGTAGCTGTACCTGATCTTCCCGAGACTGAACATCCCGACCGCGAAGATCGCACCAGCGAGGACGACTACAGCAGGAAACGCAGCTCGGCGCGGACAACTGATTGCCGAGTTGTCTCGAGATGCCACCATGTCGTCAGGGTAGATCGCGGCGGGCGCGAAGATGCTGCCAGCGTCGATCAACGCGCTCACCGATAGCGGATCCTCGAGTGGGATCGAGTCTGATTCGATGTTTCCCTCAGAACCAACGGAGGAGGAACTGCTCGAGCACGTTCCGCACGACTCCCATCGGTCCAGGCGCCGGTTCCCCCGAGTCACGTCCAACGCTCTTGAGGAGCGCGCTCTGCGCAGCGTCGTACTCGCCGCGTTCAGAGTCGGTGAACGCGTCCGGGGCCATGGTTCGACTCGCGCTGACCGCTTCGAGCCGACGGAAGCCGTAGTGGAACGCGACTGGCCGCGGCGCAGCCTGGATCAGCTGTAGCAGACGCGCGTGTGAGTGGCTGTCCGAGCAGCGGGCAGCACGACCGATGAAATCGGTGAGACCCCGGAGTCCTGCTTCAGTTGAGGCAGACCGGATCTGAATGAGTCGAGCACGGCTGCAGAGGTCGTACAAGAGTGCTTCATCCATCGCGGTCCTTCCCCAACCTGGGCACAAGCTTGCCACGGGGGACCGTCCCGGCGCTCCGCAGTGGTGCACGGTAGGGGATCCGCTACCGGGCGCTGCGCCGGAAGTAGGGCGGAGTCTGCCCTCCTTTGCGGCGCCCGCAACCGTCTGCGACGTCACTGGAGCAGTGGCTGCACGGCGTTCCGCTCCTCAGCGCGACGCTCGGGATCGATACACGACGGACGCGATGAGGCAGATGCCACCCAAGATCACGAGCGGGATACCGAACACGAGACCTCCCGTGCCGCCGTTCACAAGCTGCGCTACGCCGGCAAGCAGCACAGCTAGTCCGCAAAGGAGAAAAACCCAAAAATTCTTCATCACCACAAGCTAGATGTTCAGACGCAGGCGTGGCTGCGACGTCCCGTTAGCCGGTCGTTCACCGGTACACGACTGGCGGCGACAACCACGACAACTTGCCCGTGTCCTGCTTGACCTGGGGATTCCCGTATGACTGTCCCGCGAAAATGCCCGGTGAAGGGGCGCTAAACGCAACACCGCTCACGTACCCGAGCAAGGGTGCAGGACTTCCTGTCGGGGGACGCCAGCGCGGGGACCAGATCGCTGCGCGCCCCGCTCGAGCACGTCCCCGCCGAACGCCGTGTTCACCCCGCCAGCGACCTAGCGCGCACGGCACGCTGCTCCTGACTCGCCGGGAGACGACCCCTGACGAAGGCAGCACCGAGGAACGCGCTCCGGCGACAAGTTGTGAGCGAAGGAGACAAGTTATTCGTGCGGCGACAAGAAAGGAATCAGGACCTCACCCTCGCGGAACCGGGTGCCTGTCCGCAGTGGCGAAGCGACCTTCGTGTGGCAGCGGACTTCGCTGACTCGGTCACGGAACACCCACTGCGGACAACGAAGTGGTTCCAGGGACAAGATCACACCGGCAAGGACAAGTTAGAACCAGAGTCCACAACAACAGGGAGCAAGCTCCGCGACATCGACGAACCGCGAGAACATCCCGTGGAACGCCATGGTGACGGTGTTCATCCCCTCTGGCTCGTCACTGAGCAGCACGGACCCGCCGACTGCACTCACTCGGACATCGGGGAGTCGACCTCGTCCGCTTCCCCGAGAAGCAAGAGCTGGCTGTTCGTGCGGACCCCCAGCGAGGCAACCAACCACCGCTTCAGGCGCAGACCGGCGCGCGCCCTAGTGACAGGACACGTGAATCGCTGACAACAAGCCTTGTGGCCCGACATTTTGTCCATGGCCCCGTCCGGAGTGTCGTTCGGTCTACTTGCGCGGTACTCCGCCGTTGAACGCTCCGACGATCGCGAGCTGGTTTCGGAGGCGAAGCCCTTCCTCGGTTTCGCGCCACATCGAGCCCCGCGTGTGACTGACGCCATCCTGAGAAGTCCAGCTGTACGAGATGTTGCCTGCTGGCGTCTCGTCGTTGACCGGCACCCAGCAAGGCTCCACCGGCGGCGTGACCACCTCCGAGTAGATGGCCCGACGCAGGAACTCTCGACGCGAGATGCCCTGTTCCCCGCTCACTTCTCCAGCCATGAATCTGTCTTCGAGGAGCTGTTCGAGCGCCTCGTAGTCCGCGTCGCGGATGGCAGCGTGGAAGCGCCGTTCGAGGATCTGCAAGCGGTCTTGGGATGGTGCGTCAGTCACGCTCCAACACTTCCATGGGTCGACGAAGCCGCAAAACCACCGGAACGCCCAACGCGCCCGGCCGGACAGCGTACGGAGTTCGCTTTGGCGATGCAGCATAGGACGGCGGTGCCTCCGCTGAGCAACTATGAGCGCTCTCTTCTCCGAGCCGGGTCGATCTTCGCGATCGATGTCGAGCCTCGGTCCCACCGCACCTCATCTCGGGTTTCCGGACGGCAAGCCGGTGCTCCGTACGGCCGGCCGTTCGCTCGTCCGGCGCCGGCTACCGGTTGCGCGCACACGCGATGCTGGGAGCAGGAGCCGCTCCTGGCGCAGCTGCGCGGCGACCCAAATTGAGTGCCGCCTTCGGCGAGGGACTCTTGTCGCGCATCCCCGCGACAGCAGCAAGTGCTGCTCCGAGGTACTCGACGAAGCTTGCTCAGGAGCGCTGGCAGCACGTCCGGCTGTTCGTGCTGGATGTTTTACCCCGGGTCTGATGGAGGGTCTCAATTCACGGGAGGACGAGAGTCAATAGAGCACCGAGGAAGTACCCGGAGGAGCTTCGGGAGCGAGCGGTCAGGCTCGCCGTGGATGCCCGCCGCGAGCCCCAACACCAGAGCTGTTGCGCTATGTCGGATCGGTGAGCGACTAGGGCGCCGGCGTTAATCGGTGACGGCCGCGACTCGCTGCCCGGGAACGGTGCGGATGGGACATTGCCTGTGGTGAAGGGTGGTTCTCTACGATCGAACCGGTACCAATGACCTTCAGCAGGGCGCGAACGGTCACCTCCGAGCACCCACTCGGGCTATCGGATGGTGCGCTCGTTGATGACCTCCCAGTCCCGGTGGCCAACCGAGGCGAGCAGGGCCAGGACTCGCGGGCCAAAGTGTCCGGATGCGTTGGCCTCCGCCGAGCTCTTGACCGTCTGTCGCCACTCGGTGCTCCATACGGACGCCCAGGCGCGGATGAAGTTGAGTGAGTTCGTCGGCGAGGTCCGCTACCGAGCGTCCGCTCGGTTTCGATTCGGCCGCTTCCGACCTGTGGTGGTCCCGGCGGGACGGTTCCGCCACTGGCCCTTCTCGTTTACTGTCCTGGAACGCGGAGCAGCGCGGTGCCCTCGGAGGGCACAGTCCGGGCAGCCAGCGGGGTGCTTGTACGTGTGGTTGTCCGGACGCACAGAGAAAGCGCCGTGGTCGGTGCACACCACGGTCACGTCCGTCTTGGCGTCGACGTAGATGACTTCGCTGTAGTCGTAACGTTGCCCGTGGACCTGTACCGCTTTGGCGACGAAGCGGTCACGACGGACTTCCACGCTGGCATTGAAGCCCTTGCAGTCGCGGCATCCCTGCCCACGCTGCGGACCCCAAGGGGTGTCTCGAACTCGCCGGTGCTCGCGCGGCGCCTGCTCGAAGGGGCCGTGCTCGGGGCAGATGATGGTGACCTTGGTGTCACCGTTGACGTAGTTCCGTCCAACGTGGGTGTAGTCGTAGCGGCCGTCGTGCAGCTTCGTCGCGAACGCGATGAACTCGGCTGCTCGTTCTTCGCGGGTGGCGGTGCGGTAGTCCAAGGGGTCCTCCAGGAGTTGGTCTCCTGGCCCCTATGCCGCGCTGCGCCGATCAGGTCGCGGATCTTCCCGGTCGGGCGTGTCGTCAGTGCGCTACCGGTGCAGCTCCCCTCCATTGAAGGCACGCTGCTGGGCAAAGTACTGACGTAGCCGCAGGCCTTCGTCCGTCTCGCTCAACCAGGAGCCGCGCCAGTGTTCGACGCCTTCGGCGTCGTTCCAGCGATAACTGATCTTCCCGGGCGGCGTTTCGTCGTGGTTCGCAATCCACCGCGGCTCGGTGTTCGGAACGACGAACTCTGCGTAGATGGCTCGGCGGAGAAACTCGCGGCGCGAGATCTGTCCTTCGCCTCCAATCTCGGTTGCCGAGAAGTCGGCATGAAGAAGCCGTTCGAGGGCTTCGTGGTCGCCGTCACGAAGCGCGGCGATGAAGCGAAGTTCGAGGGTCTGCAAGCGGTCTTGAGAGGGCGCATCGGTCACCGTTCAGCCTTACGTGAAGCCGCCGCCCCTGGGGACCGGCACGAAGGTGTGACACGCCCGACGGTCACAGCAACGACCCGCTCCTCGGCTCGTCGCATAGGTCGGTTGTGTCGTTCTTCACCGCGCATGAGCGCAATCTTCTTCGTTCAGCTATCGCGCCCGTGGATGCTGTGCGTCCTCAGCGGTTGCGCGTCCCCTCGGGCATCAGCGGCCGTCCTATGGGTGCTGCCTACGGTCGCCCGTTCGCACGCCCGGCCCCGGTCTCCAACTGTGCGCACACGCGATGCTGGGAGCCAACGCCGCTCTCATTCGCTCCCGTGGGCGCGGAGAATCAGTGTTCAGCCCTGGGCGAAGGGACTCTTGTCACGCGCCTTCAGCCGAGCGCCGCGCACGCCATTGCGACATACACCCCGCAGCTCGCGGCGGAGCGGTGGCAGCGCATTCGTTTGTTCGTCCAGGACGCGGTGGCGGTCATCGCACCGGCATGTGCCTGGCTCGCGGAGCGGTTGATGGTCGTCGTCGCCGGGCACGTGGACTGGGTTGTGAACGTGTGTGAGTACCCGTTGCAAGCAGCGGTCGTGTTCCACCCGGTGATGATCCGCCGCTACATCAGCCGCGATGACGTCGAGCGGAGCGACAAGACCCGGCGTGACTATCGCTCGCTGCTGCTGCGGGTCTCGGAGGTCGTCGTTCCGACCGCGGATCCGCTCGAGTTCTCTGCACTCAACGGTCAGTCAGTGACGATGCCGTACACCGACCTCGAACTCAGTTTGCTCGAGTCCTGGGCCCGAGGACAGGCCAACGCACAGCGCCGCCGAAGCGCGAGTGTGCTGCTTGCGCTGTCTGCAGGAGCCGGCTTGGACGCCTGGGAAGTGCAGCACCTCCAACACAGCGACGTCTGCGTCACGAGCTCCGGGATCGTCATCGATGTCACCGGCGCAACGCCCCGGCAGAGCGTCGTCAACCAGCGGTGGGAGCAACTCCTCCTCGACGGACTCCGAGGCCTGAGCGGCGACCGCCTCGTGTTCGGAGCCGCCGACCGCGAGACCACCTTCAACATCGTGACGAAGTTCATCCGTCACACCGACCGGGGCAACGAGCCGAACCCAATGCCCACACGGATGCGGGCCACCTGGATAGCAGGACACCTCGCCGCACAAACGCCCGCCGACCTGCTCATGCGCGCTGCCGGCACCACCAAAGCAGCACATCTCGCAGCGTCCCTCGTCCACGTCCCAGACCTGCACACCGCGGTTCATCGGCGACGTCTGCTTGCCGAAGCCCGCGGTCAGAGCACCCGGTAGCGTGCCGCGCGGAGCCGTGCTGCCCGGTCGGCGCGGAGCTGCCCGCGGCTCTCGAGCGCGCGCTGATGCGCAACCCACCGCCCGATCATCACCTCTGCCGGGTCGGACGAGCGGCGCCGCGGAGCAAACCCGTGCGCTTCCCAGAACTCCTGATGCTCAGCAAAGCGCGCAGACCACGTCGAATCGCGCGGGGACCACGCGAAGCCCGGAACCGCCTCCAGCCGCCGCTTCTGGTAATCGAGGTAGCCACCCGAGGCGTGCGCCTGACGGAAGTACGCCACCGTGTCAACCAGCGCCTGCTCGTCGGTCGCTGGACGTGGCCGCCGCGAATCTGCGCGAGGCATCCGAGCGTGTTGTGCAACGAACGCGTCCAGGCCGTGCACACGCAGGATCCATCGACGCACGAACGGTTCGACTGCTGCGGTCTCGTCGATGTCGGCGAAGAAGTAGTCGATGCTGCGTCGCTGATCGAGGGTGAGCTGCCGTGTCGGCAGCGCGCTGAGTGCTTCGTACTCGGACCGCAGGAGAGCAAGGGAGGGGGTAGGGGCGGGCATGGGTTCCTCTCCGCGACCGGCTTTCGATCGCGGAGCGGGTATGCGCGGAACGGGTCAGAACTTCGCTGGCGGAACGGCATGTCCGCCGGCCGGGTCCACGAACAGGACCAACTGGGCGGAGCGGATCACTACGGTTACCGGGTCCACGACGCAGGAGAGGAGCGCGAACCGCATGCACGCGCCCTCCTCACCTTCGTCGCATGCAAGGCCCGAAATGCCCTCGAACGGGTCACACACGGTGGCACTGAGAAACCCGGGCGTGTCGCGCTGCAATCCGCGCCAGCAGTGGGAACCGAAGGCGTCGGATCATCGATCTTGGATTTCACGGCCGACCCGGACGGGAGCGTCCCGCATAGGGATGGCATGCGAACGACTCCGAATCGATTCAGCCGTCAACTCGTCGAAGCACGCTGCGCCTGCCTACTGCTCCTGGCGGCTACTGTGACGTACGTCCCGACGTTCCCTGCGGACCGCTGGGATCAGATCCGTCGTTTCGTGCTCGATGCCTCGGCCGAGGCTGCCGCGGCGTCAACGATCACGGCTGAGCGTCTCCTCGTCGTCGCGGCGCCGTACGTCGACTGGGTCGTCAACATCAACGGCTACCCGACCAAAACGATGGTCGTGTTCCACCCGGTGATGGTCCGCCGTTACGTCACCCGGGCCGATGTCACCTGGACCGACACGACCCGCCGCACGTATCGGTCGTTGCTGATGCGCATGTCCGAAGCGCTCGTCGGCACCGTCCCGCTCGAGTTCTCCGCAACCTCGCCTCAGAGCACTGCTGCTCCCTACGACGACCTCGACCTGCACCTGCTAGAAAGCTGGGCAACCGGCCAGTCAACTGCCGCGCGCCGCCGCAGCGCTGGCGTCGTCCTCGCTCTCTGCACCGGGGCTGGCCTGAAAGCCAACGAACTGCTCCAGGTCCGCCGACGCGATATCACCGTCGACGCCGACGGGATCCTCGTCAGCGTCGCATGCACCGGACGCGCGGTGCCCCTTCTCGCACGCTTCGAGCCCCTGCTCCTCAACGCGATTGCGAATGTCGCCGAGGACGACTGGGTGTTCGGCTCACCCAAGCGCGTCAAGCACGGCATCAGCACCCTCACCACGTTCCTCTACGACACGGACCGCGGCAACGAGCCCGACCCAGTGACCACGCGCATGCGGAACACGTGGATCATCACCCACCTCATCGCCGGCACGAACATGCGGGCACTGATGACCGCCGCAGGCGTCACCAAGTTCGAACACCTCGACCAACTCGTCGCCCACGTTCCCGCTCTCGGCGCTGCGTCTTACCGCCAGCAGCTCCGCGCCGAGGCGGTAACACGATGACCGCTCCGAAGGCGAAGCATCACGACTTCGAGAAGGCCGAAAAGTGGATGCAGGACTGCTTCGGCATGTCGATGCTCATGTACCTCAAGATGGGCAAACGAGACGCCTTCCAGCGGGCCGTCCGGGAGACGAGCAAGGTCATTGCACTCGGTGGCATCGAGGAACTCCTTGAGCAGTACTGGCTAGAGGACCACCCGTCCCGCCGAGGCCGCCACGCGTACATGAGCACGACGAGCGCCATGGCGCTGATGTTCGTCACAATGCGCGTAAAAGGCACCGTCAGCATCCGCACGGGCGCTGACCTCCTCGTCGACTCAACGAACGAAGAGCTCGAAATGCTCGGCATCGACCCCAGCATCTTCGACCGAGGAGACCTCTACGACGCCTACTGGCGGGCAGTGCACCGCCTCAAAGACCTGCTCGACCGCGACCCCGGCCCCCGCTGGCGACGCCCGAGCCCGGCGCGTCTTGCCGAGATCGAGGAGGAGTTCTACTCTGACCCCGAGCGCCTAGAGCTGCTCGAGGGACGCATGATGACCATCTGCAACCAGCTGCTCCAAGGGACCTGGCTCCTTCTTCCCAAGGAGCTCCGCGAACGCATGCACGGCACTGCGGCAATCGATGCAACCGTCGTACCCGTCGCCGGCATGCAGAAGAACCTCGACAACATGACGGGCGACGACACCGCATCCGTCAACTACGGCTGCGGCTTCTACGTTCGCGAGGGTGACCACGACGGCACGAACTCTGCTCCCAGCAAGCGCATCTTCGGTCGCGAAGCCGAACTCGGCACGCTCACCCGGAACAATCCTGGAGCGGACATCGACGCTCCACTCTTCATCATCTGGTTCGGCGGCCACAAGCCCGGCGAAGTGCATGGCCAAGGCAAGCGCTTCCTCGATTCCTGCAAGGAACGCGGCATTCCGATCACGACGGTCATCGCTGACCGCGCGTACCTGCCCGGCGCGAAGTCCGAGGACTTCCAGCTCCCCATCGCAGCGCACGGCGCGAACGCCGTCATGGACTACCCACACGACAAGCTCGGCATCCAGGCCTACTACGCGAGCAAGGACGGCAAGCACGACCTCGTCATGTGCGACGGCTCCTGGTACCCCTCATTCATGCCCGAGACCCTTAAGCTCGCCGAATCAACCTGGGCGGAGACTCGAATCGCCGCATCGAAGATGACGAATCCCGTGGCTCGTGAGGCGACGCTCGCCGCGGGACATGACCTCGTCACCAAGCGTCGCGAGCAGCGCGCGAAGTATCGACTCAAGCCGCGGGGCCGCCACAACGCCGACGGCTCGCGCCAGTACTTCTACCCGACCGGACTCGACCCCATCGACTTCGACAAGACCACCGGTGAGCAGTTCAAGACCCCCATCCCCGGCAAGACCGTGAAGATCCCCGGCGTCCTCACTGCCGATCCGCGCAACGACGGGGACGGGACGAAGCACCTCAAGTTCGGACAAGAGTTCGAATACAAGTCCGAAGAGTGGCGCCGCTGGTACGGACTCCGCAACACGATCGAATCCGTGAACTCGCGAGTGAAAGACCCCCAGGCAGAGGGACTTCACGACCCGCTGAACCGCCGGGGTCGTGGCCCGTGGTTCGCAGAGATCGCTGCAGCGCTTGCCGCCGCTTCCCAGAACCTCCGCCGCCTCATCCATTTCCTCCAGGACCGTCTCGCGCTCAAGCGCTTGAGCGCCAAGAACCGCAACCACTGGATGACCTACGCCAAGCAGAACCCGAACGCACGGGTCGAGCCGTTCGAAGCCACCGAAGCGGACTCCGAGCCCCCGGAGTACTACCTCGTACCCATCGACGAGCTCCTCGGCTAGGCGCCCTCGCTCGCCCCGAACTGAACAATCAACGACTTCGCTCGGCAATCGAGCCGATGCCCCCTGCCCGAAAACAGGTCAGGGGGCCTTCGTCGTTCACGGAACCGCCTGCTCGCCATGGGCTCGGGCTCACCGAACGGCCAGGACGAGGTCCAGAGCACTGCTGAGCCACACTCTGGCGGCGCCAGCAGCCTTCACAGACAAAAGAATGACCAGGAATCCCGCAAAGACCGAACACGCCCGAGCTCCGCCTCCAGGATTCGAACCCGGACCTAACGGCACCAAAGGCCGTCGTGCTGCCATTACACCAAGGCGGAACGCCCCCGGAGGAGCCCGACCATCTTCCCATGTGCCCGACACTGGTCGTGCGCCGCCGATCCACGCCATGATGGACGGATGCCGCCAGAGGACGAGGTCGACCGGATCGTCGCGGCGTGGGGGCGGGAGCGCCCGGACCTGGACTTCGCCCCGCTCGACGTGCTGTCGCGGGTCGACCGGCTCGCCCGGCACCTGGACCGCGCCCGACGTCAGGCGTTCCAGGCGGGCGGGACGGAGCCGTGGGAGTTCGACGTCCTGTCGGCGCTCCGGCGCGCGGGCGACCCGTACGAGTTGAGTCCCAAGGCGCTGCTCCAGCAGACCCTGGTGACGAGCGGCACGATGACGAACCGGGTGGACCGCCTCGCCGCCCGCGGGCTCGTCGCCCGACGGACGGATCCCCGTGACGGTCGCGGTGTCCTGGTGACGCTCACCGACGCCGGTCGCGCTGCCGTCGACGCGGCGATCGCCGACCTGCTGCAAGCCGAGCGGGACATCCTCGCCGGCCTGTCCGCGGGTGAGCAGGACCAGCTCGCGGGCCTGCTGCGGCGCCTCATCCTCGGCCTCGGTGACTGACGCCGACCGGCACTGCCGTTGGAGCCCGGGCTAGACCCCGAGCTGCTCCGCCACCTCGAGCCACCGCTCCTCGAGCTGCTCCACCTCGGCATCGAGGTCGGCGAGCCGTCCCTGCAGCTTCCCGAGCCCCTCGTAGTCGGATTGGTCGTGCGTCGCGAACGAGTCGAGCAGCTTCTTCCGGTCGTCCCCGAGCTTGGCGATCCGACGGTCGAGGGCCGACATCTCCTTCTCGACGGTACGGCGCTCGGAACCGGACAGGGTCGGCGCAGCGGCCGGAGCCGAGCCGGTCCCCGCTGCCGGACGCAGCCCCGAGGCGGCGGCGACCGCGGACGCACCGGCGGTGTCGGGCCTCCCGGCCGAAGCGGCGGCAGCCGCCGACGCCGTCGTACCGCCGCTGCCGGAGGCGCGCAGGCGCATGTACTCGTCGACACCGCCGGGTAGGTGGCGCAGGTGCCCGCCGAGGACGGCGTACTGCTGGTCGGTGACGCGCTCCAGCAGGTACCGGTCGTGGCTGACGACGAGGAGGGTGCCGGGCCAGGTGTCGAGCAGGTCCTCCATCGCCGCGAGCATGTCGGTGTCGAGGTCGTTCGTGGGCTCGTCGAGGATCAGGACGTTCGGCTCGTCGAGCAGGATGAGCATGAGCTGCAGGCGGCGCTTCTGCCCACCGGACAGGTCCTTGACCGGCGTCGACAGCTGCTCGGACGTGAAGCCGAGGCGCTCGAGCAACTGCGACGGCGTCATCTCCTTGCCGTCGGCGACGTAGCTCGTCTTCTTGCGGGCGACGACCTCGCGGACGCGGTCCTCGGCGAACTGCTGCAGGTCGGCGAGCTGCTGGTCGAGTACCGCGATCTGCACGGTCTTGCCCGTCTTCACCCGGCCCGTGGTCGGCTGGAGCTTCCCGGAGACGAGGTTGAGCAACGTCGACTTGCCGGCGCCGTTCGGGCCGAGGATGCCGGTGCGCTCCCCCGGGGCGATGCGCCACTCGACGCCCTCGATGATCATCGTGCCGTCGAACGAGACGCCCGCGTCGATGAGATCGACGACGTCCTTGCCCAGACGCGCCGTCGCCGTCTGGGACAGGGCGACGGTGTCGCGGACCGGTGGGACGTCGTCGATGAGGGCGTTGGCCGCGTCGATGCGGAACTTCGGCTTGCTCGTCCGCGCCGGGGCACCGCGGCGGAGCCAGGCGAGCTCCTTGCGCGCCAGGTTCTGCCGGCGCTGCTCGCTCGACGCCGCCTGCCGGTCACGTTCGACGCGCTGCAGGATGTACGCCGCGTAGCCGCCCTCGAAGGGCTCGACGACGCCGTCGTGCACCTCCCACGTGTCGGTCGACACCGCGTCGAGGAACCACCGGTCGTGGGTCACGACGACCATCCCGCCCTGGTTCGACGACCAGCGGCGGTTGATGTGCTCGGCGAGCCACTGGATGCCCTCGACGTCCAGGTGGTTCGTCGGCTCGTCGAGGAACAGCACGTCCCAGTCACCGACCAGCAGGCGCGCCAGGGCCACCCGCCGACGCTGCCCACCGGACAGTTCGTCGACGGTCTCGTCCCAGGGGATGTCCGACACCAGGCCGCCGATGACGTCGCGGATCTTCGGGTCGCCCGCCCACTCGTGCTCGGCGAGCTCACCGACGACGACCTGCCCGACCGTCATGCCCTCGGGCAGGACGTCGCGCTGGTCGAGGTACCCGATCGTCACGCCGCGACGGTGCGTCACCCGGCCGGTGTCCGGCTCGAGCCGCTGCGCGAGGAGGGCGAGCAGCGTCGACTTGCCGTCACCGTTGCGCCCGACGACGCCGATCCGGTCGCCCTCGTCGAGGCCGATGGTCACGCTGTCGAAGACGACACGGGTGGGGAACTCGAGATGCACGTTCTCGGCGCCGAGGAGATGAGCCACCTGACCAGGGTAGGCGGGCGCGGGGGCGGCCCGCGCCGCGGGCGGCGTGGCGACGAGCTGTCGGCCGGGATCGGCGGCGGCCGGGGGCTCGGGTGCGGCGGCGCGGCGGCCGGAGGCCGGGCGGCGCGGCGGCCGGGGGCTCGGGTGCGGAGGCCGGGGCGGCATGGCGGCCGGGGGCGGCACGGCGACCAGAGGCCGGGCAGCGCGGCGGCCGGGGGCTCGGGTCCGGAGGCGCGGCGGCGAGCTGTCGGCCGGGCTCGGCGGTGCGGTCCGGATCCGGCCAGCGGCATCCGGTCCGAACCGCGGACGCCCGTGGTTCGGGCCGGAGATCGTCGTGCGGGTCCGCGCGGCGCCGGACCGTCCTGGAGGCTCGGCTCAGCTCGCGGGGCTCGGGTCGCCCTCGCCAGCGGCTTCCTTCGCCCGCTTCAGGCGCGCCTGGGCTTCCCAGTACTCGATCTCACGTTCGAGCTCGGCGAGTTCCTGCTCCGTGCCGGAGATCCGCTTGTCCCCGTGTGCGACCTTGGCGGCGCCGAGCGTGGCGTACCCGTCCTCGTGGCGCTTTGGTTCGACGTACCGGCCGTGGTTCCGGGGGCCGGCGCTCCAGTCGTGGCCGATCGCGAACCACACGATGCTGCCGACGAACGGCAACAGGATCACGAGGATGATCCAGGCGACCTTCGGCAGGCCGCGGACCTCGCTGTCGGGGCGCGTGATGATGTCGATCAGGGCGAACACGAGCAGGACGACGCTCACGCCGGACAGCAGGATTCCCATGGTCCGGATACTAGGGAGTCTCGAGGCGGCGGCGCTACGCCCGTGTTCACGGGGCGGTGCCGGGCCGACTCCTGCGCGGAACCGACAGATCACCGCGGAAGTCCGGCGGCCTTCTGTCGGTTTTCCGACCCAGTGCAGCCGGTCCAGCCAGCCCGGCCCAGCCAGCCCGGCCCAGCCAACCCGGCCCAGCCAACCCGGCGCCGCCGACCCGGCGCCGCCTGCCGCACGGGTCAGGGGTACGTGACGGCTGCTTCCCACGGCGTCGGCGACGACCGCAGCGCTCGTCGGACCCGGGCGACGTCGAGCCCCGCGTACAGGGCGGCTCCTGCCGACAGGACGGCCGCGACGCCGTACAACGCGCCACCCAACGGGGCCGCGGTCGAGCTCCCGACGGCGAGGGCGGCCAACAACGCCGAGTACCAGGTCGTCTCTTCGATCCGGTGGGGAGCGGCACGGAGTACGGCAGCCGCGCGGACGATCCGGAGTCGGTCCTCCGGTGCGCGGACTCTCCCGTCCACGGCACGAGCGACGGCGTGCCGCTCCCGCGCGGACAGGACCGTCGTCACCGTCGGGAACGCGGTCCCGACGACCCGTCGACTGCGCGCGGCGACGACCAGGCGGACGACGACGGACACGACAGCCGCTCCGACGAGGACCATCCCGACGACGAAGTGCGCCACGTCGTCCTCTCCCCGCGGCAGCAGGACGAAGCCGGCGATCGCGGCCAGGAGCGCCGCCAGGCCGAGTCCGATGCTCCACCTCGTCCACGGCGTCACCCGGAGGAGCGACTGCTCGTGGGCGAGCACGCGTTCGGCGTCCTCGTCCGCTGCGGCCCACCGTCGGGTCACCAGGTCGTCGATGGTCACGACTCCCGATCGAACACCACTGCGCGCACCGCCGTCATCAGAGCGCCGCGACCCACTCGTCCGTCCCGTCGGTGAAGCGCTGGTGCTTCCAGATCGGCACCTGTTCCTTGACGAGGTCGACGAGCGCCCCGCACGCCGCGAACGCTTCAGCGCGGTGCCCCGACGCCACCGCCGCGGCGAGCGCCACGTCCCCGATGCCGAGCGCGCCGACACGGTGCAGCACGGCGATGCGGACCTCCGGGTGCTGCTCGGCGATGGTGCGTGCGACCTCGGCGATGACCTCGCCGGCGCTCGGGTGCCGTTCGTAGTCGAGCGCGGTGACGCCCTTCCCGCCGTCGTGGTCGCGGACGACCCCCGCGAAGGTGACGACCGCGCCGTCGTGGTCGGAGGCGACGACCCGCGAGACCTCGTCCACCGTGATGTCGCGGTCGACGACGTCCGCGACGACCACGCGGTCCGCGGCTCCGGCGCTCACGAGGCGCTCCGGGGAGCGTGACCGTCACCGTGCAGCTGGGCGAGCAGGTGGTCGAGCAGGCCGTCGAGCACGGCCAGGCCGTCCGCCACCCCGCCACGGGACCCCGGCAGCGTGACGACGAACGTGCCGCCCCCGACGATGCCGGCGACGCCACGGCTGAGGAGCGCGGTCGGTCCGGCTCCGGCCAGTCCCCGCCGGCGGATCTCCTCGACGATGCCGGGCAGTTCCAGGTCGAGCAGGGGTGCGACGGCCTCCGGGGTGCGGTCGGTCGGCGTGACGCCGGTCCCGCCCGTCGTGATGACGACCCGTGCGCCACCGGCGACGGCAGCGGCGAGGGTGTCGGCGACGGGACCACGGTCGGCGACGATCACCGGGTCACCGACGGCGAAACCGCGGTCCCGCAGCCAGTCGGCGATGACCGGCCCGGTGCGGTCGAGGGCCGGGTCCGTGGCGGCCGAGGTCGACACCACGACGACGGAGGCCCGTCCTCGGTCCGGGACGGCCGTGTCGTTCATCGGGCACTCCAGTCGCCGGAGCGGCCGCCGCGCTTCTCGAGGACGCGGACGTCGGTGATCGAGGCCGTCTTGTCGACCGCCTTCACCATGTCGTAGACGGTGAGCGCGGCGACGCTCGCACCGGTCAGGGCCTCCATCTCGACGCCCGTGCGTGAGGTCGTCCGCACGGACACCTCGACGACGACTCGGTCGTCGGCGCCGGAGATGTCGACCTCGACGCCGGCGATCGGCAGCGGGTGGCAGAGCGGGATGAGGTCCGAGGTCTTCTTGACGGCCATGATCGCCGCGATGCGGGCGGTGCCGATGACCTCGCCCTTCGGCAACGAGCCGTCCAGGATGCGTGCGACGACGTCGGGTCGGGTGACGAGCGTCGCGGTGGCGGTCGCGGCCCGGGCGGTCACGTCCTTCTCGGAGACGTCGACCATGTGGGCGCTGCCGTCGGCGCGGACGTGGGACAGGTCGGTCATCGGATGCTCCAGACGGTCAGGGAGTCGCCCGGCTCGACGCTGGCGACGCCGACGGGGACGTGGACGAGGTGAGTGGCTTCGGCGTAGTGCCAGAGCAGGTGCGAACTCGGGCCCCCGACGAAGTGCACGCGGCCGTCGACGACGGTCCCACGACGGACCTGGTGCTTGTCCGCGGGCGAGGTCGCGGGCTCGGCCGCCGGCAGGTCCGCGGTCGGACGGTGCTCCGGCAGCCCGACGGCGCGGGCGAGGACCGGGCGGAGGAACACCTCGAACGAGACGAGCGCCGAGACCGGGTTGCCGGGGAAGGCGACCACCGGGACCGATCGACCGGCGACCGGGACCGATCCGAGCGCCTGCGGCCCGCCCGGCTGCATCGCGACCGGGGTCACGACGAGTCCGCGGGGTCCGAGGGCCTGCCGGACGACCTCGTACGCCCCCGCGCTGATCCCCCCGGTGGTGAGCACGACGTCGGCCCAGTCGCCCACGGCGTCGTCGACGGCGCCGAGGATCCGGTCGGGGTCGTCGGGGACCCGGACCTGGCGCGTGTCGACCCCGACCTCGGCGAGCGCGGCGGAGAGTGCGACCCCGTTCGCGTCGCCGATGGCGGCCCCGGCGCGCAGGTCGGTGTCGGCCGTCGACCCGGGGTCGAGCAGTTCGCTGCCGGTCGACACGACGAGCACCCGCGGGCGCCGGACCACGTCGACCGTCGTCACGCCGGCGCCTGCCAGCGCACCGAGCACGGCCGGGGTGAGGGGTTGCCCGGCCCGGGCGATCGGAGCACCCGCGGCCAGGTCGGAGCCGGCGACACGCACGAAGGCCCCCGAGGCGAGGTCGGGCGGCACCGGCACGTCGTCGGACTGCAGAGCGGCGGGGAAGGACCCGGCGGGCGTGGACTCGACCGGGAAGACGGCGTCCGCCCCGTCCGGGATCCGCGCTCCGGTCATGATCGGGGCCGCGGTGCCCGCGCCGAGCGGCGGGGGCACGACCCCGGCCGGGATGGGTGCGCCCACCCGGACGGTCGTACCGGCGTCGGCGGCGCGGACGGCGAACCCGTCCATCTGGCTGTTGTCGAAGGCCGGCAGGGGCGTCGGCGCGAGCACGGTGGTGGCGAGCACGCGGTACCCGTGGCCTGCTCCGGACTCCACGGCCAGCGCGACGACCGACGACGACTCCGGCGGCAGCGACGACCCCGCGGTCGGCAGGGCCGGTCCCACGAGCGCCTGGACCGCGTCCCGGTGCTGACCGATCGTTCGCACGCGCGCCTCCGAATGGTCGTGACGTGGCGCCGACAGGACGACGGCACCACACGCGGGCCGCTCCTGGCCCGCATCTGTAGCGTAACGACGGCGCCGACCAGCGCCGAGGACGACCGGAGGACCTGTGGAGAACGAGAAGACGACGACGATCGGCGTGATCGGCGGCTCGGGCCTGTACGAACTGTTCGAACCCGGCACCGCGGACGAGGTCGACGTCCCGACGCCGTTCGGCCCGACCTCCAGCCCGATCAGCATCGGCACGATGTCCGGCCGCCGGGTCGCCTTCCTCACCCGCCACGGCCGGGCCCACTCCGTCGCGCCCCACCGCATCGAGCACCGCGCGAACCTGTGGGCACTGCGCTCCCTGGGCGTCCGCGCCGTCGTGTCCTCGAGCGCCGTCGGCGGCCTGCACCCGGACTACGCCCCCGGGACCTTCGTCGTGACGGACCAGCTCATCGACCGGACCTGGGGCCGGGCCGACACCTACTTCGAGGACGAGGTCCAGCACCTCTCCTTCGCCGACCCCTTCGACCCGGTGCTCCGGCGCGCGGCGATCGACGCCGTCGCGGCGCTCGACGTGCCCTTCCGCCCGACCGGCACGTGCGTCGTCATCCAGGGCCCGCGGTTCTCGAGCCGCGCCGAGTCCGTCTGGATGCGCGAGGCCGGCGGCCACACGATCAACATGACGATGACGCCCGAGGTCCCGCTGGCCGCGGAGCTCGGCATCGGCACGGTGAACCTGTCGTTCGTGACCGACGCCGACGCGGGCCTGGCCCCGGTGACCGACGAGACGACGAGCACCGACGCCACGACCAACACCGAGGCGCCGGTCACGCACCAGGCCGTCATGGACCGTCTGGCCCGCGCGAACGAGGTCATCGTCCGCGCCATCGGCTCGATCGTCGCCGCGGTCCCCGAGGACTACACGCCGCGCGAACTCGTCCCGGCGAGCGCCAGCGCCCGCGTGATGGACCTCCGCCCGTGACCCGGCTGCTCGTGACCGGCGGCGCCGGGTTCATCGGCTCCGCGATCGTCCGGCAGGCCCTGGCGGCGGGACACGAGGTCCGCGTCCTCGACTCCCTCCGCACCGACGTGCACGGCGACCCGGAGGCCGTCGTCACCGCGCACCGGACCGCGGGGATCGAGCTCGTGCACGGCGACGTCCGTGACCGTGCCGCCCTCGACGCCGCGCTGCAGGACGTCGACGTCGTCTGCCACCAGGCGGCGAAGGTCGGCCTCGGTGTCGACTTCCAGGACGCGCCCGACTACGTCTCGAGCAACGACGCCGGCACCGCGCACGTGCTCGCCGCGATGGACCGTCTCGACATCGACCGGCTCGTGGTCGCGAGTTCGATGGTCGTCTACGGTGAGGGTGCGTACAGCACCGCCGACGGCGACCCGATGCGCCCGCCGGCCCGCCGCCGCGAGGACCTGGACGCCGGCCGCTTCGACCCGATCGGCCCCGATGGTCGGCCGCTCCGACCCGGGCTGATCGACGAGTCCGCCGCACTGGACCCGCGGAACGTGTACGCCCAGACGAAGGTCGCGCAGGAGCAGCTCGCCTCGTCGTGGTCCCGCGCCACGGGCGGCCGCGCCGTCGCCCTCCGTTACCACAACGTCTACGGCCCGGGCATGCCGGCGAACACGCCGTACGCCGGGGTCGCGTCCCTGTTCCGCTCGGCGCTGGCGCGGGGCGAGGCGCCGCGCGTCTTCGAGGACGGGGCACAGCGCCGCGACTTCGTGCACGTCGACGACGTCGCGGGAGCGAACCTCGCCGCGATCGACGCGACCGGCTCCGCGCCGTCCGAGTCGTTCCGCGCCTTCAACGTCGGTTCGGGCACGGTGCACACCATCGGCGAGATGGCCGCCGCGATCGCCGGTCCGGACGGTCCGCAACCGGTCGTGACCGGTGAGTACCGCCTGGGTGACGTGCGGCACGTGACGGCGTCGTCCTCGCGGATCGCGGACGAGCTCGGCTGGCGCGCGCAGGTCGACTTCACCCGCGGCATGCGGGAGTTCGCGACCGCGCCGCTCCGCGCGGCCGTGCGCTAGGTCCGGGCTCCCGCGCTGCGGCACCCGCGGCGACCCCGTCCTGTCCCCCGAACAGGGCCGGGAGGCGCGTGGCGGCCCCGCCACGGGCCTCCCGGCTCCCACCCCCTCCGGGCGGGCACGGTCGCACCACAGCGCGGTCCGCCGCGCGTCGGCACACCGCGGACGGTGCGCAGAACGGCCGTCGGGGGACGCGTTCACTGTCCCCCGACAGCCGGGATCGTGTTTGCTCGTGTGCATGACGCAACACCCCGCCGCCGACCCCGACGCCGGACCGCACCGCCAGGACGACAGCTCGACCAGTCGATCCGACGGAGGGCACCGAATGGTCTCCATGAGCGTCGACGTGATCCTCCCCTGCCTCGACGAGGCGGACGCCCTGCCGCAGGTGATCGGTCGGCTCCCCGAGGGCTACCGGGCGATCGTCGTCGACAACGGCTCGACCGACGGCTCGGCGGACGTCGCCCGCGCGCACGGCGCCCTCGTCGTGACGGAACCGGTCCGCGGGTTCGGCTCCGCCTGCGCCGCCGGCGTGGCAGCGGCGACCGCCGACTACGTCGCCTTCTGCGACGCCGACGCCTCGATGGACCCCGCCGAACTCCCCGCCCTCGTGCAGCGGGTCGCGGACGGTCGGGTCGACCTCGCCCTCGGCCGCCGTGTCCCGACGAGCCGCGGCGCCTGGGCCCCGCACGCACGCTTCGCGAACCGCGTGCTCGCCGTCCTCATGCGACGTGCGACCGGCTACCGACTGCACGACCTCGGCCCGATGCGCGTGATGCACCGCGAGGACCTCGTCGCCCTCGACCTCCGCGACCGCCGCAGCGGCTACCCGCTCGAGATGGTCCTCGCCGCCCACGCCGCCGGGTGGCGCGTCGACGAGTCGGACATCGGGTACGCGCAGCGCATCGGCGACAGCAAGGTCACCGGGACGCTCCGCGGGACGGTCAACGCCGTCAAGGACATGTCCCGCCTGCTCCGTGCGTACCGCCGGGAGGCCCGGACCCGCTCCGCCGCGCCCGTGTCGGTCCGCCAGCGCGTCGCCGCCGAGGCCCGCTCGTGACGGCCGCGCGCACCACGGGCGGACCCGGCACCGACGGGCCCATGGGCATCACGGTCGCGGTCGTCGCGAAGGAGTGCCTGCCGGGCAAGGTCAAGACGCGCCTGACCCCGGCACTCTCCCCCGAGGGCGCCGCACGGGTCGCCGCCGCGAGCCTCGCCGACACCCTCGCGACGGTCTCCGCGCTCCCCGCCGCCCGCCGGGTCCTGTTCTTCGACGGCGACGTCCTGCCCGAGGGCGCCGAGGGCTTCGACGTCGTCCACCAGCCCGGTGGCGGGCTCGACGAGCGCCTCGGGTTCCTGTTCGACACCGTGGACGAGCCGCTCCTGTTGGTCGGCATGGACACCCCGCAGGTGTCCGCCGACGCGCTCGCCCCGGTGTTCGCCGGTCCCGAGCGGGACGCGTGGTTCGGTCCGGCGGAGGACGGCGGGTTCTGGTCGCTGTACTTGCGCGAGCCGACCGGCGACCTGCTGCGTGGCGTGCCGATGTCGCAGGACGACACCGGCGCCGTGCAGCTCGAGCGTCTGCGGTCCGCCGGACGCGACACGGGCCTCCTGGCCGAACTGCTCGACGTCGACACGCTGCCCGACGCCGAGCGCGTCGCGGCCCTCGCACCCGCAACGCGGTTCGCCGCGGCCCTGGCCGCCGAGTCCGCGACCACCTCCGGAGGTGTCCGATGACCGACACGACCAGCACCGTCCAGGCCTTCGGGGCCGGTGGCGACGAGCCGTACGCCCGCGCACTGCGGTCCGACGGCCGGCTGCGCCTGACCGACCCCACGCGTCCCGGCGAGGTCGTCACGATGGACGTCGGCCGGTGGAGCGCCGCCGCGGACCGTGTCGACGTGTCGTTGCTCGAGGGCGCCGACGGCCCGGTGATCGACCTCGGGTGCGGACCGGGCCGGATGCTCGTCGCCGCACTCCGGATGGGCCTGCCCGCGCTCGGTGTGGACGTCTCGGCGGAGGCGGTGGCGATCGCGCAGCGCTCCGGCGGACGCGCGGTCCACGGATCGGTCTTCGACCCGGTGCCGGACGAGGGCCGGTGGGACACCGCGCTCATCATCGACGGGAACATCGGCATCGGCGGCGACCCGGTCGCGCTCCTGGCCCGAGCAGCGCAGATCGTCCGGACGGGCGGCCGCGTGGTGGTCGAGACGAACCGCGATGCCGACGCCGACCGCACCTACACCGCCACGGTGACGGACGCGGACGGCCACGCCAGCTCGGCCTTCCCGTGGGCCGAGGTCGGCCTGCCAGCACTCCGTGCACACGCCGCCGCCGCGGGGCTCACCGCCCGTCAGAGTTGGACGGACGGCGGTCGGCACTTCTGCGAGCTCGTCGCCTGAGCCGTCCTTCTTTTGCATCATGCAAGAGAAGGACGTAGAGTGGTCGTAGCAGTCGACGGCGTCGCGGACGTCGACTCGACGGACGTGACACCTCGGCACGACAGCGAGGAGACCACCATGAACACCTTCCCCCTCGGCGGGACCTTCGTGAGCGGGCTCCGGCAGCGCGACGAGCACGGCACGTACACCTCGTCCGCGGACGCCCGGACCGACACGATCGGGAGCTACACCGGCGTCGCCGTGGGCCGCCTCGGCCGCTTCGTGGACACGCAGTCCCGTCGTCCGAGCACGGTCACCGCGAGCACCCGTACCGTCACCGGCTCGGTCCGGACGGCCACGGGGTCGTTCCGCACCGCCTGACCCGCACCACTCCCCCAGACCGCGAGCGGTCGCACTCCCTGACGCCCCCCTTCGTCCGGGAAGGCGGCCGCTCGCTCCTCGTCCGGCAGGCGGCCGTCCTGCTCGTCCAGCGGTGACCCTGAACGCGTCCACCCGTCGGATGCCAGGATGGGCACATGAACGACCGTGCCGGCACCCCAGCGACCGCAGACGACCTCGTCGACCTCGACGCCCTCATCGCCGCGTACTACGACCGGGTCCCGGACGTCACGAACCCCGAGCAGAAGGTCGTCTTCGGCACCTCCGGCCACCGGGGCTCGTCGCTCGACACAGCGTTCAACGACACGCACATCGCCGCCATCACGCAGGCGATCGTCGAGTACCGCACCGCGCAGGGCACCGACGGCCCGCTCTTCATCGGCCGTGACACGCACGCGCTCTCCGGCCCGGCCGAGCGGACCGCGCTCGAGGTCCTCGCCGCGAACGGCGTGCACGTCCTCGCCGACGCCGACAACGGCTACGTGCCGACACCCGCGCTGAGCCACGCGATCATCGCCTACAACACGGCCGGCCACGACGACACCGCCGACGGCATCGTCATCACGCCGAGCCACAACCCGCCGCGTGACGGCGGCTTCAAGTACAACCCGCCGCACGGCGGCCCGGCCGACAGCGACGCGACGACGTGGATCGCGGACCGGGCGAACGCGATCATCGCCGGCGGCAACGCCGAGGTGCAGCGCGCCGAGCACGCCACGCACGACGGCTACGACTTCCTGCACAACTACGTCGCGGACCTCGAGAACATCATCGACATCGACGCGATCAAGCGCGCCGGGGTGAAGATCGGTGCCGACCCGCTCGGTGGCGCGTCGCTGCCGTACTGGAACCTCATCCGCGACCACTACGGACTCGACCTCACCGTCGTGAACCCGGACGTCGACCCGACCTGGTCGTTCATGACGCTCGACTGGGACGGGAAGATCCGGATGGACCCGTCGAGCCCCTCCGCCATGGCCTCCGTGGTCGCGCGGAAGGACGACTTCGACGTCCTGACCGGCAACGACGCCGACTCCGACCGGCACGGCATCGTCACGCCGGACGGCGGGCTGATGAACCCGAACCACTACCTCGCCGTCGCGATCGAGTACCTGTACGCGCACCGCCCGCAGTGGCGCGAGGACGCGGCCATCGGCAAGACCCTGGTGTCGTCGAGCATCATCGACCGCGTCGCGGAGTCCCTCGGCCGTCGCCTGTGGGAGGTCCCGGTCGGGTTCAAGTGGTTCGTCCCCGGCCTGATCGACGGTTCCGTGGCGTTCGGCGGTGAGGAGTCCGCGGGCGCCTCGTTCCTCCGCAAGGACGGCACCGCGTGGACGACGGACAAGGACGGCATCATCCTGGCGCTCCTGGCGTCCGAGATCGTCGCCGTGACGGGCAAGACGCCGTCGCAGCTGTACGCCGAGCTGACCGAACGGTTCGGCGCCCCGGTCTACCAGCGGGTCGACGCCGCCGCCTCGAAGGAGCAGAAGGCGCGCCTCGGCAAGCTCGACGGCGACGCCATCCAGGCCGAGACCCTGGCCGGCGACCCGATCACCGCCAAGCTGTCGAAGGCACCGGGCAACGACGCGGCCGTCGGCGGCGTGAAGGTCGTCACCGACAAGGCGTGGTTCGCCGCCCGCCCGTCGGGCACCGAGGACGTCTACAAGATCTACGCCGAGAGCTTCGTCGGGCAGGAACACCTCGAGCAGGTGCAGCGTGAGGCCAAGGAGATCGTCGACGCCGCGCTGGGGGCCTGACACCGGCCGCCGTTCCGTGCACGGCTGACCCCTGCCGTGCGCGCCGGGCCCCTGATGCGGGCCCTCGACGACCGCGATGCGGGCCTCCAGTCCAGCCGCACGTCGGGCTGTGGACGGCTGCCGATCCCCACAGGAACGCCCCGCCGGAGCACGCCGTGCGTGCGGCGGTTGTAACTTTGCACGCAGCGCAAAGTCCTCGGGAGTCCCGCACATGACACAGATCGCGACCGCACCCGCGGCCCCCACCACGGCGTCGAACGCCGTGATGAACCACCGCCAGATCCTGCTGGTGATCTACGGCCTCATGGCCGGCATGTTCCTCGGCGCCCTCGACCAGACGATCGTCGGCACGGCCATCCGCACCATCGGCGACGACCTGCACGGGCTCGACCAGCAGGCGTGGGTGACGACCGGGTACCTGATCGCCTCGACGATCACGACGCCGATCTACGGCAAGCTCTCCGACCTGTTCGGTCGGCGACCGCTGTTCATCACGGCCATCGGCATCTTCATCATCGGCTCGCTCGCGGCCTCGTTCTCGACGTCCATGCTCATGCTCGCCGGCTTCCGTGCGCTGCAGGGCCTCGGCGCCGGTGGCCTGATGTCGCTGCCGCTGGCGATCATGGGCGACATGCTCGCGCCGCGTGAGCGCGCCAAGTACCAGGGCTACTTCCTCGCCGTGTTCGGCATCTCCTCCGTCATCGGGCCACTGGTCGGCGGTGTCTTCGCCGGCGCCGACGACCTGCTGTTCGTCACCGGGTGGCGGTGGGTGTTCCTCATCAACGTCCCGATCGGCGTCATCGCGCTGTTCATGGTCTTGACGTTCCTGCACCTGCCCAACTTCGGCGAGCGTCGGAAGCCGCGCATCGACTGGTGGGGTGCCAGCCTCGTCATCGTCACCCTCGTGCCGCTGCTGCTCATCGCCGAACAGGGCCGCGACTGGGGCTGGGACTCCCCCGGCGCCTTCGCCTGCTACGGCATCGGCGCACTCGGGCTCATCGCGTTCGTCATCGTCGAGCGCGCGATGGGGGACGACGCGATCCTGCCGCTGAAGCTCTTCGGCTCGCACGTGTTCTCGATGGCAGCCGTCCTGTCCGTGCTCATCGGCTTCGGCATGTTCGGCGCGATGCTGACGATCCCGCTGTACCTGCAGATCGTCAAGGGGGTCACCCCGACCGAGTCCGGCTTCGCGATGCTGCCCATGGTCCTCGGCCTGATGATCTCCTCGATCGCATCGGGACAGATCGTCTCGCGCACCGGCAAGTACCGCATCTTCCCGGTCACCGGCACGGCCTTCACCGCCGTCGGCTACACGGTCCTGACGTTCCTGACCGCGGACCGTCCGCTGTGGTTCCTCATGACCGGGATGTTCCTCATCGGCCTCGGGCTCGGACAGCTCATGCAGACGCTGACCCTCGCGGCGCAGAACTCGGTGAGCCCGCGGGACATCGGTGTCGCCACCAGCGCCGCGACGTTCTTCCGACAGATCGGCGGCACGATGGGCACCGCCGTGCTGCTCTCGGTGCTGTTCAGCCTGATGCCGACCAACATCTCCGGGGCGCTCCAGAACGAGTCCGACCTCAAGAGCGCCCTGAACGCGGCGCTGAACCCCGCGGTGGCGAACGCCGAGCAGAACGCGGGCGTGATGGACCAGATCTGGGACCCGATCGTCACGCCGGTCAAGCGGAACGTGCAGGACGGTCTCGACCAGGGCGCCGTGCAGGCCAAGCGCGCGGCGGACCAGGCCGTCACGGAGCGGGTCACCGCGGCCGTCCAGCAGCAGGTCGCCGCCGGACGTGTCCCCGCCGCGGCCGCCGACACGGTCATCGCCCAGCAGGTCGACGACGCGAAGGGTGCCGCCGAGCAGCAGGCACTGCAGGCCGCCGCCGCGAAGGCGAACGCCGAGGTCGTCGACGGCACGCTGCAGGTCGACTACTCCGACGCCGACCAGCGTCGTGACGTCGTCGACGCGGTGGCGCCGGAGCTCGTCGACCAGCTCCGCGACGGGAAGGGCGGGACGTCGTCGACCACGTCGTCCACCAACGACACGTCCTTCCTCAACGGCGCCGACCCGCGACTGAGCCGTCCGTTCCTGGTCGGGTTCAGCGACTCCGCCGTGACCGTCTACTGGGTGGGTCTGGCCGTCGTCCTCGTGGCGTTCGTCCTCACGTGGTTCTTCCGCGTGCCGCCGCTCCGGAAGACCTCGGCCCTGCAGGAGCAGGCCGACGCCGCACGGAAGAGCGCCGACGACGACCGCCTGACCGTCGACGCGCAGCAGGCCGCCGCGGGGTCGGGTTCGCTCGTCTCCCCCGACACCGGCTCGACGGCGGTCGTGCCCACCTCGCCCGACGTCCCCGCGCAGCCCCGCTCGGCCCAGGCATCCAGCGGAACGGCTGACGCGACGACGCACGGAGCGCACGCGGCGTCGACCCCGGTGGACGAGCCTCCGACGCTGACCGGCGCGATCCGGACGCAGCACGGCGCCCACGCTGCCGGCACGGCCCCGGTCCCCCCGTCGGGTCACGACGACCACCCGCACGGTCGCCACAGCGCCGAGTAGCTGCGCCGAGTAGCTCCGGACGAGGGCGGGTCCGAGCGACGGGACACCGCCGCGCGGACCCGCCCTCGTCACGTTCCGCGCCCGCACCGGGACGACTCCGTGCCCACTCCGGGCCGACCGGGGTAACGTCCGGACGATGAGTCTCGACGTGCGCAACGACACCGACAAGAACCAGTACTCCCTCGTCGAGGACGGCGAGGTGATCGGGCTGGCGGCCTACGAGGTCGACGGCGACGAGATCCGCTTCGTGCACACCGAGGTCGACCCCGAACACCGCGGCGGCGGCCACGCGTCGATGCTCGTCCAGAACGCACTCGACGACGTCCGCGCGAACTCCGACCGACGTGTCGTCGCCCAGTGCAGCTACGTCGCGGCCTGGGTCGAGCGGCACCCGGACTACCAGGAGCTCACGGCTCGCTGACGCGTTCCCGTCAGTACTGGCGGTCGTGCGTACCGGCCCGGTGCGCACCAGCCGAGTGTGCCCCGACGGCGGGCACCCGGATGAGCACCGACCCGCTCAGCAGGTCGTGGTCGTGACGGGACGGCGTCGGCGCCTCCCGCGGCAACCGCGCCTGCCGTTCGTACTCGGTCTGCGTCTCGTGCCGCGTCGGGGCGAACACCTCGTCCAGCATCCCGACCGCACCGCCGGATCCGCCCCCGCGCGTGGCCTTGTTCGACAGGTCGATCCAGCCCAGACGGTCGGCGATCCACATCACGACGGCCGCGACGGCCACCGCCCCCAGGAAGATCAACCAGTTCACGGGAGTGACGCTACGTGGCCGATCGACGGAGGACATCCGCCGCGCGGCTGATCCTCGCGATCCGCACCGACGGCGATGGCCGGACCCCGGGGGTCCGCGCTCAGGGGACGCGCTCGAGCCACTCCCGCGTCGAGAACTTCGTGTCGACGAGCTCCTGCGCCCGCTGCCGCTCGGCGTCGGTGACGTGCCCCTCGGTCGCGCCGTAGAGCTTCGTGAACGTGCCGATGAGCCGGTCGATGATCTCGGCGCGGGTGAGACCGGTCTGCGAGCGCAGCGGGTCGACCCGCTTCGCGGCGCTCGTCGTCCCCTTGTCGCTCATCTTCTCGCGGCCGATGCGGAGGACCTCCACCATCTTCTCGCCGTCCATGTCGTAGCTCATGGTGGCGTGGTGGAGGAGCGACCCGGTGCCGAGGCGCTTCTGTGCGGCCCCGCCGATCTTCCCCTTGGTCGAGGTGATGTCGTTGAGCGGCTGGTAGTACGCCTCGATGCCCAGGGACTTCAGCGCCTCGATCACCCACTCGTCCAGGTACGCGTAGGAGTCGGCGAACGTCATGCCCTGCACGAGGTCGGTCGGGACGTACAGCGAGTACGAGATGATCGCGCCCGCGTCCATGAACATCGCACCGCCGCCCGAGATCCGCCGCACGACCTGCACGCCGTACTTCTCAGCGCCGGCCGGGTCGACCTCGTTCTTGAGCGATTGGAAGGACCCGATGACGACCGCGGGCTGGTCCCACTCCCAGATGCGCAGCGTCGGCCCGCGGCGTCCGGCCCCGACCTCCTCGGTGAGGACCTGGTCGAGCGCGAGGTGCTCGTTCGGGCTGATCGGCCCCTCGTGGACGACCTGCCACTCGTAGTCCCGCCACGAGGAGGCGCGCGAGAGCGCCCGCCGTACCGCGACCCCGACGGACTCGGGCGTGAAGCCGAGCAGGACGGCGTCCTCCGGCAGCGCGTGGCGGACCGCGGCGGCGATGCCGGCCGCGTCGGTGTCGGCACGGAGCCCGTCCACCGCCTGGTCGATGAGCGGGAGCGCGTCGTCCGGTTCCAGGAAGAAGTCACCGGCCAGGCGGAACTGGTCGATCTTGCCGTCGACGACCTCCAGGTCGACGACGACGAGCTTGCCTCCGGGGACCTTGTACTCACCGTGCATGTCGCCACCCTATTCCGGGAGGCCCGTGGCGGCCCCGCAGCGGGACTCCCGTCCGGCGGCCGGGAACGGCGTCCGTCGCCCGCAGTGCGACCCGATCACCTGAAAACGAACCGAGTTGCCGCTGTGCGTGTGCGGGCGTAGCGTCGTCACCACGCCTGGGGTGCGACCCCCCTCGAGCCTCGGGCGTCGCCACTCGATCCGTTCCCCCCAATGGGTCGAGTGGTCCGGCCCCGGTCTGTTCCCCCCAACAGGCCGGGGTCTTCTCCGTCGGTGGGTGTGTTCATCCACAGGTCGCGGGTCGGTCGCTGGTTCCCGAATAGGGTCGTCGTGTGGTCAGACAGGACAGCGGCAGCCAAGGCAGCGGCAGCCAGGGCAGCGCCGGACAGCACGACGTCGGACCGGGCGTCGGACGTGGCGGCGGGGTCCGCGCATGTGCATGACCGGCGTCGTGGTCCGTGCTGTGGCGGGAGCGGCCGCCGTGGGGCTCGCAGCATCGACCGCAGCGGGTGTCGTGGTCGCCCGCAAGGCCGTCCATCCGCGTCCGAAGCGGACCGTGACCGTCCTCGACGTGGGTCCCGCGGGCGTCACCGTGCCGGCCGACGAGCAGACCCGGTGCCCGGGCGTGTACCGGGTGTACTTCGGGGACGACGAGCACAGCGTCCTGCTCGGTGACGTCCGCACCGACGACGGCGAGCGGGTGTGCCGCGCGGTGCTCGACGCCCCCGCGACGCTGCCGGCCCCGGGTGACGAGCTGCTCTGGACGGGGTACCTCCTCGACCAGCCGACAGCCGTGTCGCCCGACTCCGCCCAGGTCACGATCACGGCGGACGGCTCGGACCGACCGGCCTGGCTCTTCCCCGTTCCCGGGGCGACGACGTGGGCGATCCACGTGCACGGCATCCACTCCAGCCGGACCGCCGTCCTCCGTGGCGTCCCCGACACCCTCGACGCCGGCATGACCTCGCTCGTGATCGGGTACCGCGGCGATGTCGAGGACGACCGTGGACTGCCGGCGACGTTCGGCTCCGACGAGTGGCACGACCTCGACGCCGCGATGCGGTACGCCGTCGACCACGGTGCGGAGCGGCTCGTCCTCGTCGGGTGGTCGATGGGGGCGACGATCGCGATGCACGCGGCGAGCGACTCCGCACTCCGGGACCGCGTGGGCGCGATGGTCCTGGTGTGTCCGGCCCTCGACTGGTTCACCGCGCTCCGGTGGGGCGCGGTGAAGGCCGGCTTCCCGGGGTTCCTCGGCGTGCTCGGCGCCGGTGCGCTCACGGTCCCGGGACTCTCCCGGCTCGCCGGCATGCGGACGCCGATCCCCCTCGGACGGATGCGACCGCGGCCGCCGGTCGGGGTCCCGCTGCTCGTGATCCACAGCGTCGGCGACCGGGACGTGCCGATCGACGCCTCGCGGCGCTTCGTCGCGGCGGCGGGACCGGCGGCGACCCTGGTGGAGGTCGCGTCCTGTCCGCACGGCTCGGAGATGAACCGGGACCCGGACCTGTTCCACGGGTCGGTGCGCCGGTTCCTGGCACGCGTGGCGGCACGGTCAGCGGACGCGGACGCGGCCGTTTCCGCGGAGCACGGCGGCACCGCCAGCTGACCCGGCATCCTCCGACCGAGGCGTCAGCCCGCCGGTCAGCTGCGGTCGACCGCCCGGTCGAGCCACGCGACGAGGTCCGCGACCACCTCGTCACGGTTCGTCTCGTTGTAGACCTCGTGCCGCGCCCCCTCGTACACGCGCACCGTGACGTCGGAGAGCTGACCACGCCGCCGGTACGCCCGCGCGAGCAGCTCGACGGACCGGGGCCCGCCGAGCGAGTCCTCGGAGCCGACCTGCAGCAGCATCGGCAGGTCGTGCGGGATCGCCCGGCGCGGGACCCCGAGCAGCCGGAGGGTGTCCGGCAGCCCGAACAACCCCAGCACGTCGGCCTCGACCGCGAGCGGGTCGACCCCGACGGCGTCGATGACCGCCCGGTCCCGGGTGAGCCACTCGTGCTTCGTCGGACCGGACGCCGCGTGCCGCCGGTTGAGGTCCCCGCCGTTCATGAACCCGGGCAACCGGAGCGCGGTCGCCGACAGCACGACGCCCGCGTACCGCTCCGACGAGGTGTTCGCGATCCGCTGGGCCATGAGCGACCCCCACGAGTGTCCGAGCAGCACGACGGGCAGCCCGGGGTCGCCGTCCATCGCCACGGTCGTCATCTGCTCGACCGCCGCGATCGCCGCCCGCAGTCCACCCGGGCCCAGGCGTCCGAGCTTCCCGTGGTCGCCGTCCCACTGTCCGAGACCGGTCCGGCCGTGGCCGCGGTGGTCGGTCGCGTGCACGGTCCAGCCGGCGCGCACGAGGTCCTGGGCGAGCGGCTCGTACCGCAGCGCGTGCTCCCCGACGCCGTGCGCGATCTGCACGATGCCCTTCGCCCTGCCCGCACGCCAGGTCGAGTAGACGATCTCGACGCCGTGGGCGTCGGTGAACGAGGAGTCACCTCGGGCGGCGGAGAACGTGGGCACGGCGTCATCCTGGCAGACGCCGCACCTGTTCATCCCGCGTTCACGCGCACCTCCGGGGACCGGCCTAGCGTTCCGCGCATGGACGTCCTCGTCACCGTCGTGCTGGTGATCGTGGTGGCCCTCGTGTTCGACTTCACGAACGGGTTCCACGACACCGCGAACGCCATGGCCACCTCGGTGGCCACGGGTGCCCTCAAGCCCCGCACCGCCGTCCTCATCTCCGCCGTCCTGAACCTCGTCGGTGCGTTCCTCTCCACCGAGGTGGCGAAGACCGTGTCACAGGGCCTCATCCGCGAAGGAGAGGACGGCATCCACATCACCCCGACGATGGTCTTCGCGGGGCTCGTCGGCGCCGTGCTCTGGAACCTCGCCACGTGGTACTCGGGCCTGCCGTCGTCGTCCACCCACGCCCTGTTCGGCGGGCTCATCGGGGCGTCGGTGATCGGTGCCGGGCTGGACTCGGTCGACTGGGCCACGGTCGTCTCCAAGGTCGTGCTCCCGGCGCTGCTCTCCCCGGTCATCGCCGGGGTGATCGCCCTCGTCGCGACCTACCTGGCCTACACGATCACGAAGAACGCAACCACGCACGGCGCCGCCACCGGGTTCCGGCACGGCCAGACGGTGTCCGCCTCCCTGGTGTCGCTCGCCCACGGGACGAACGACGCGCAGAAGACCATGGGCGTCATCACCCTGACCCTCATCGCGGCGGGCTACCAGGGCGCGGGGACCGCCCCGGAGCTCTGGGTGGTCCTGGCCTGCGGGCTCGCGATCGCCCTCGGCACGTACATGGGCGGCTGGCGGATCATGAAGACCGTCGGCAAGCGGATCTCGGACGTGCAGTCCCCGCAGGGGTTCGCGGCGGAGACCAGCTCGGCCGCGACGATCCTCGTGTCCTCGCACCTCGGCTTCGCCCTCTCGACGACGCACGTCACGAGCGGCTCGGTCATCGGTTCGGGCCTCGGCAAGAAGCTGGCCGACGTGCACTGGGGTGTCGTCGGCAAGATCGTCGTGGCCTGGGTGATCACGCTGCCGTCCGCCGCGGTGGTGGGCGGTCTGGCGACGTGGATCGCGTCGAGCTCCACCATCGGGCTGGTCGTCGTGGCGGTGCTGGCCCTGGTCAGCGGGCTCACGTTCGCCGTCCTCGCCCGCCGCAAGCCGATCGGTGCGGACGACGTGCGCGAGGGCGCCCCGGAGCGCGAGTCCGTGGCCGCCGGGAACTGAGGGAGGACCAGATGGACATCGACTTCGGAGCGATCGGCACCGTCGCGGGGGTGGGCTTCGTGGCCGCCGTCGGCGTCGTGCTGCTCTACACGCTCGGCCTGCGCCTGCTCGGCACCGGTCAACCCGCCGACGTCGGCGGCGAGCGCACACAGTACGCCGAGGAGACCCCGCGCTCGGGCTCGACACCGCGCATGGCGTCCCTCGGTGCCGGCGTCTGCTTCGCGCTCTGCGGCGCAGCCGTCCTGTACGGGATCGGGCTGACGATCCCCCAGTTCCACTGAGCGTTCGAGACGCCACCGTCTGCTCGAGACACCACCTCGCACCCGAGACGCCGCCGGTTCCGGCGGCGTCTCGTCCGTCGTGCGGCGTTACCCGGAGACGGGCCCGTCTCCCAGGCAGGCCCGTCTCACAGGCTGGGCAGGCAGACCCGCCTCGCAGGCACGCCCACCCCGCCCGCGGCCCACGTCCCCCGTCCGGACGGGAGGCCCGCCCCACGGCGCCGACAGGTGCGGCCTGGCAGGATCGCCGAGTGACCCACCACCGCATCGCGACCACCGCGGACACCGCCGTCGACGTGTTCACCGCCGAACGCCGGCCCGTGCTGACGGTCGAGCCCGGCGACACCGTCACCGTCCACACGCTCGACGCCGCCGGCTACACCGAGCGTCTGCCGGCACCGGGCGTCGACGTGCCGACCCTCATCAGTCCGCGACGAGGCCACTGCCTGCTCGGGCCGATCGCGGTCGCGGGCGCCCGTCCCGGGCAGGTGCTGGCGGTCCGGTTCGACGACCTCGTCCCGGACGACTGGGGCTACACCGGTTCCGGTGGGGTGGACACCCCGCTGAACCGAGCGCTCGGGCTCGCCGACCCGTCGACGCGAGGGCCGCTCCTCTGGGACATCGACGCGTCGGCGGGGACCGCCTCCAACCAGCTCGGACTCGGCGTCCGGACAGCCCCGTTCCTCGGCGTCGTCGGCGTCCCGCCGGAGGCCACCGGCGAGCACGTGACCACCCCGCCCCGGGCCGTCGGTGGTGGGAACATCGACTGCCGCGAACTCGTCGCCGGCGCCACGCTGTACCTGCCGGTGACGGTGCCCGACGCGCTGCTGACGGTCGGGGACGGGCACGCCGCCCAGGGCGACGGCGAGGTCTCCGGCACGGCCGTCGAGTGCGGCATGACGACGACGATGACGCTGTCCCTGCTCGACACGGCGCCGGTCGCGGGCATCCACGCCGACACCCCGGCCGGGCGCATCACGTTCGGCTTCGACGCGGACCTCAACGCGGCGACGACGACGGCCCTCGACCGGATGGTCGACTGGATCGCGGCGGAGCACGGCATCGGCCGCGCCGAGGCGCTCGCGATGGCGAGCGTCGCGGTGAGCATGCGCATCACGCAGATCGCCAACCGGACGTGGGGCGTGCACGCACTGCTCGCACACGACGCGATCCTCACGCAGACCCGCTGACGGACGGGAGGCCCGACGGTCGTGAGCAGGTCTGCTCACGACGATCGGGCCTCCCGGCCGGTCCGCCGGCCGGTGCACGCGCACCGGCTCGAGGCCGCCCGCGCGACCGCACGGAGGGTCGGTGCACCGAGGCGGGTGCGTGAGGGTCAGTGCACGGACGGTCAGTGCGCGGAGTAGCCGCCGTCCACCAGGTGGTAGCTGCCGCTGATGAACGACGCCTGGTCGCTCAGCAGGAAGAGGACGAGCGCGGCGACCTCGGTGTCGGTGCCGAGTCGTCCGGCGGCGTGCAGGGACTCGAGGCCGGCGAGCTCGTCGGCGCTCAGCGAGGACCGGACCAGCGGGGTGTCGATGAAGCCCGGGCCGACGGCGTTGGTGCGGACGCCCTTCGCGGTGTACTCGAGCGCCGCGACCTTCGTGAGCCCGACGAGTGCGTGCTTCGACGCCACGTAGGCCGCGTTGTTCGCGATGCCGACCGAGCCGAGGACCGACGACATGTTGACGACGGCGCCGCCGCCCGACTCGAGGATCGCGGGGATCTCGTAGCGGAGGCCGTAGAAGACCCCGTCCAGGTCGACGGCTCGGACGCGGTCCCACGCCTCGACGTCGTACTCGCCGATGGGCTGCGGGGCGGCACCGATGCCGGCGTTGTTCACGGCGAGGTGCAGTGCGCCGTAGGTGTCGACGGCGAACTGCACGGCACGTTCGTTGTCGGCGGCGAGGGCCGAGTTCGCGGCGACGGCGGCCGCGGTGCCACCGGCCTGCTCGATCTCGGCGACGACGCGCTCGGCCGCCTCCTGCTTGATGTCCGTCACGACGACGGAGGCCCCCGCCGCCGCGAGCTCCTTCGCGATCGACTCGCCGATCCCGCTGCCACCTCCGGTGACGATGGCGACCTTGCCCTCGAACCCGTTCATGCGTCCTGCTCCTCCTGGTGCCTTCCGGCCCGTCTCATCTGGGCAACACCTGTTGTCCAGATGCCCATCGTACGCCTGGCGGTCAGAGACAGCGGGGCGAGGCGGCCCAACTGGTTCGTTCGCTGAACTAATGAGGTAGGCTGACGATCCGTGACCGCCACCGACCCGCTCCCGACCACCGCGCGTCGCCGACCCGCTCCGCACGCCGCACTCGCGACCGACGTCCGTGTGGCCGTGAACCGGCTCTCGCGCACGCTCCGCGCGCAGAAGGCCGACACGTCCGTCACCGACGCCCAGTTCTCCGCCCTCGCCCTGCTGCACCGCGACGGGCCGATGACGCTCGCCGACCTCAGCCGGGCCGAGGGCGTCACGCCCCCGTCGATGACGAAGACCGTGGACGTCCTGATCGATCGCGGCCTGCTGACGAAGGACGACCACGGGGACGACCGACGCAAGGTGCTGCTCTGCCCGACCCCGGCCGGCGCAGAGCTGGTCGCCGAGACCCGGCAGCGTCGTGACGACTGGCTCAGTCCCCGGCTCACGGCCCTCACCGCGGCGGAACGACGGACCCTCGCCGCCGCCACGGACGTCATGCGGAAGCTCGCCGCCCGGTGAGCGCCGTGTTCCGGTCCCTCTCGGGACGCAACTACCGCATCTGGTTCGCCGGCGCCCTCGTGTCGAACATCGGCACCTGGATGCAGCGCACCGCCCAGGACTGGATCGTCCTCACCCAGCTGACCGACGACGACGCCGTCGCGGTCGGCGTCACGATGGCGCTGCAGTTCGGTCCGCAACTGCTCCTGCTGCCCTGGACCGGACTGGTCGCGGACCGTTTCGACCGGCGTCGCATGCTCATGGTGACCCAGGGCCTGATGGGACTGCTCGGGCTCGGCCTGGCCGTGATGGTCCTCACCGACACCGCGACGCTGTGGACCCTGTACGGCTTCGCCCTCGCACTCGGTGTCGTCGCGGCGTTCGACACCCCGGTCCGGCAGGCGTTCGTGTCCGACGTCGTGACGGGCGAGAACGTGTCGAACGCCGTCGCGCTGAACTCGGCGTCGTTCAACGCCGCCCGGCTCGTCGGCCCGGCGGTCGCGGGCGTCCTCATCGCGGCGATCGGCTCCGGGTGGGTGTTCGTCATCAACGCGGGGTCGTTCCTCGCGGTGCTCGTGGCCCTGCGCTTCGTCGACCCACGGCAGCTCGCCGACCGCCCGCGGGCCGCCCGCGGGAAGGGGCAGCTCGTCGCGGGGTTCCGGTACGTCCGGACCCGGCCGGACATCCTCGTCGTGCTCGCCATGGTCTTCGTGGTCGGCACCTTCGGCGTGAACTTCCCCATCTTCACCTCGACGATGGCGCGGGTGGAGTTCCACCGCGGTGCGGGCGACTTCGGGCTGCTCAACTCGGTGATGGCGGTCGGCTCGGTGCTCGGCGCCCTGCTCGCGGCACGACGCGACGCTCCCCGGATGCGCACGCTGGTCCTCGCCGCCGGCGGGTTCGGCCTCGCCTGCACCGCGGCCGCCCTCGCCCCGACCTACTGGGTCTTCGCGGTCCTGCTCGCCTTCGTCGGCCTCGCAGCCCTGACCTTCATGACCACGGCGAACGCCCTCGTGCAGACCACCACGACCCCGGCCATGCGGGGCCGCGTGATGGCGCTCTACATGGCGATCTTCGTCGGCGGCACCCCCGTCGGCGCTCCCGTCGTCGGTGCCGTCGCCGACGCCTGGGGACCGCGGTGGGCGATCGTCGTGGGCGCGCTCGCGGGCTTCGTCGCGCTCGCGATCGCCGTCCTGTGGCTCGTCCGGTCCCAGCACCTCCGGCTGCGGTACGACGCCGACGCACGTCTGCACCTCGCCGTCACGCGGTCGACACCGGTGGTCGGGACGCGGGCGAGCCGAGCGGCCGTGCGCCGGGACCTCGAGCACGACGAGGTGGTGGCGGACCGGTCGAGCGCCGTCTGACCTGACCTGGCCCTGGCCCTGGCCCTGGCCCGGATTGGCCCGGCCCGGTCCGGCCCGGTGTCAGCCGACCGGTTCGGGTGCGGCGAACACGCGGGCGTCCAGCGCCGCCGTCACCGTCTCGGCGGCCAGCGCGAGCCGCGCTCCGGCGGACCGGGCGGCGTCGACCGCGGTGTCCGGCGTCAGGGTCTCGAGCTCGGCGCGGGCATCGCCGAACGCCCGGACCTCGGCCGCCAGGTGCACGCCGACGAGGTCGTCGAGGCACTCCTCGCTCCGGCGGGTGAGGAAGAGGAGCGAGCGCGGGCTGTGCGCGTCGAGGAGCAGGAACGTGGCCGCCTCCGAGGACGTCGTGCCGCGCCGGTGCTCGCGGTGGAACGCCTCCCCCGCACCGCAGGCACGCAGCGCGGTCGTCCACGACGCCGCCGAGGCCGGGTCGAGGAGGTCCGACGCGAGCATCCGCGCGGTCACCGTCAACCGGGTGAGCGAGCGACCGAGGGTGAAGAACTCCCACACCTCGTCGCGACTGGCGTCCCCGTCGACGACCCCGACCGCGAGGGCGCTCCGTTCGCGGACCCAGCCGAGGAACTCGTGCGCCCGCTCCCCCGCGATCTTGCGCGGCAGCCGCGACCGCGTCGTGTTGAGGCAGTCCCACAGCTCGGTGGAGACGACGTCACGCGCACGACGCGCGTCGTCCCGGGCGACCGCCACCGCAGCGGCGATGGAGGCCGGTTCGTGGCGGTCGAGCGCCAGGGCCTCCAGGGTCGCGTCCGGACCGAGGTCCACGTCCTCCGGCACGGTGGCGCCGACGACGCCGCGGAGGCTCCGGCCGATCGAGCCCGTCTCGGCCGCGGGGTCCCGGCGCGCGAGGTGCACGTCCAGCAGACGCGCGACGACGTCCGTCCGCTCGACCGCGCCCCCGACGCTGTGGACGCTCCGCGCGAGTCGGTTCAGCACGGCGACTCCTGCATGCGGCGAACCTACTGACCGCGCGTTGCCGGGGTGTTTCGGGATGACGTCCCGAGTGTTGCAGACCGTCGCTCGCTTCGTTCCCTGGACGGTGGACGTGCATCTGACGCGCTCGCTAGACAAACTAACTAGACCGTCTAGCATTGATCCCATGACTTCCGAGGTGACGACAGCAGCCCCGGGTTTCTGGTACGGCGAGGACTCCCGGGTCGACGCGGTGGACGTGCTGAACGCGCTGCGTCGGTACCGCACTGCCGAGAGCTCCGCCCAGCGTCGTGTGCGTGAGGAACTCGGGATCGGTGAGAACGCGTTGATGGCCCTGCGGGTGCTCGTCGACGCCGAGACGTCCGGCCGGACCGTCAACTCGAAGGAACTCGCCGAGCGCCTCGGCATCACCGCGGCGTCGACGTCGGCGCTGGTGGACCGGCTCGTCCGTTCCGGTCACGTCGAACGGCACGCCGACCCGGCCGACCGGCGTGGGGTCATCCTCACCGCCACGGGTCGCTCGATGCGTCGCGCCCTGGCCGTCATCGGCGACCTGGACTCCCGTGCCGTCGAGGTCGCGCAGCACCTGCCCCCGGAGGACATGGCCGTGGTCGTGGCCTTCCTGCGCGAGATGGCGGGCGCCGTCGACGAGTCCGCGGACCACGACGAGTACTGACGTCCGTGTCGCGACACGTCCCGCCGTACGCTGAGGGCATGCGCGAGCCCGAGGACGACATGCCCGCGGCCGAACTCGACGCGCGTGCCCGGGCAGATGCCGCACTGCGACGCATCCGGGACGGCGCGGATCCCGCGCAGGAGGCCTTCACGCTCGCGAACACCCTGAACGACGAGTCCGTGGGCCGGGTCGCCCGACGACTCCGGCAGGTGTTCCGCCGGTCCTGACGGTCGTCAGAACGCGGTGCCGACCGCCGCGATGTCGTCCCCGCCGTGCCCGGCAGCGCTGGCCTCGGCGTAGACCCGGCCGAGTGCGTCGAGCAGGGTGGTGTCGACGCCGGCATCCCGAGCTGCCTTGGTGATGAGAGCGATGTCCTTCCGCAGACCGTCGAGGGCGAACTGCGCCGGGAACTCCTGCGCGATCATCGCCGCGCCCTTCGTGTGGGCGTAGGCGGAGTCGCTCGCCGACCCCTCGATCGCCTGGAGGAACAGCTGCGGGTCGAGGCCGAGTGCCGAGGCGATCGCCAACGACTGCCCGGTGGCCGCGGTGATCGACGCGATCCAGGCGTTGGCAGCCAGCTTCAGGGCAGTCCCCTGGCCGACCCGGTCGCCCGCGTGGACGACCTTGGCGCTGACGGCATCGAGCACGGGCTCGACGCCGGACACCGCGTCGGGATCGCCCGCGACGAGCATGGTCAGCTTGCCCTGCTCGGCCGGCGCCTTCGTGCCGAGCATCATGGCCTCGACGAGGGTCATGCCGTACTTCGCGGCGAGCTGCACGACGGTCTCCGTGCCCGGCACGCCGATCGTCGACGCCTGCACCCACACGGCATCTTGCGGCGCATCACCGGCGGCCTGCTCGAGGACGTCGACCACCGCGTCGGTGTCGAACAGGGTCAGCAGCACGACCTGGGCATCGGCGACCGCGTCCGTGACCTCTGCCACGACGGTCGCGCCGAGGTCGGCGAGGGGTCGCGCGCGCTCCGTCGTGCGGTTCCACACCGTGACGTCGTGCCCTGCGCGGAGCAACGACTGCGCGACACCCGCTCCCATCGCTCCGGTTCCCAACACCGACACGCGCACCGTGGTCTCCTCACCGCGTGGCCCGAGCGCCACGACCAGGTCGACGGTACGCCGCTCCGCGGGACGGCGTCCCGGCCGGCTCGGGCCAGGACGGTGGGGTCGAGGCAGAGGTGGGGGCGCGGCAGAGCGGCGGGGTCGGGCCCCGCGCACCGCAGGGTGCGCACCGCCGGGTGCTCGCCGCCGGGTGCGCGCCGCGGGTCAGGACCGGATGACGCCGCTCGTGGTGATCCGGTCGAGCTCGACGGCGATCGCGTCGACGACCGCCTTGGTGACGGCGTCGACGACCGCCTCGACCAGGGGCAGCTGCTCGCGGCTGACGGGGTACTCGCGCGCCAGGGACGCGCGGAGGCGGGCCGGGATCCCGTCGATCACGGCGATGAGGTCCGTGGGGACGGGTGGGGCGGGAGGAACCGGCGCGACAGGAGGGGTCGCCTGGGC
>NZ_QKTK01000019.1:0-59805 GCF_003234475.1 Curtobacterium sp. MCBD17_008 | reverse complement strand
GCCCCGACGACCCCCACCCCCGCTGCGACCGCGCCGGCCAAGGGACCCGCAGCCGTCGACCCAGCGGAGGAAGCGCCGGCAGTTGCAGCCGCCGCCAAGGTGGTGCTCGCCGGTGACGCGAAGGTCGGCGCGAAGCTGACCGCCGAGCCGAAGGGCTTCACGAAGCCCTCCTCGTTCTCCTTCACGTGGGCGGTCGACGGTGTCGAGACGGACGACGACGGGCCGACCTACACGATCCAGGAAGCCGACCTGGGCAAGGTCGTCAGCGTCACCGTGCTGAACACCCTGCGGGACGGGTCGACGGAGTCGGTCTCCGCGGCCAGCGCCACGGTCGGCGCGGACCCCGCATTCGCCACCGAGAGCTCGGAGGACGACCCGCTCGTGATCACGACGGTCGCGGGCGAGCGCATCGACCTCGACCTCACCGCTGCCGGCTCGCCCGCGCCGACCTACGAGCTCGACTGGTTCTCCGCCGAGGACGCGGAGTGGGCTGACGAAGACGAGATCACGCCGGATGAGCAGCTGCCGGACCACACCCGCTTCGTCGACGGACACCTCCTCGGTGCTCCGCGGGATGCCTATCCCTCGACCTTCAAGGTCACCGCGACGAACGCCTTCGGCTCGGCGTCGCAGTGGGTCGAGATCGACGTCGTCGCGGCAGCGCCGGCCGGTGTCGAGGTCTTCGCCGCCGACGAGGAGGCCGTCGAGAACGAGCCGACCGAGGACACCAAGGCCTGGTTGATCGAGCCGAACGGCAAGGTCCAGACCTTCGAGTTCCAGAGTGACCCGGAGTTCGGCGGCGAGGTCTACGGCACCCTCGTCCCCGGGGGCCGGCCGACCATCGAGCAGGGTCGCACGCTGCTGGTCGGGGGGACCCCGGTCGACCGCTTCGGCAACTACGTCGAGTTCGACGAGGACGGTCCGTTCCCGGCGACCACGGTGACCTCGGACGTCGCTTCCGACGAGATCGTGAGCGACTCGGAGTTCGGCGACGTGGGCATCCGGCCGACCGAGGTGTCCACCCACCACATCACCGTGTCCCAGGGTGCGGCTCCGACGACCTTCGCCCTCGACGTGACTGCTGCGCCGGCCGAGGGCACCACGCCCCCGGTCGCCACGCCCCCGGTGTCGGCTCCCCCGGTGCTGACCCAGCCGGCAGCCGCGCCGATCGGCACCGTCCCGGTCCGCACCGCCGCGCACGGCCGACTCGCCTACACCGGCACCGACAGCACCGACGCCCTGCCCTGGGCGCTCGCCATGCTCGCCGCCGGTGCGGCACTGGTGGGCCTGCGTACCGTCCGCCGTCGCGCCCGTCGCTGACCCGGACGGGAGGCTCCTCCCACGGCCCCGTCGATCCCTCCACGGATCGGCGGGGCCGTTCCGTTCCCGCCCGCCCGCTGGCGTGACGGCGCGCCGCTCGTCAAGCGCCGCGGATCTCCTCGGCGCGACCGAGCAGGTCGGCGTGGAACGCGGTCTGGCTGAGGGCACTCGCGAGCAGGAAGCCCGACATCGACTCGATCCCACCGCTGAACGGCACGCGGGACGCGACCTCGAAGAGCGTCGGCCGGTCGAGTGCATCGAGCGCGTCCGCGACGTGCCGGGTCCGCTCGTTCCGGTGGTCGATGAGGACACGGGCTCGGGACACGACGTCGCGGAACCGGTACTCGTGCCCGGGGCAGACCTCGAGGTGCCCGTGGCCGTCGAGCCTCGCCAGCGAGTCGAGCGCGTCACGCAGCGGGTTCGTCCCGGTCCGGCCGCCGAGTCCGACGCCGGGGTTGATCCGCGGCAGGACGTGGTCCCCGGTGAACAGGAGCCCGTCCGGCTCGTCGACGAAGCAGACGTGGCCGCCCGTGTGTCCCGGCGTCCACAGTGTGCTGATCGTCCGCCCCGGGATCGGCAACACGTCCCCGTCCGCGAGCAGCAGGTCGGCGAACGGTGCCTCCGCCGTCCCCTGCCCGATGCGGCGGCCGGTCCCCCACGCGGCCAGGACCCCGTCGAGCAGCGCGGCCGGCACGCCCCAGGTCCGCACGTCGCGGTCGTTCTGCTCCGCGTCGGCCCGCTCGTGCTCGAGCGCGCGCACCTCCGCGGCGTGCATCGCGACCGGGGCACCGGAGCGTCGCCGCAGTGCGGCCGCGGCACCGAGGTGGTCGGCGTGCAGGTGGGTGACGGCGACGAGGGTGACGTCCTCGAGCCGGCGGCCGACGGTCCGGAACCCGTCGGACAGCACGTCGAGGGAGCCGCCGTCGGACCACCCGGGGTCGATGACCGCGAGCGCCCCGTCGCTCCCCTCGATGACGTACGCGAGCGTGGCGTCGGGCACACCGCCCCGGAAGGGGACGGCGATGGTCCAGATGCCGGGCCGGACCTCCTCGACGGGCGGGAGGGCACCGGCGGCGAGCGCCTCGGCCTGCGCGGTGCTGACGGGCGGCGGGATCGACACACGAACACCCTAACCAGGCGGTGCCGGCGGACCGGGCCGTGACGGGCCTCCAGGCCGGTCCCGCAGCGGGCGGGTAGACAGGCCGCATGGAGACCATCGCGCCCATGCTCGCCAAGGCCGTCGCCACCGTGCCGGACCCCGACAGCATCGCGGGCGGCCTGCGGTACGAGCCGAAGTGGGACGGCTTCCGGGGCATCGTGACGATCGACGGCGACGACGTCGAGATCGGCAGCCGCGGCGCCAAGCCGCTGACCCGGTACTTCCCGGAGCTCGTCGAGGCGTTCCGCGCCCGGTTCGGCGGCCGGGAGCACCCCGTCGTCCTCGATGGTGAGGTCGTCGTCCGCTCCGGGGTGCCGGGCAACGAGCGGCTCGACTGGGAAGCCCTGTCGCAGCGGATCCACCCCGCGGCCTCGCGGATCGCGAAGCTCTCGGTCGAGACGCCGGCGCAGTTCGTCGCCTTCGACCTGCTGCACCTCGACGGCGAGGACCTGACCGGCCGGCCGTTCGACGAGCGCCGTGGCGCGCTCGAGGAACTCGGGGCCGACCTCGCAGCCCCGCTCTTCGTCACCCGCACCACGCTCGACGTCGAGGTCGCCCGCGAGTGGCTCACGACGTTCGAGGGTGCCGGTCTCGACGGGGTCGTGGCGAAGCCGCGGTCGAAGCCGTACGAGCCGAACAAGCGCACGATGCTCAAGGTGAAGCACCACCGCGAGGCGGACGTCGTCGCCGTCGGGTACCGGGTCCACAAGAGCGGGACCGGTGTCGGGTCGCTGCTGCTCGGGCTGTACGACGGCGAGGGCGAGCTGCGGATGGTCGGTGGGGTCTCCGCCTTCACGGACAAGCGGCGCCGGGAACTCGTCGACGAGTTGGAACCGCTCGTCGAGCGGGACGCGGACGGGAGGCCCGTCACCGGTGACGGGGAGCGCTCACGGTTCTCGTCCGGTCGCGACACGTCGTTCGTCCGGCTGGCACCGGAGCGCGTCCTGGAGGTCCGGTACGACCAGATGGAGGGTGACCGGTTCCGGCACACCGTGCAGTTCGCGCGGTGGCGTCCGGACCGCGAGGCGCGCTCGTGCGGGTTCGACCAGCTCGAGATCCCGACGGCGTACGACCTCAGCGACGTCCTGTCCTGATCCGACCCTGGTCTGACAGACCGGATGTCCAATCCGCGCTCCGCAGTGATCAGTAGTTAGTCGAACTAGTGAAACTGTGGAAACATCTGAGGCACCAGGGAAACGGTGGTCGGACACCGTCTCGACACCACGGATCGGAGTGGACATGAGCAACGAGATCCTCATTCGCCGGGCGCAGCGCAGCCCCTTCAGCGAGGTCCGCGAAGCACGTCATCTGCGTGCGCTCCAGACCAGCGCGATCATCAGCGGCATCGCCGGTGTGACCGCCGCCGCGCTCGCCTTCGTCACGATCGGACTCGGCGCATGATCGTCCTGGACGGCGTGACGCAGGGCAACCGCCGCACGTGGTCGCGCCTCACCCGCCTGCACACCGCCACGGTCGGTCTGCCGCTGCAGACCTCGCGCGTCGAGGACGACGGACTCCGCTCCGAGGACGCCTCCTCGCTCGTCTGAGGCCCCGTCCGAGCGGGCGCCGTCCCAGGGGGCGCCGTCCCAGGGGGCGCCTCAGCGGTCCCGTCAGCCCTTCTTCGCCCGGGACGGCTGGACGCGCGGCGGCTCGCCGGGCATCTTCGGGAAGTCCGGCGGGAACGGCAGCTCCCCCTCACCACGCTCCAGGTCGCGAGCCCACCACTCCAGTAGTGGATCGATGCTCCGCGGCGCGGCGGACATCGTCTCCCACGGATCGCCGGTGGCAGCGAGCCGACCGGGGACGGTGCGGATCGTGAAGACGGTCGGGTCCGCGGTGTCGAGCTCCTCCCACGCGAGCGGGGTCGACACGGCAGCGTGCGGGAGCGCACGGGGGCTGTAGGCGCCGGCCATCGTCCGGTCGCGGTTCGCCTGGTTGAAGTCGACGAAGACGCGTTGCCCGCGCTCCTCCTTCCACCACGCGGTCGTCACCTGCTCGGGCATCCGCCGCTCGAGTTCCCGGGCTGCCGCGATCACGGCGTGCCGGACGTCGAGGAACTCGTACGCCGGCTCGATCGGCGCGAAGACGTGCAGGCCGCGGTTGCCGCTCGTCTTCACCCACGCTTCGAGCCCGACGTCGGCCAGGACCTTCCGCAGCTCGTGGGCCGCGGGCACCGCGTCGGAGAAGTCCGTGCCCGGTTGCGGGTCCAGGTCGATCCGGAGCTGGTCCGGGTGGTCGCTGTCCTCGGCACGGGATGCCCACGGGTGGAAGACGACGGTGTTCATCTGCGCCGCCCAGACCGCGACGGCCGGCTCGTCGACCACCAGCTGCGGGTGGCTCCGGGCGCTCGGGTAGGTGACCGTCACCGCGCGGACGTAGTCGGGCGCACCCTTCGGCGGGTTCTTCGAGAAGAACTGCTCGCCGTCGACACCGTCGGGGAAGCGCTGCAGCGAGATCGGTCGGTCGCCGTTCGCCCGGACGAAGGGCTCCCCCACGTCGACGAGGTACTGCGCCAGGTCGAGTTTCGTGATGCCGAGGTCCGGCCACAGCACGCGTGCCGGGCTGGAGATCCGGACCTCCCGGTCGCCCTCGGGTCCGGGTACGGTCAACGTCGTCGCCGGTGTCGCCATGCTGCGGAACCTACTCCCCCGCACCCGCGGAGTGCGTGCCGCGCGTCCGCACGGGCAGGATGGCACCGTGAACGCGTACCTCGGGGTCGACTTGGCGTGGGGCCTCGGGACCGAGCGTCGGGCGCCGAACGAGACCGGCCTCGCCGCCCTCGACGACGCGGGACGGGTGGTCGACGCCGGCTGTGCCCGCGGGGTCGACGCGGTCACCGCATGGATCGCCGACCGGCTCGGCCCCCGCACGCTCGTCGCCGTGGACGCCTCCCTCGTCGTCACGAACCCGACGGGCATGCGCCAGGTGGAACGGCAGGTCGGCCAGCGCTACGGCCGGTGGAGGGTCGCCGCGAACCCGACGAGCCTCGCCTCGGCCGCGAGCGCGGGCACACGCCTGCTCGACCGGCTCACCGCGCTCGGCATCACCTACGTCAGCGACACCGCGAGCATGCGCGACCGCAGCGGCCCGGCGGTCTTCGAGTGCTACCCGTACACGACCCTCGTCGGCGTCGAGGAGTTCGGCTACGACGACGAACGCCCCCGGTACAAGCGGCTCGACCCGTCGGTGCCCCCGGCGGTCGCCCGTCAGCGCCGCGCCGAAGCGTTCGACGAACTGGTCCGGCGCGTCCGCACGAGGCCGCTCGATCCGCCGCTCGACCTCGACGGCGATCCGCGTACCCGGGCGCTGGCGGAGCCGTCGGTGCTGCACGGACCGACGCACAAGCACCGGGAGGACCTGCTGGACGGCGTCCTCTGCGCCTGGACGGCGGCGTTCTGGGAGCGGCACGGCGACCGACGGGTGCAGGTGCTCGGAGGCGATGACTCCTTCCCGTCCGACCCGCGCGACACCGCCGGACGGCTGCCGGCCCTCGTCGCACCGGCGCGGGAGGCGCAGCGTCCCGCTCGCTAGGCTGGCCCGGTGAGCACGACGACCGAACCGCTGCGCATCGGGCTCGTCTCGCTGCACACCTCCCCCGGCGACGAACCCGGTTCCGGCGAGGTCGGCGGCATGAACGTCGTCGTCCGGCACCAGGCCGAGGCCCTGGCCGACCGCGGCCACCAGGTGGACATCATCACGCGACGCTCGTCGCCGACGCAGCCGGACTCGGTCGCGCTCGTCCCCGGCGTGTGCCTCCGGTTCCTGTCCGCCGGGCCCGCCCAGCCCGTGCCGAAGGGCGAACACGACGCCTTCATCGAACCGTTCCGACACGGGCTCGCCGCACTCGGACCGTTCGACGTGCTCCACTCGCACCACTGGTTCTCCGGTGCCGCAGCGCTCCCCGTCGCCCGTGACCGCGGCGTCCCGCACGTCCAGTCCTTCCACTCGATCGCCGCCGACGCGGAGACGCCGCTGTCCGAGGGCGAGCGCCCCGAGTCCGCCGGCCGGATGGCCGGCGAGCAGCGCCTGGCCCGGGAGTCCGACGCCGTCGTCGTCGTGAGCGAGGCCGAGGCCGAGACCGTCCGCACACGGCTCGGCGGTGATGCGTCGCGCGTGTGGATCGTCCCGCCGGGCGTGGACGGGTCGGTCTTCCGTCCGGCCGGCGTCGGTGCCCGCCGGGCGACCGCGCCGTACGTGGTCGCCGCTGCACGCGTGCAACCGCTCAAGGGCCTGGACCTGGCGATCGAGGCCATCGCCGGGATCGACCGGGAGGCCCGTCCCACCCTCGTCATCGCCGGGGACGCGTCGAGCGAGGCCGGCGACCACGTGGCCGAACTGCGTCGGCTCGCCGAGTCGCGGGGCATCGCCGACCGGGTCACCTTCATCGGGCCGCAGTCGCGCGCCGACCTCGCCTTCCTGTTCCGCGGGGCAGCGGCCGTGCTCGTCCCGTCGCACTCGGAGACGTACGGGCTCGTGGCGCTGGAGGGTTCGGCGTCTGGTGTCCCGGTCGTGGCGGCCGCTGCCGGGGGGCTGCGCGAAGCGGTGCTCGACGGCGAGACCGGGGTCGTGCTCGAGTCCCGCGACCCGGCGGTGTGGGCCGCGGAGATCCAGCGCGTCCTGACCGAGCCGGAGTACGCCGTCGCGCTGTCCTCCGCGGGTCGTGAGCACGCCGAGCGGCTGAGCTGGGACCGATCGGCGGTCGGCCTGGAGCGCGTGTACCTGCGGGTGCTCGGGCGCTGAGGACGACGTGACGCCCGAGCCTGCACCGATCGACCTGGCCGCGTTCTGGGCGGCGCTCGACGCGGTCCCGGCAGCGGCGGACGCCGAGCGGTTGTTCGACGACGGCACCGGGGCTGCCGTGGGCGGGACTGCCGTGGGCGGGGGTGACCGCGTCGGCGCTGGTGCCGGTGCAGGCGGGGCCGGAGCGCTGCGTCGGGCGAACCTCGACCGCTACCTCCGGCGGTTCGGCCCGGCGGCCGACACGATCCTGGTCGCCGAGGCACCCGGGTGGCGCGGCATGACGAACACCGGTGTGCCCTTCACGAGCATGCGCGAACTGCAGGACCCGGACGGGCTCTTCGCCGACGTCCCGTTCGCGGTGCCCGAGGACCCGACCGCACCGTGGGAGGCGTCGTCCCGTGTGGTGCACGCAGCCCTGCGCGGGTGGCACGGCCCCCTGCCGGTGCTCTGGGCGGTGTTCCCGCACCACCCGTTCGTCGCACCGGACCGGCTGACGAACCGCACACCGCGTCCGTCCGAGGTGCGGGACGGTGCTCCGGTCGCACTGGCCTTGGCCGAGGCCGTCGGAGCGCGGCGCTTCGTGGCCGTCGGGCGGAAGGCCCAGGGTGCGCTGGCCGCCGCGGGCATCGACGCGATCGCGGTGCGGCACCCCGCCCAGGGCGGCGCAGCCCGGTTCACCGCGCAGCTCGCCGAGCTCCGCTGAGGGACTACGCCGAGCGCACGTCCACACCCTTGGCGGCGAGCGCCTCGGACACGTGCGCCGGCAGCGGAGCGGCGGCGTACACGATGCGCAGGGCCGGCAGGTCGATGACGTCGTCCCAGTTCTGCGGGTCGTAACGGTCGTCGGAGCCGTCCCACCCGGGGTGCACGTCCTGCAGGACCTCGAGGTCCGAGTCGACCGTCAGCTCGGTGACCAGGTCGAGCTGCGACGGCAGCAGGTCGAGGTCGTCGTAGTACGCACGCGCCCGGTCGTCCTGTCCCGGAACGTCGTCCTCGTCCACCACCGTCTCCTCGTCGTCGTCCCCGTCGTAGGGCTCGATGACGTCCAGGTCGTAGCAGAGCACGTCGAGCACGAGCAGCTTCGCGTTGAAGTCCGCGAACTCGATGGGTTCCTCGGTGGTCGTCGACTCCTCGTCCATGCAGGGAGCGTACCGAGGGGCGGCTGCACGTGCCCGACGCGCCGATTCGCCTGTGGGACTGGACAGGAAGCGGTCAGCAGGAACAGGGTGGGGCATGGCGACCACCACGAAGGCCGAACACGACGCGGGGCATCAGACCGAGCTCCGCCGCGTCATCGGTCCGAAACTCCTCCTGCTGTTCATCGTCGGCGACATCCTCGGCACCGGCGTGTACGCGCTCACCGGGCAGGTGGCCGCAGAGGTCGGCGGGGCCGCGTGGCTCCCGTTCCTCATCGCCTTCTCGGTGGCGTTGCTCACGGTGTTCTCGTACCTGGAACTCGTCACGAAGTACCCGCAGACCGCCGGTGCCGCGCTGTACGTGCACAAGGCGTTCGGCATCCACTTCGTGACGTTCATCGTCACCTTCATCGTGATGTGCTCCGGGATCACGTCGGCGTCGACGGCGTCCCGGGCCTTCGCGGCGAACCTCGGCGTCGGGTTCGGGCTCGAGCTGCCGAACGTCGTGGTGATGCTCATCGCGATGGCCTTCATGCTCGCCGTCATGGCGGTGAACTTCCGCGGTGTCAGCGAGTCCGTGAAGACGAACGTCGTGCTCACGCTCGTCGAGCTCTCGGGCCTCGTGCTCGTCATCCTCGTGGGCTTCTACGCCATCGCCGGCGGCAACGCGGACTTCTCGCGGGTCGTGGTGTTCGAGACGCCGGAGGACAAGAGCCTGCTGCTCAGCGTCTCGACGGCGACCTCGCTGGCGTTCTTCGCGATGGTCGGGTTCGAGGACTCGGTGAACATGGCCGAGGAGACGAAGGACCCGTCGCGGATCTTCCCCCGCGTGATGCTGACCGGGCTCGGCATCACGGCCGTCATCTACGTCCTCGTGTCGATCTGCGCCGTGGCCGTCGTGCCGATCGGCGAGCTGGCCGGCAACGAGACGCCGCTGGTGACCGTCGTGCAGACCGCGGCCCCGGACTTCCCGATCGGGTCGATCCTGCCGTTCATCTCGATGTTCGCCGTCGCGAACACCGCGCTCATCAACATGATGATGGCGTCCCGGCTGCTGTACGGCATGAGCAAGCAGGGCGTGCTGCCGCGCTTCCTCGGCCGGGTCTCCCCCACCCGCCGGACCCCGTCGACCGCGATCGTCTTCACGACCGTCATCTCGCTGCTGCTCATCGGATGGGTCTCGCTCGACCCGGAGTCGCCGATCGTCGTGATCCTGGGCGGGACGACCTCGCTGCTGCTGCTCGCCGTCTTCGCGGTCGTGAACACCTCGGTGCTCGTGCTGCGGCGGGACCGGGTCGGGCACAAGCACTTCCGGGCGGGGGTCGTCCTCCCGGTGATCGGTGTCGTGGCCTGCCTGTGGCTCGTGCTGCCGTTCTCGTCCGGTCGTGCTGCGGAGCAGTACCAGATCGCCGGCGCACTGCTCGCGCTCGGCGTCGTGCTCTGGCTCGTGACGTGGTTCACCCACGGGCGGAAGGTCGCGGACAAGGCGCCGACGGGGCTCGTGACCGAGCCGACCGCGGTGCAGCGCGACCCGCGCGACGACCACCACTGACCGAGCGGCGAGGCGCGTCCCCGCCCGACGGCCAGGGTGGCCCGTCGAGCGGGGACGCGCGCGGTACCGGGGTCAGCTCCGGCGGGCGGGGAGGCCGAGCGGCCCGGGGGTCCGGTCGATCGCCCGGACGGCGAGGGACCGGACCCAGTCGAGGCGCTTGCCCGGCCACCCGTGCACGACGACCGTCCACTGCTCGGGCAGCGCCGACGCCCCGGCGAGCGCCCCGGCCAGTCCGCCGGTGATCGCCGCGACGGTGTCGGTGTCCCCGCCACCGCGGACGGCACGTTCGAGGGTGTCGACCACGCCGTCACCGGAGGTGATCGCCGCCACCGCGGCCTGCAGCGACGCGACGACCCACCCGTTGCGCTCAGTGTGGTCCGCGGGCGTGGAGGCCTCGGCCTCGGCGATCCGGTCGAGCCACAGGGTCCGGCGCTCCCGCGGCAGCAGCGGCACACCGCGACGGACGTCGAGCCGGCCACGACGGACCGCGTGCCGGATCGCCACCGTCCAGAGCACGCAGGCGTCACCGGCGTCCTCCTCGTGGTGCGTCAGGTCGCTCACCCGACGGGCGGCGACGGCGAGGGGGCGCTTGGCCCCGTCGCCGAGGAACCCGAGCACGAGCGGCGTCGTCCGCATGAGTGAACCGTTCCCCGCCGACCGACCGCGTTGCTCGTGCACGGCGCGGGCGGCGGCCTTCGCGGCCTCCTCGGTGTTCGCGGTCATCCGGCCGAGGACGGCACGGGTCTGGGCGCCGACGTCGGGAGCGTCCTGCGCCCAGTCCGACCAGGCCGCGAGGAGGCGTCCGTGGGTCCTCGCCTCGTTCCAGCGCGCACCGTTGGCGACCGCCTCGAGGACGGGGATCGCCATGCTCGTGTCGTCGGTCCACTCCCCCGGCTCCCAGCCGAACGGTCCACCACCGCGCATCTCGACGGGCTGGTCCGCGGTCAGAGGCGGGCCGAACTCGTACGGGGCTCCGAGCGCGTCCCCGCACGCACTCGCCAGCACGGCGCCGAGCGCCCGGTCCTGCATCGCTGTGTCCATCGTTCCCTCCGCTGTCCACGGTAGTGCCGCGAACCGGGGGCATGTCGGCACGCCCCACGTCCAGCGGGAGCGCTTAGCCTCTCTGTGGTGAGCGGCTCCCCGGCCGCTCGTCCCGCCCACCCCGACGGAGGAACGACCCCATGCGCCGTGCCGGCATCGCACTCGCGTCGGTCTTCGGCGTCGGTGTCGTCGCCGCCGTCATCGGGGTCATCGTCCTGATCGTCGTCGCGGTGAACTCACTGACCGGGATGGCGTCGTCCTCGGCGACGCCCCGGGCGCTCACCTGCCCGGCAGCACCGGCGAAGACCGTCGGCGGCGTCGTGGTGCCGGCCGGTCCGATCGGCGGGTTCTGCCAGGACCGTCTGGTGAACGCCGCCGAGGTCATCCGCGCCGCTCGCGCCCTCGGCATCGGACCGCACACGCAGGCCGTCGGCGTGATGACCGCGATCGGCGAGTCCGGGCTCGTGAACATCGACCACGGCGACGCCGCCGGACCGGACAGCCGCGGACTGTTCCAGCAGCGCGACAACGGCGCGTGGGGCACGTACGAGCAGCGGATGGACCCGTACACGGCGGCGTCGATGTTCTACGCGAAGCTCGTCAAGGTGCCCGGGTGGAAGACCATGACGCCGACGCAGATGGCGCACGCGGTGCAGGTGAACGCCGACCCCGACCACTACGCCAAGTACTGGCCGACCGCGAAGCGCGTGGTCGAGGGTCTGACCGGCGAGACCGTGCCGGACGTCGCACCCCAGGGCTAGGTCAGGCGGCCGAGTCGACGGGTTCGTCGTCGTCGAGCTCGATCATCGACGCCCCGTCCTCGTGCACGACGACCTGCCCGCGCAGCCGGACGCCGTGCTCGTCGAGGGTGCAGGCCATCGCGTCGACCCACGCCCAGTCGACGGGGAACAGCCCGCTCGCCCCCGGTCGTTCCCACGCGAGGACCACCTGTGCGGCGCCGACCTGCGCGACCACGTCCTCGACGAGTGCGCCGAAGTCCGGCACCCGGTCGTCGGGTTCGTAGGGCAGGTCGGCGACCGGCATCACCAGGTGCACGGGGAGGCCCCGTTCCCCCAGGAACAGCACCCAGCACTGTCGCCGGACGGGCGCGTCGAGGAGGGCGACGACGAGGTCGACCACGTCGGCGTCGGTTCGGACTGCGGTTCGCTCGAGTCGGTCGAGCACGTCGGTGTCTGGCATGCCCTCAGCGTCGCCGTCCGACCCGCCGACGGGCCCCTCCGATGGCCCATCTGTGGACGACCACGACGTCCGGCGGCCCTGTGCAGGAGAGCCGGTTCAGATGCCGATCGTCACCGTGCCGCCCACGACGAGCCGCGCCACCAGGAACACCACCACGACCAGCCCGAGGCCGAGCAGCGCGACCGGCCACGCCGTCCGGCGTCGGACGAGCCGGAGCACGCAGACGACGGCCGCCACCAGGAACACCAGCGCGACGAGCACCGGCCCGAGCGTCACGACCGTCCCGCCGAGCCCCTCGTCGCAGCGGTTGCCCGGTGCGTCGCACGAACCGAACCCGATCGCGAGCAGCATGATCCCCCACCCGGCGGTCAGCGCGGCGAGCGCCCCGACCACCAGCAGGACGACGGAGGCGACCACGTCCGCGACGCGACGACCGCGGCGTCCACCGGACCGGGCCTCCCGGCTGTCCTGGACCGCACCGTCCTGGGCTGCGCCGTCGTGCCGGACCCCGCCGTCCGGGTCTCCCGACGTCATCGGCGGCGGCGCGTGCGGACCGACCGCAGGGCGGCCGCGAGCACGAGGACGGGGCGCAGGAGCACGCGGGCGGAGGAACGCATGGGACCATCGTGCCTCGTCGACGGGACGCCCGTTGCCGCTACGGTCGGGGCATGGCCCGTGCCCGCGACCACGAACCCCCTGCCGCTCCCGCCACCGCGGCCGTGCTGCTCTGCGGGTTCGCCTTCCTGCAGGGGCTCATCCTGCCGGCGGAGGGCGTGGGACGGCACCTCGCGATCGGTTTCCTGTTCGGCGGACTCGGTCTGCTGTCGGCGTGGCGGGCGATCCGGATCGGTCGGCGCCGACGCGCGGCTCGGCGGTGGGCATGGGCCGCAGCCGTCCTCGGGATGCTCGGCGTGGGCATGCTCGCCTACCAGGGGCTCGTCATCCTGACCGGCGGCGCGCTGCCGCCGCCGTTCTGGTGGCCGTACGCGCGGCGCTGACGGGAGGCCCGGCCAGCGTCGGCAGCGGAGGTCCGGTCCGCGGGCACGAGGGACGTGCCGATCCGCCGCGGCGGGTGCAGGATGGCGGCATGGCACCGACGCCGCGATCCTCCACCCTGTTCCGCCGGAAGCCGATCGACACGATCGACGACGACGCCGGAGCCGAGGGCGGCCTGAAACGCCACCTCGGTCTGTGGCAGCTCACCGCGATCGGCATCGGCGGGATCATCGGCGCGGGCATCTTCACGCTGGCGGGGACGGTCGCGAACGGCGTCGCCGGACCCGCCGTCCTCATCAGCTTCCTGGTCGCCGGGGTCGCCAGCGCTGCGGCCGCGTTGTCGTACGCCGAGTTCGCCGGCCTCATCCCGAAGGCCGGCAGCGCCTACACGTACGGCTACGCGGTGCTCGGCGAGATCGTCGGGTGGTTCATCGGCTGGGACCTGCTGCTCGAGTACACCGCGATCGTGGCGGTGGTCGCGATCGGCATCTCCGGCTACGTGGGCTTCCTGGTCGGCCAGTTCGGCATCGACCTGCCGGCGTGGATGCTCGGCGCCCCGGGCACCGGGGACGGACACGTCGTCGACGTCTTCGCGATCCTGCTCTGCCTGCTCACCGCGTTCGTCCTGACCCGCGGCATCCGGAGCGCCGCCCGGTTCGAGTTCGTCGCGGTCGGCATCAAGGTCGCCCTCGTCGTCCTCATCGTGGTGCTCGGTGTCTTCCACATCGACAGCGCGAACTACTCGCCGTACTTCCCGTTCGGCTTCGGCGGCGTCATGACCGGTGCGGCGACCGTGTTCTTCGCCGTGTTCGGCTACGACGCGATGTCCACCGCGGCCGAGGAGTCCACCGACGCCCGGAAGCACATGCCGAAGGCGATCCTGCTCTCCCTCGGGATCTCGATGGTCCTGTACGTCCTGGCGACCCTCGTCCTGACCGGGATGCAGGACTACAAGGACATCGACCCCGCGTCCGGCTTCTCGTCGGCGTTCGCGTCGGTCGGCCTCGGCGGGATCGCGAACGTCATCGCGATCGGTGCGATCGTCGGCATCGTCACGGTCCTCGTCACCTTCATGCTCGGTGCCTCGCGCGTCTGGTTCTCGATGAGCCGCGACGGCCTCATGCCGAAGTGGTTCGCCAAGACGGACCCGAAGCGGCACGTCCCGACCCGGGTGACCTGGATCCTCGGCATCGCGTCGGCGGTCCTGGCGGGCGTGCTGCCCATCGGCGTGGTGGCCGAGCTGACGAACATCGGCATCCTGCTCGCGTTCGTGGTCGTCTGCACCGCGGTCATCGTGCTCCGCTACCGGCAGCCGGACCTCGACCGGCAGTTCCGCCTGCCGTTCATGCCCGTCGTCCCGGCGATCGGCGTCCTGGCGTCGCTGTGGCTCGTCTCGTTCCTGCAGTGGGAGACGTGGGTGCGGTTCGGGATCTGGTTCGCGATCGGGCTCGGCGTGTACTTCGGCTACTCGCGGAAGCACAGCGAGCTGGCGAAGCAGCGCTGACGTCAGTCGCGCCGGTGCTTCCCGAGCGAGGCCGTCGGCGCCGCCATCGGGTGGTTGCGGAACCACCGGAGCAGCTCGCGCGCCTTGCTCGCGTCCGCGCTGGTGTCGCCGGTGAGGAAGTCGCTGAAGCCCTCGGGCGGTTCGACGTCCGTGTCCCGGCTGAAGGCCATCGACCACTCGGGGAACCGGCGGGTGTGGATGGTCTCCTCCACCAGCAGACGGACCTCGTCGTGACGCGGGTCACCGACGATCCGGCCGTACGTCGAGATCACCGCGTCGTGCGGCCCCTCGAGGAGCTGCATGAACCGACCCTCGCGGTGGACGAGGAGGCCGGTCAACCCGTCCTCGGTGTTCCGGACACGCGAGCGCTCCAGGACGGCGTCGAGTGCGGGACCGTCGAAGTGCTCGGTGGCCGAGCTCATGTAAACGAGTGACTGCAGCATGATGATTCATCTTCTCGTTTCCGGCGGCTCCGTGAGGTCCCCAGAACGGGGCAGAGCGTCGGCGGGGCCTGGCACGATGTCCCTGTGCCAGCTGCTCCGATGATCGACGCCGTCGACGTCATCCGATTCGTGGGGCCGCAGACGTTCGGGCGGGCCCGCGACGTCGTCCGCGCCGGTCTCGTCGAGGACGCCACCTGGCACGACGAGGACGGTTCGATCACCGCGACCGTCAGTGGCAGCGCCGACGACCCCTACGACGTGCAGGTCGACACGACGATCGCCCGCGGCGAGTTCGTCCGCCCCGTCCGCAGCCACTGCACGTGCCCGCTCGGCGGCGAGTGCAAGCACGTCGCCGCCGCGCTCCTCACCATCAACGCCCGGGCCCTCGCCGCGCAGGCCGGCCCGAGGACACAGGCGCCCACCCCGCCGACCCCGGACTGGAGGCGCGACCTCGCCCGCCTCGCCGGCGACGACGACGACGACCCGGTCGGGTCCGGCACCGTTCGCGCGGCAGGTGGGATGGGCCTCCAGTTCGAACTCCGCGACGCGGTCCCGGCCAGGCTCGCCGGCCGCGCCCGCGCGGCCGGCCGCACCCTGCCGGTCGCCTCGCGGGCGGTGCGGCTCGGCGTCCGTCCGGTGAGCCGGAGCGCGGCGGCCAACTGGGTGCGCGGACAACTGACCTGGGGTGCGCTCCCCTACTCGATGAACCGCCTCGGCCTCGAGCCCGAGCAGCACGCCTGGTTCATGCAGTTCGCGGCGCTGCACCGCGCCGGACAGCTCGCCGGTCTGCCCGGAGAGAGCGACTGGATCCACCTCGACGACTTCCGCAGTCCGCTCCTCTGGCCGTTGCTGCGGCAGGCCGGGCCCCTCGGCATCGCGTTCGTGACCGGCAAGCGCGAGGGCGGGGTCGAGCTCGGCACGGACGGCCGCGTGCTGCTCGACGCAGTCCGCACCGCCGACGGGCTCGTGATCGGCGCGAGCGCCGTGATCGACGGGCGACCAGTCGCCGAGGGTGCCGCTCGTGTCGTCGGGGACCACGGCGTGTACGCCTTCCGGGAGTCGCCGGAGTTCCACGTCACCCTCGCGCCGACACCGTCGCCCGTCGCCGAGGACCAGCGGCGGATGCTCGTCGAGGCTGCCCGGATCACCGTGCCCGCGGACGAGGTCGACGAGTTCCTGGCGGACTGGTCACCGCGCCTCCGCGGCTCGCTCGGACTCGTCAGCTCGGACGGCTCGCTCGAGCTGCCCGAACGGACCCCGCCGGAGCTCGTGCTCACGGTGACGTTCGAGCCGGCCCGGGCTCCCCGGACGGACGACCGTGCCCACCTGCAGTGGCGGTGGAGCGTCGACGGGCGGAAGGACCCGGTGTCGCTGCACGGACCGCTGCCCGACCTCGACAGCGTGCTCGCCGCCGACGACGCTCCGGCCACGTCGGCTGCTGCGGACGAGTCGGACCCGGCCACTTCGGCGACGTCCGACGACACGGCGGAGCGGTCCGGGCCTCCCGTCCCGGACGCCGACCACGCCGAGCAGACCGATGCCCCCGAGCGCCTACCCGGTCCCGGTGGCGGACTCGGCTGGTTCGAGGACGGGACGATCGACGGCGCCGACGTCGCCGTGCTCGCCACCGAGCTGCTGCCCGCGCTGCCAGCCCGCGGCGTCCGCGTCGTCGTGCAGGGCGAGCGGGTCGACTACGAGCGGTTGAGCGGCCGACCGCACATCCGCGTCACGACGATGCCGTCGGACAAGCACGACTGGTTCGACCTCGGGATCATCGTCAGTGTCAACGGCAAGGAGATCCCGTTCACGCCGCTGCTCCGGGCGCTCGCGAAACGGGACCGGCGGCTCAAGCTGGTCGACAACTCGTACCTGTCGCTCGCGGATCCGGCCTTCGACCGGCTCAAGGAGGTCATCGAGGAGGCCCGCGAGCTCGAGGAGTGGGAGCCCGACCAGCCGCTCAGCGTCACGCCGTACCGGGCCGCGCTGTGGGCGGAGTTCGACCAGCTCGCCGACGAGACCGAGCACGACGAGCGGTGGCAGGAGATCGCCGGGCGCCTGCTCGACGCGACCGCGCCCGCCGACCTCGCGGTCCCCGAGACCGTCCACGCCGAGCTCCGGCCCTACCAGCGTGACGGGTACGCGTGGTTGTCGTTCCTCGTCGAGCACGGGGTCGGCGGGGTGCTCGCCGACGACATGGGCCTCGGCAAGACGTTGCAGGCACTCGCGATGATCGCCGGGCGTCGGGCAGCCGCACCGGAGGCTCCCCCGTTCCTCGTCGTCGCGCCCACGTCCGTCGTCGGCAACTGGGCGGACGAGGCGGCGAAGTTCGTGCCGTCGTTGCGGGTCACGACGATCGCCTCCACCTCGCTGAAGGACCCCGCCCGGGTCGCACGCGCGGCCGCCGCGTCGGACGTCATCGTGACCTCGTACGCCCTGCTGCGGCTCGACGCGGCCGCGTACCTCGACCTGCACTGGTCGGCGCTGCTGCTCGACGAGGCGCAGTTCGTGAAGAACCCGCAGTCGCAGACGCACCGGGTCGCCGCCGAGCTCCGCGCTCCGGTCAAGATCGCCGTGACGGGGACGCCGCTCGAGAACGGGCTGTCCGACCTCTGGGCCCTGTTCTCGATCGTCGCGCCCGGGCTGCTGTCGTCGTGGACGCGGTTCGGCGAGGACTACGTGAAGCCCCTCGCCTCACCCGAGCTCCGCGGCGCCGCCCGGAAGGAGCTCACCGACCGGCTCCGACGACGGATCCGCCCGCTCATGCTCCGCCGGACGAAGGAGAGCGTCGCCGCGGACCTGCCCGAGAAGGTCGAACAGGTCGTCCGCGTCACCCTCGACCCGGCGCACCGCGACCTGTACGAGACGACGCTGAACCGGGAGCGGCTCAAGGTGCTCGACCTGGTCGACGACCTCGACCGCAACCGCATGATCGTCTTCCGGTCCCTCACCCTGCTCCGGATGCTCGCGCTCTCCCCCGCGCTCGTGTCCGACGACCACGACGACGTGCCGAGCGCCAAGCTCGACCTGCTGCTCGACGAGCTCGAACAGCTCGCGGCAGAGGGGCGGCGGGCGCTCGTGTTCAGCCAGTTCACGTCGTTCCTCAAGATCGTGGCGACCGCCCTCGACGACCGCGGAGTCGCGTACGAGTACCTCGACGGTTCCACCCGGCGCCGAGGAGCCGTCATCGACCGCTTCCGGGACGGCACCGCCCCGGCGTTCCTCATCTCGCTCAAGGCCGGCGGCTTCGGGCTCACCCTGACCGAAGCGGACACCGTGTTCGTGCTCGACCCGTGGTGGAACCCGGCCGCCGAGAACCAGGCCGTCGACCGGACGCACCGGATCGGACAGACCCGGTCGGTCACGGTCGCACGGCTCATCGCGGAGGACACCATCGAGGAGAAGGTGCTCGCGCTCGCGCAGCGGAAAGCGCAGCTGTTCGCGACGATGATCGACGACGACGCGCTGTTCGCCGAGGGGTTGAGCGCGGAGGACATCCGGTCGCTGTTGGCGTGACAGGCGGCCGGAATACGACATTCGTACTTCTTGGCGACGGCGGTGCTGCATGGCTACCGTCACGGCATGCTGCTCGAAAGCCCTTCCACAGAGGCCATCAGCGTCGGTGACGACCTCGACCGTTGGCCCGCAGACCGCCTCGCCACCACCACCGGCCCGGGACGTATCCGCCGCCGCAGCGCCGGCGCAACCGAGATCCTCCTCGCGAACGGAGGACGCGTCCGTCTCTTCGCCGGCAACGGCGCCGGAGACTACCCACCGGGCTACCTCGAGCGACTGCGGACGACCGGCGAGTGCTGACGATCGACGCCAACATCTTGATCGCCTGGCTGAGCCGGAAAGACGCCAGTCATGTCCTTGCGGTGGACATCCTCGACTCCCACGAATGGGATGAATTCGCGACGTCCACGATGACCCTCGCGGAGGTCCTGGTCCGGCCCGCCCGGCAGGGCGTGTACCAGGACCGCCTCACCGCCGTGACCGAGTTGGGCGTCCACCTCATCGGCGTCGACGGCGAAGCGGTGCGCACGATGACCCACCTGACCGCTGAGCACGGGTTACGCGGTCCGGACGCGGCCGTCCTGGCCGTCGCGATGCGGGCGAGCTCCGCGATCGCGACCCTCGACAAGAAGCTTGCGGCCGTCGCGCGGAGACTGGACTTCCCGGTCGTCGATGCACCTGCCGACGACCTCGACTCCGAGCACGTCGGGTCCGAAGGCGCGGACACCGGCTCTGCGGCAGACAGAGAACCGGCCTGGTGGGAGCGGGTCCCACCAGGCCGGTGACGGTACTGCGGTCGGTCAGTTGCCGAGGCCGTCGATCCGCGCGATCTCGTCCGCACTCAGCTCGAGCGTCGCCCCGGCAGCGTTCGACCGGATGCGGTCCGGGTTCGACGACTTCGGGATGACGACGAACTGGTGCGCGACGTGCCACGCGACGATGACCTGCGCGGCGTCGGCGTCGTGCGCCTGGGCGATCTCGACCAGCGTCGGGTCCTGCAGGTTGCTCGCCTTGAAGGGGCTGTAGCCCTCGAGGACGACACCCCGGTCGCGCAAGCCGTCAGCCACGGCACGGTCGAACTCGACCGGGCTCCAGCGGATCTGGTTCACGGCCGGGGTCGCGCCGGTCGCGTCGATGAGCTCGTCGATCTGGTCGAGCGAGTAGTTGCTCACGCCGATCGCCTTCGTCAGGCCGGCCTGCTGCGCCTCGACGAGCTGCTGCCAGACGTCCGGACGGGCCTCCCCGTTCGGCGGCCAGTGCACGAGCCACAGGTCGAGGTGGTCGAGGCCGAGCTGGTCGAGGCTCTCCTCGATCGTCTCCCGCACGCGGTCCGCGTTGTCCGGCGGGAGCTTCGTGGTGATGAACAGGTCCTCGCGAGCGAGGCCGGAGTCGGCGATCGCCTTCCCGACACCGCGCTGGTTGCGGTAGCCGGTCGCGGTGTCGATGTGGCGGTAGCCGGCCTGGAGCGCTGCGGCGACCGCGGCGGGAGCGTCGGGCTCCTCGATCTGCCAGGTGCCGAAGCCGAGGAGCGGCATCGACCCTCCGGTGACGGGTACGGACGGTTGTGCGTAGTCGGTCATGCTCCCTTGCTACGCCCGCGGTCGACGACCGGACCCAGGTGTGCGGAGCGGCGAGCCGGGAGGTGTCGGGGTCTTCCGCCAGGATCGACGAGTCCGCCGAGCACCACCAGGAGCACCACTGCACATGACGTCCCGCCGACGCCGCACCCGCACCACCGTCCAGACCTCGATCATCACCCTCGCCGTCGCCCTCGGCGTCTGGGCGCTCCTCTCGTCGGGAGTCCTCGCCAGCGGCACCGACGCCACCACCGGCGAGCCGACGAGCACCGGTACCGGCACCGGCACCGGCACCGAACCGACCATCGCGACGACGACGCGACCCACAACCGGATCGACCACCTCGACACCGACTGCCGATCCGGCGGAAGCGAGCCGACCCTCCAGTCCGGCCAGCGGTGACGCGGGGAGCACCGAGGCCGCCGCTGCCGCCCGTGCGACCCTCGCCACGCTCGCGGTGAAGGGGAAGGCACCCGCGACGGGCTACGACCGCGAGGCGGACTTCGGCACCGCCTGGCTCGACGTCGACCACAACGGTTGCGACACCCGGAACGACGTCCTGGCCCGCGACCTGACCGACATCGTCCGGCAGGGGCCGTGCAAGGTCATGTCCGGGAAGCTCGTCTCCCCGTACACCGGCGGCGAGGTCGCGTTCGTGCGCGGCAACACGACCTCGACCCTCGTGCAGATCGACCACGTCGTCGCGCTCGAGAACGCGTGGCGGACCGGTGCACAGCGGCTCACGCAGGACGAACGCGAGGCGCTGGCGAACGACCCGGAGAACCTGTTCGCCGTCGACGGGCATTCGAACTCGCAGAAGCGCTCGTCCGACGCCGCGACGTGGCTGCCCGCGGCGAAGGGGTTCCGCTGCGAGTACGTCGAGCACCAGATCGCGGTGAAGGCGGAGTACCGGCTCTGGGTCGTGCCGGCCGAGCGTGACGCGATGGAGCGGGTGCTCTCGAGCTGCTGAGGGGCCTCGTCGCACCACTCCCGGTCAGACAACACCTGTAGCGTAAGTCGTGTCCGGCGGCCGCCCGTCGGACCGGACTCGCCGCCCGGTGCCGCGACCCAGCGCACCGCTTCCGGACCCCGAGCCCTTCATCGTCGAAGACCGCAGGAGGCCCTCATGACCAGCACCAGTTCCACCAGCACGCGTTTCACCGACCGCGTCGTCCTCATCACCGGCGGCGGCTCCGGCCTCGGCCGCGCCACCGCTGTCCGTCTCGCCACCGAGGGCGCGAAGCTCGCGCTCGTCGACGTCTCTGAACAGGGCCTCGAGGCGACGAAGGCCGCCGTCCTCGAAGCCGCACCCGACGCCGAGGTCCTCACCACCATCGCCGACGTCGCTGACGAGGCGCAGGTCGACGCGTACGTCGCCGCCACCCGCGAGCGCTTCGGCCGCATCGACGGCTTCTTCAACAACGCCGGCATCGAGGGCAAGCAGAACCCCACCGAGTCGTTCACCGCCGCCGAGTTCGACAAGGTCGTGTCGATCAACCTGCGCGGGGTGTTCCTCGGCCTCGAGAAGGTCCTCGCCGTGATGCGCGAGCAGGGCTCCGGCATGGTCGTCAACACCGCCAGCGTCGGTGGCATCCGTGGCGTCGGCAACCAGTCCGGCTACGCGGCCGCCAAGCACGGCGTCGTCGGCCTCACCCGCAACTCCGCCGTCGAGTACGGCCAGTACGGCATCCGCATCAACGCCATCGCCCCGGGCGCGATCTGGACGCCGATGGTGGAGAACTCGATGAAGCAGATCGACGCAGAGAACCCGCGCAAGGCCGCCGAGGAGTTCATCCAGGTCAACCCCACCAAGCGCTACGGTGAGGCCCCCGAGATCGCCGCGGTCGTCGCCTTCCTGCTCTCCGACGACGCGTCGTACATCAACGCTGCGGTCGTCCCGATCGACGGCGGGCAGTCCGCCAAGTACTGACCCACACGGTCCGGGTCACCGGGGCGCGCCTTCCTGACGGGAGGCGCGCCCCGCCCGTTCCGCCCGCCCTGCGTGGCAGCATGGCCGGTGACACGACGGTGGAGGGAACGCGATGAGCGCCAACGGAACGACCGGGTCCAGCTTCGGCCCGGGTGCTGAGGACGCGGTACCCAACGACGCCGGGGAGCTGCGACGGCGCATGAGCGCCTCGGCCGAGGGCTTCCTCGCGAGCGCCGCGTGGGTGCCGTGGAAGACCGACGGCGAGGACGCCGACGGCAGCGTCGCGCACGTCGTCATCCGCGAGCGTCAGTTCGTCCCGGTCTTCACCGACCCGTCTGAGTTGCGGACGAGCCTCCCGGGCCTGGAAGCACGCGCGATGCCGATGGCCGAACTCGTCACCGCGCTGCCGGAGGAGTTCGGGATCGTCGTCGACCCGACCAGCGCGCAGGCGGCGAACTTCCTGCAGGCCGACGTGCTCGCCGGGCTCCGGGCGGGCATGAGCGGCACCGTTCCGCTCGAGACCGAAGCGGACTGACCGTGTCCGCCCACCTGACGCTCCCCCAGGCGTACGCACTGCTGCTCCTCCGTCCGGACGGCAAGCTCACGGACGCTGAGCAGACGTTCGACCCCGGAGTCGCAGGTGCAGTCCTCGGCGACCTGGCGCTCCGCGGACTCGTGCAGTTCGACGGCCGGAAGGTCATCCCGGTGAAGTCCGCTCCTGTCGGGGACCCCGTGATCGACGGGATGAAGGAGCGCATCGACGCCTCTTCCTCGCCGCGTCGGCCGGCGACGTGGGTGTCGCGGTATGCGAACGCTACGGTCGGGAGAGCCGTCCTCACCGGACTCGTCGGCCGCGGTGTCGTGGCACGGCAGGAGCACAGGGTGCTCGGCATCTTCCCCTCCGTTCGCTGGCCTGAGCGGGACGGCGGACCGGCGAAGCTGCTCCGTGTCGAACTGTCCGACGTCCTGCACGACGGTGTCGCACCGTCGCCCTTCGCGGCCGCGCTCATCGGGCTGCTCTCCGCGACGAACTCGCTACGCGGGCAGTTCGGGGCTGTGGACCGCCAGCGCGTGAAGGCACTCACGACCGGCGACTGGGTCGCCGATGCGGTGAAGTCGGTCGTCCAGACTCGTCACACGTCCACGACGATCGGCGCGGGTGCGGTGGGTCCCATGTCGTCTTCCAGCTGAACCGGCCTCCGTCGACCGCGTGTGGCAGCATGCGGACATGGCTGAGCAACTCACCCTCCCGCAGGCGCTCGCCCTGCTGCTCGTCCGCCCGGACGGCAAGGTCGGCCTGACCGAGCAGGGCATCACCGTCGGGCTCGGCGGTGCGGTCGTCGGCGAGCTCGCGCTCCGCGGGCTCCTCACGTACGAGCACCCGCACGTCATCGCCCGGAAGGCACCGCTGACCGGCGATCCGCTGCTCGACGGGCCGTTCACCGAGATCGTGGCCGCACCGAAGACCCGACGGGCCGGGTTCTGGGTGGGTCGCTTCGGCAAGAACCCTCTCCGCATCGCCGTCCTCGACGGGCTGGCCGAGCGGGGCATCCTCGACCGAGAAGAGCGTCGGGCCCTGGGCGTCTTCCGGTCGACGGTCTACCCGGAGCGGGACGGCGGCCCGGAGAGAGCCCTCCGCGCGGGGATCGCGGACGTGCTGGAAGGGAGGCTGCTCCCGACGCCGTTCACCGCCGCCCTCATCGGCCTGCTCGACGCCACCGGCACGCTTCGCAAGCAGTTCGGCAAGGTGGACCGGGCCGTCGTCCGGCGCATCACCGAGGGTGACTGGGTCGCGCCGGCGGTCAAGTCGGTCCTGGCGGCGCAGGCTGCGGCGACAGGCGGTGCAGGAGCGGTGTGACCCGCCGCGCGCCCGGCGAACCTCGGCGAGCCACCGCTCGGTCGGTCAGACCCGCGGCGCCACCAACTCGATGAACCGCGACAACAGCGCCAGCCCCGGGATCGACGGCGGCAGCGCTGTCGTCAACGCCGGCGAGTGCACGAGGTAGGCCGCCCACTTCGCCCGTGACAGCGCCACGTTGAGCCGGTTCGGCATGAGCAGGAAGTCGAGCCCGCGCGGGATGTCCGCCGCGGAGGACGCGGCCAGCGAGGTGATCGAGACCACCGCCTCCCGGCCCTGGAACAGGTCGACGGTCCCCACCTGCGTCCCGTGGAAGCCCGCCCGGTCGAGCGCGTCCCGGATCACCGCCCCCTGCGCGTTGTAGGGCGCGACGACGATCACGTCCTCGTCGGTGAGCGCCCGCGTGCCGTGCTCGTCCGTCCAGGTGCGGCCGACGACGTCCGCGACGAGGGCGACGACCTGCGCCGCTTCCTCCGGCGACGAGGTCGTGTCGCCCGCGTGCACGACCGGCACCGGGTGGACGCCGGCGTCGATGCCGTCCAGGTGCCGCCCGGACACCATCGACGCGAGCTGCCCGTCGTAGGACAGCCCCGACACCGCCGCGGTCAGCGCCGGCTCCATCCGCCGGGTCTTCGCGAGGAAGTACCCGAACTCCGGCGGCAGCACGTGCTCGCCGTCCGCCAGCCACCCGAGCGCGGACTCGTCGACCGGCTCGGGGTGTGACCCCTGCGAGACCTGGGGCAGCTGCTGCGGGTCGCCGAGCAAGAGGAGCCGGGAGGCGGCGATCGCGGAGGCGATGGTCGGCGCGAGCGAGAACTGCCCGGCCTCGTCGACGACGAGCAGGTCCAGGGAACGCCGGCCGATGGTCGCATCGTTGGCGAACGTCCACGCCGTCCCGCCGACGACTCCCCCGGTACCGGTGTCGGCGCAGGACTGCAGGAACGCCGCGATGGCAGCGCCGTTCTTCACGGGGGTCCACCGTGCGGCCTCGATCTCCTCGGCGTCGGCACCGCTCTTCGGCTGCTTCACGACCCGCTCCGCCGGCACGCCGGCGGCGATGACGGCGTCGAGGAAGTTCTCGCTCGTCGCGTGCGACTGCCCGACCACGCCGACCCGCCACCCGTGCTCGCGGACGAGCGTCGCGACGACGTTCGACCCGACGTACGTCTTACCCGTGCCGGGAGGCCCCTGGATCGCCAGGTACGACCGGTCCAGTCCGAGCAGGGTCGTCACCACGGAACCCACCGTGTCGTCGCCGACGACCGGCTCGAGGGTTCCGCGCGGGGGCACCCTCCGGAGGAGGTCGAGCGCCGGGTCGGGCAGCATCTCGGGCAGGGCGTCGAGCACCTCGGCGCCCCACTCGGCGATGGCCTCGGGCTGCGGCTTCGCCCGGGGCGGCGACGAGGGCGCGAGCGCGACCGGGAAGTCGGTGTGCGGTTCTCCCCCGCCGACCGGCATGCGTTCGAGGAGCAGCACCTCGGTGGCGTCGCCGTTGTCCCAGACCTCCAGGATCGAGGCGCGGTCCGTCGCGCCCTTCGAGCCGGGGCCCGGGGCGGTGATGGACGCCGGGAGTGGGTCGTCGTAGACGAGGTGGGGTGAGCCTCCCGGCCGGAGCCGCGAGCCGGGCGCGAGGGTCCCCGACAACCGGATCTCCCGTGACAGCGAGCGGGCGCGCGGCAGCGTCGCCCAGTCCCGCTCGACGGACGCGCGCTCGACGACCAGGACGTCCCGGGTGTCGGCCCACTCGTCGACCGGGTTGCGGAGCCGGTCGAAGTGGTCCTGCCAGAACGTCTTCGCCTCGCGGCGGTGGTAGTCGATCGCGGCTGCGGCGAGCGCCAGCGCGGTCTGGTCCGGCGTGCGGTCGAGGGCGTCGACGTCGCCGAGGTACTCGGTGAGCGCGACGGTCACCGGGTTCGGCTCGCGCTCGACCGGGATGGGCGGGAGGCCCTCCAGCTCGACCGTGGTCGTGGCGTCCGGCGCGTGTTCGGCGCGGAGGCCGAGCAGCCAGTCGCGGAGGCGCAGTGTCGACCGGCAGTCGTAGGCGTTGTAGTCGGCGACCTGGTCGAGTTGTCGCTGCCCCTCGGCGGGGTCGCCGGTGCGGAGTTCCTCGATCGCGTCGACGTAGGCGGTGATGCTGTCGGCAGCGTTCGTCACGTCGCTCAGGCGGAGGTCGTCGCCCATGTACAGCGGCTCGAGTTTCTTGATCGAGTAGCTGCGGCTCCCCACGACCAGGGCCTTCCGCACGATCGGGTACAGGTCCACCAGGACGCCGGCGCGGAGGAGGTCGTCCACCGCGTCCTCCCCCACCCCGTGCCGGGCGGCGAGGGACAGCAGGTGCGTCCGCTCGTACGCGGCGTAGTGGTAGATGTGCATGTCCGGGTACCGCTCGCGGCGCTCGGCGATGAACGCGAGGAAGTCCAGCAGCGCCTGGCGCTCGTCGCGAATGGTGTGCGCCCAGAACGCGCGGAACTCGGCCTGGTCATCGACGAGGCCGAACAGGTAGTCGAGCCCCCAGTGCAGGCCGTCCTCGGTGTGGAGGGGATCGCCCTCGAAGTCGAAGAAGACGTCGCCGGGATCGGGTGCCGGGATCGCGTCGAGTGCCCGTGCGTCCAGGACGTCGAAGGCCGGCCCGCGGGTCGGGCTGGCAGCGTCGCTGCTGTTGGCCGCGCGCTCCGTCTCGATCTGGAGGCTCGCCTGCCGCACCAGACGGTCCAGCGTCGTCTTCGACATGGTCGCCACCGGCGCGGTCCGGACCGCCAGGTCGTCGATCGACCGGACGCCCTGCCGGATCAGCTTCGTCCGCTGGTCGAGGCGCATGCCGGCGACGAGGACCAGGTCGCGGTGTCGCTGCACCTCCTGCTGGCAGGCGGAGCACCGGCCGCAGCTGGAGTAGCGCGGGTCGCCCCACTGCAGGGCGTCCTGTGCGTGGAGTCGCTCGTCGATCACGCGGATCAGCTCGGCCCGCTGCGTGCGGTACACGGGCACGATGTCGGCCAGGTCGTGCGTGGTCGTCGTCCGGTCGCCGAGGACCAGGTGCACCTGCTGCCCGGTCGGGATGTCGTTCGCCCGCATCTGTTCGGCGTAGGCGGCGAGCTGCAGCAGGGCGCTGATCTTGGCGTGGCGGGCGAGCTTGGTGTCGTAGACCTCGTACTCGCCGCGGTCGTTGCGGATGATGAAGTCGGCGAAGCCGATGAAGCCCGTGCCGTCTGCGGACGCGGGGACGTGGAACGTCGGCTGGAAGAGGACGTCGGCGCCGTCCAGCATCGCAGTTCGCGCTCGTTCGGCGGCTTCGGCGTACTGCGGCGGGGCCGGGCGGTCGAACTCCACCACGTCGTGGGTCTGCTTCAGGATCTCGAGGTAGTCGAGCTCGTGCTGGTCCCCCAGGCGGGCCGTCCGGTCGAGCATGTCGTCGTGCTCGTCCGGCAGGGGTTCGCCGCGGCCGAGCTTGACGTCGAGGCGGCGGAGGAACGCCCACTCGCAAGTCGCCCACGTGGTGAGGTCGCTCGGGCTGAGCAGGGCTCGGCCGTCCTCGGTGATCTGCACTGCGCTCCCGTTGTCCGTGTCGATGGTGCCCTCGAACTCTAGGGGCGGCCACCGACCGGGTCAGCGGGGAAAGGCGTCGTCACCAGGTCGGGGAGCGTTTTGCGCGCTCTTCAACCCAGTGTCAGCCAGAAGCTCATGCAGAGTGTCTCGCAGATCCGCTGCCAAGAACCAATAGCGCTCCGGCTCTGCATCACTGCGTTCGAGGTACAGATTGCACTCTTGGATCATCCGGGTGAGCGAGCGCTGCGCTTGGCCGTGACGCACGAGCGCACTTCGGGTCATGCGGATGCTTTCCCTGGCCGAGATGACGCTTCGGCTCAGCCGGTGGAAGTCCTGAAGGTCCGCAGCGCCCGGCACGACCGCCGGGTGTTCGATTCGAAAAGCACGGCGTTCGCTGAGGTTGAGCATCAACTCGCGAATGCTGGCTTCCTCGACTTGCCGTCGCTCATATCGATAGACGACGTAAGCAGCCGATGCCGTCAAGACGGCGCCCGCAACAGCGCCGATCAGAGCGCCGATCCAGTCAACATCCACGAATCTCCCCCTTGGTGAGCATCATAAGGGGCTCTCTGACTCAGGGAAGCTGTATCCGCTGGGCGCCGGTCCCTCTCCGCGCGATGCCGCCAGGTGTCAGCGGCACGGGCCAATGGCGCAGCCCGGTCACCATGACGGCGACCGGGCGCACGCGCTCAGTACGTCTGTCGGAGCGAGTTCACCGAGAGCCGCAGCGCAGGGGCGTACGACGTGCCGTTGAGCTTCGAGATCGTCCAGTGGTAGCGATCGGACCGGGTCATCACGCCCCAGTCGCTCTTGCCACATCGGTTGGTCTTGGAGCCCTTGCTCTGATCCGGCAGCAGACCGCGCTCGTCGTAGAGCGTCACAGTCGCTGAGGCGAACCCCGTCGCGTTCCCGGAGATACGGCAGCTGCTGAACGTCGTGGTCGTCCGCACAGCGTCCTTGTGCGAGTCCTGCCAGCTGCGCGAGCTCTTGCCGATCGCCGAATTGGTGAGGCGCGACGACCAGGCCCCTTCCGCGAAGGCAGGTGTCGCGGCGAAGACGGTCCCGGCCAGGGTCGTGGCGGCCACCAGCGCCAGCGCGCGGCGGTTCATCGTGCTCTTCATCGTGTTCCTTGCTTCAGTGGCGGCTCAGCCGGAGCCGTCGTGGTCCGGGATCGGCTGACCCCAGTGGTCGCGATGCTAGTGTTCGCTGACATTTCAATGCAAGGAATCAGTGTTCATGACCATCACCCTTCGCGACCTCTCCTTCGCGCACCCGCGCAGGCCACCGCTCTTCACCGACCTCTCGCTCGATGTCCCCACCGGCAGGTCGGTCCTGCTCGGGCCGAACGGCGCCGGGAAGTCGACCCTCCTCGCACTGATCGCCGACGCTCTGCGACCACGCAGCGGCACCATCACCGTCGGCCCGGTGGGCTCGGCGTCGACGAAGGGCAACCGCCGCCGCTTCCGACAGACAATCAGTTGGCTCCCCCAGCAGAGTGTCGCGATGCCGGGCTTGAGCGTCCGCGAGCACGTCGCCTACAGCGGCTGGCTGAAGGGCCTCACCCGGGCGGACGCATGGGACCGTGCCGAAGGAGCACTGTCAGCCGTCGATCTCGGGACGCGAGCCGATCAGCGAGCCTCGACCCTGTCCGGCGGGCAAATGCGACGCCTCGGCGTCGCGAGCGCGCTCGTCTCCGGAGCGTCCTGGCTCCTGCTCGACGAGCCGACCGCGGGGCTGGATCCCGCTCAACGCAACCGGTTCGCCCAGGTCGTGCAGGGCCTCCCGGATCACGTCTCGGTCCTGATCTCGACCCACCAGACCGACGACGTCGTGGCGACCATCGAACACGTGACGGTCCTGGTCGACGGGCGGGTGCCGTTCACCGGCACGGTCGCTGACTTCACGCGCCCCTTCGACGGCCGGGATCCGGCGGCTGCGGTCGTCGCCGCCTACACGCAGTTCGCGGACGGGGAGGATTGATGCGCCCGCTCGTCCCCTGGCGGAGCCGAGCCGCAGTGTGGGTGACCCTGCCAGGGCTGGCCGGAGTGGTCGGCTACACCGCGCAGTTCGGGTCCGAGACGACGGTCGTCGGATACTGGCCGGCCGCGACGGCAGCCGCTGCGATCTACCTCATCTTCTCGTGCGCGGTCGCGGCGGTCGCCGGCGCATGGGAGGGAAGGCGCTACCGATCACTGCTGATCGGCGTCAGGACCAGTGGGCGGCTGGTGTCCGCGGTCCTCGTGCAGTTGCTCTGGTCGCCGATGGCTGCCGGCCTCCTCCTGCAACTGTTCGGCGTCGCGATCGCGAGCGCGCACTCCTGGGACTCGCCGGGAGGCCCGTCCCCCGTCGTCCTGCTCGCGTACGTCGGCATCATCTTCTTCCACAACTGCCTCGGTTTCGTGTGCGGCCGCTGGCTTCCGCCGGTCGCCGGCCTGCCGGCCGCACTCCTGGTCTCGTACTGCTGGTTGGGCTTCACCTGGGCCGTCGACTCCTTCCCGCTCCGGTACCTGGCCGGGCTCACGATGTCGGACTGCTGCTCGGTCGAGACCGCGCTCGACGGCCGCGCACCCACGATCGCGCTGTTCTACAGCGTGCTCGGTGGTGCTGCACTGCTCGTCGTCGCCGTGAGCGACCGCGCCACCGGCAGTGTCATTCGCCGGCACGGGCTCCTGGTCGGGAGCGCGCTCATGGCCACGACCACGGTGCTGTCCTTGCTGGCGGGGGCGGGACTCGGAGCCAGTCCGATCGTCGAACGGCCACGGGCTGAAGCCACCTGCTCGGGGACACGGCCCACGATCTGCCTGTTCCCGGAGCAGCTGCTGCGTGCGGACCCGGAACGGGTGATCCGTTCGGCGGCGCGCAACCTCGAAGCGGCCGGAGTGTCACTCCCCGCGACGATCCGGACGAGCAACGAGCCGTCGACCTCCACGACGCTGAACATGGTCGTGCAGGTCGACATGTCCGAGGCCGATCTCGTGCACAGCATCACGACTGCGCTGCTGCCCGACACCGTCGCCAGCTACTGCGGATCCGAGCGGGACTACGACCAGCGGCTCGAGGAGGCCGCGGTCGTCGACCGATGGCTGATCGACGTCGCCTCCGTTGGGATCGTCGAACCGCGAGATGTCGAACCCGCCGTCGAGATGCAGAACCCGAGAACGCTCGCCGCCCTTGAACGCGCTCCCCTGGAGGAGCAGGTGCGCTGGATCACGCAGACGACGGACCGATTGACCGCCTGTTCGGCTCGTCCGCTCCCGGTGCCGTCAGCATGAGGTGGTGGCTGCGCGTCCACCGGCTGCCGCTCGTGGTCGTCTCCGCGGTCGTGCTCACCCTGCTGTCGATCGGGTCGGGGTCGCTCTCGCTGCTGTTCCCCGCGTTGGGCGGCACCACGCCGTTCGCCTCGATCCCCGTCGCCGCGGTCCTGCCGTTGGTCCTCGCGATCATCACGACGACGTGTCTCGATCGAGCGTTTGCGCGGGCGGCAGTGCGGCGGACGGACCTGCTGGAACTCGGTGCCATCGCGCTCGTCCTCGTGCTCGTCGTCGCGGTGTCGGGCATCGCACTGGCGGCTGGTGCCGAGAGCTCTGCAGCGCTGGCGACGGTCCGCAACACCGGCACGTTCCTCGGCCTCGCACTTGTGGCTCGGGAGTGGCTCGACGCACGGCACCAGTCCGTCCCGGGCGTGGTGTACCTGTTCCTCGCGGCACTGTTCGGCCGGGAGGCTCCGGGGCACCCCGCCGCCTGGGCGGGCGTGGTGACCACGAGCAGCGAGCCGGAGTACTGGGTGTTCCCGCTGGTGGTCGTCCTCGCGGCGGTGGCCCTCAGCGTGCGGAGAGTCGCCGGGCAGCGTTGAGTCGCTGCCGCGCACCAGGAGCGCCCTCACGAGCGGGCATGCGCAGCGGGCATCATCGGAACCGAGGCTCGAGCACGCGCCGATCGACGCCTGTCCTCCTAGTGTTGGAGCAATGGACGAGTACCAGGGAGTCGCGCGCCGGACATGGCGTCGGACAGCCGTCATCGTCGCCGTCGGTCTGATCGTGGGCGGGGTCTTCGGATGGCTGGTGAGCCACGGCGAGTCACTAGTGACCACGGTGTTCACGACGACAGGTTTCGCGTTCTCGCTGGGCGGCATCGCCGGCGCCTTCTCCGTCATGGCGACGAGCTTCCGCATCGCGATGAAGATGCAGGCGCCGATGCAGGGCCTCCCTCGTCCCGAGCGGCAGATGATCGGGCGAGCCATCAAGACGGGCGTCCCGATCGAACCGGCGGGCTCCGAGCTCGGCTGGCGCGCGTTCGACCAAGCGCGGTTCATAGCGGTCTACCAGCCGCTGGCGCTCGGACAGTTCCTGCTCCTCTACCTCGGGATCATCGGGCCACAATTGCCGCTGCTGATCCGCGACGAGATGTTCTCCGTCTGGATCGGCCGCGTTCTCTGCTCACTGCTCGTCGTAGCGGCGGCGGTGGTGACTCCGCTGCTCCTGCAGAGCTCGCGGCGAGCCCGGCGTTACGTCGAGGTCGCATCGGTGTCAGGTTGACCAAGCGATCGCAGCACTGTCGCGACACAGGTTCTTCGCCAACGGGCAGCGTGACGTCCGCGACGGAGCGGATCCTGTCCGCTGGGGGCTGCCCGGTCGCGCGCGCCAGGGAGCACGACGACCCGGTCGTGACCGTCCACCGCGTCGAACACGCACTCAACCAGTGGCCGCCATCGTGGAGCGGAGCACTGCCGACCTCCGCCCGGTACCGTGTTCGTCGGAGGGGGAACGATGAGCAACGTCAACACCTGGGGTGGAACCGTCACGAAGGCCGCTGCGAAGCCACGGTTCATCGTGCGGCGATCGTGGATCAGTTCGACGCTGATCATGTGGCTCGGACTCGGAGCATTCGGGATCGGTTTGCTCGGCGCGATCCTGCAGTCGAGCATCGCGCCGGACGCTGACGGCACGGTGTTCGCGATGCTCATCGGCGCCAGCATCCCGACCCTGCCCATCGGCCTGATCCTCAACCGCAGCCGCATCACGGTCTACGACGAGCGGTACGACGTCCGGCCCGGCCTGGGTCGCAAGCGTCGCCGTGATGTGAAGGACCTGGACAAGCTCCGCTTCGGGCGCCAGTCAAGCCAGAACGGCACGGTCTACATCAGCCTCACGGGCTGGAACGACCAGCAGAAGAAGCAGTTCCGGATCTACACGACCCACCGCGGCTACGCCGAGTTCACAGCGTGGCTCGCGCAGCACCGTCCGGAGCAGTGGGCGAAGTGCGAGTCGCTCGGCATCCCGGAGTGACCGCGATCATGTTGGTCAATTCGGCGTGAGCCAGGGCTCGACCCGGATCACATCACACCACCCCGTTCCCAGGACGTCGCGGATCTCATACGTCGGAACCGGAAGCAGCGTCCCGACGAAGGCGTCGAGCCCTGACCCCGGTACTTCGCTGACTCGCACTTCGTACGGGAGCCAGGACTCGGGCACTCGATCCAGGGAGTCGAACAGCCCGTCGACGTCCGACGAGCGTCTGCGATCGGCGTTATCACGAGGCGCTGCTCGGCCGGCATCGCGGATCAGCCGCCCGATCCTCCCGTGATCAGGGAAGGTGCCCGGTACCTCGATCTCGACCAAGCGGCGATGCTCGGTAGCTACGAAGGTCACGTCAGGATCGATCTCTGCCCACCAGCGTTGCGGATCGGCGGACGGTTGCCACTGGTTCACTCCACCAGTCGGCTCAGCCACGGCGACGCCGGCTCGGCGCACGAAGAACGCTTCGGCGCGCATCACCCCCACGTGATCACACCCACTGCTGTCGGTAGGTGTGGAGCCACCAGCGACCGCAGGGCTTCCGGCACGAGATCGCTTTGACGTCACGGTAGTGCTTCGTGATGGTGCGTCCGCGTGCGAGGCAGGTCGCCTGCGACGAGTAGTTGGTGCCGTCCCAGCGCTGCCAGACGTAGGACCACCGGTCGACCGTGATCCCGTCGCTCGCAGCTGAGCTGACCAGCGCCGGGGCCGGGGCAGGGGCCGCTTGAGCTTGACCTGCTGGCCCGGCCACTGGCACACCCACCGCCACTGATCCGGCGGCCAGGGTGAGGGCGAGACGGTATGGGAGACCGCGCTTCTTCGTGTTGCTCTTCATTCCTCCAACTTGGTGTAGAGCAGTCATTGATGTATCAACATCACGTAACGGGCTCGTATCGAACAGTTCATGACGCCCGCGAGGTGAACGGCGTCAATCAACACCGCCGTCGTACCGGGACTCAACGCCCTCGCTCTCAGCGCGAGTGCGACGTAGGGTCCAGAAATGACCCTCGCCGGCTCCCTCGCGATCGTCGCCGGCGTCCTTGCCATCGCGACCGTCCTCGGCTTGCTGCTGCGCAGCCAGACCGGTCGAGCACGCGTGGTCATTTCCCGGGCCAGGGACGCGACGACGGTGGCCGACCTCGCCAGCCGGGAGGTTTTCGGCACCGCCGCCACGCTCCTTCAGTTCTCCACGCCCACCTGCGCACGCTGCCCCGCCACCGCGAGGCAGCTCGACGCGGTCGCCATATCGAGATCAACAGCGCAGGGTCCCGACCGCGTCCGACAAATAGAGATCGACCTCGCAGAACGACCGGAACTCGCCCGCCGCTTCGACGTGATGCAGACGCCGACCGTGCTCCTCGTGGACGGGTCGCACACCGTCCGCGCCCGCTTCGGCGGACCACCCCGCCAGCCCGAACTCATCGCCGCGCTCGACGCCGTCCTCACCGAGGAGCACCCGTGACCACCTCTCCCGCACCGTCCCGCGAGATCGACCCGCGCTCGCCCCGATTCGGCGCCGCGATCACGACGGTCCTGCTCGCGCTCGACATCGTCCTCACCCTCAACGAGAGCACTCGGACGATCGGCATCGTGCTGCTCGCCGTCATGGCCGTGCTCTTCGCCCGGCGAGGCTTCGCGGGCATCGCGCTGCACCCGTACGGCGCCCTGTTCCGTCGCCTGGTGCGCCCGCGGCTCGGCCCGCCTACAGAACTCGAGGCTCCCGAGCCCCGACGTTCGCGCAGCGGGTCGGGCTCGCGGTGACCGGGGGCGCGCTCGTTCTCGCGCTGATCGGCGTCCCGTACGCCGCACCGGTCGGCGCTGCCGTCGCATTGGTCGCCGCGTTCCTCAACGCCGCGTTCGACGTCTGCATCGGGTGCCTGATGTACGTCTGGCTGGTAGCTGCCGGACCTCGTCCGCAACGCCGGCTGGTCTGCTGTTTTCGCGCGGGTCTCCGTCGCCGCCTTCGTCGGGTTCGCTTCGCGATCGGAACCTCGTTCGCCCGGTAGATCGGTTGCACCCGCGTCCATGTCCCCGGCGCGAGAGGACGGTGGCGCATGCCGTACACAGATGCCTCAGCGGTGCTACTCAAGAAGTTCGCGACCTACCTGCCCGACCAGGAGAATCTCGAAGCTGCCGACATCGTCCTCGGGTACGCGCGACCGAGCAGGAGTCGGCCGGGTGGGCGCCTCGAGGTCGGCGTGCGCCTATGCCTCCCGCCCGAAGTTCTCTGGGTCAACGCCCACGCGCTTGGAAAGGGTCCGCTCGCACGTTGGTTTCCGGTCGGGGAGATCCTGCGGCGCGAGGATGAGTCGAGCGGCCCGCAGAAGAACATTCACATCCGCCTGTGATCTGGCGCCGAGCCGACGTTCCTGCTGTAGCGGCAGTCGGCGCCTCATCGAGGAGGTCGAGCGGATCAGGTAGCTTCCGATGGTTACCCCCCCCCCGAACTGGTGGTCGAGCTGCGCCCGTCACGTTACGAGAATGGAAGGCGGAGCGCTTGGGGAACGCGAGCACCTGGCGGGACGGGGAACGCAATGCACGACGGGTACGCAGCCACCGACTTCCGCACGACCAGGTTGTCTCCGGTCCACGGGCACCGCATCATCGAGGTCGGTCTCGTCCACGTCGCACCCGACGTCTAGGTCGGACGGCCGTTCGAGACGCTAACGTGTACCGATTCAGCCGAGTTTCAGGCGGGTCATTCCCATCGCTGCGCAACATCTCCCGCGCCTGAGCAGCACCGTCCCGGCAGCTCACCTAGATCCATGATCAAGATAGCGACGTTCTCCATCATCTTGCGCATGCAAGCACGACTCCCGACACCTGAAGAGAAGGTTTCATGCCCCCGACCGCACTCGTGACTGCTCCGCCGGTGGCGACTTCGGTGTACGAGCGGCGCAGCACCGACAGCCGCTTCGGCACGACCACGGCACCTACGCGCGATATTCTGTCGTCGAACGACGACACTCCCTCGTCGGTCGTTTCCTACCGATGGAAGATCGCCATGAGCAAGCCCTACGTTGATCGCCTCGTCGTCAAGTCGCGGCACCGCGTCAAGAGGTACGGCGAAGTGTTCACACCACGCTCGATGGTCGACCGAATGCTCGATCTCGTCAGCGGCGATCTCGAGGGCGGCCAGGCCTTCGTCGACAGCACCTTCCTCGAGCCAGCAGCCGGCGACGGTAACTTCATCGTCGCAATCCTCCAGCGCAAGCTCGCCGCGATCGGAAATTATTCGGACGCGTCAGCCTGGCAGAGGGAATCGCTGTTCGCGCTCGCGTCGATCTACGCGATCGAGCTACTCGGAGACAACCACCGGGACGCCCAGGCCGCGCTGTTGGGCGAGTTTGTAATGTTCCACGCCTCGAGCGGCACTCCCTGTTCGCCGCGCACTGACCTCTACCGCGCTGCCGCCTTCCTCGTCGAAACGAACATCCTGCGTGGCAACACGCTGACCGGTCGTACGCCGAACGGCGACGAAATCGAGTTCTCATGGTGGACCCGCCAGGCGGACGACCCCACGATGGTGAAGAGAGAGCCGTTTACTTTCAATTCGCTGCGCGAGGACGGTACTTTCGACTTTCGGGTTTATACCTCCTACGAACCGTGCCCGGTCCGCCACGTTCATAAGAAAGCGAGATCACATGCCTAACCCGACGATTAGTACGTTCCGGGAGATCACGCCGCAGATTTACTCGTGGAGCACGACTGACCTTCCCAAATACGACGGCTGGGAAAAAATCGGCTACACGGAGCAAGAGGGCGGCGCACAGGCGCGTATCGCACAGCAGGCCTCGCAACTGTCGATCAGCAAGAAGATCGAGTGGGTATTCAAAGCGACCTACATGACGCCCGACGCGGGGAGGTTCACCGACCACGACTTCCACGCGTTCCTCAAGCAGCAAGGCATCGAGCGCGACGGCGTCCCGGCGACCGAAGGCCGACCGAAGCGCACCGAGTGGCACCGTTTCAGCGATGCTCCGAGGAGCTCGCGCGACTACTTCCTCGACTTCGCTTCGGGCAACTTCGAGATGGATCTTTCGGGCGTCGTGGCCCAAGACTACGAGCTCCGTCCCGAGCAGAAAGACGCTGTCGCTAAGGCGCTTGAGGCGTTCGGCGCCGGGAAGGCCGAGGTGCTGTGGAACGCCAAACCGCGCTTCGGCAAGACCCTCACGACGTACGACCTAATGCGTGAGCTCGACGCGCGCCGGGTGCTCATCGTGACAAATCGCCCGGCTGTCGCGAACGCATGGCTCGACGACTTCCTGCGCTTCGTCGGTCACCAAACAACCTATCGCTTCGTGTCCGAGTCCCCTTCGCTCAGCGGCCGCCCGACGATGACGAGGGAGCAATGGCGCTCCTACGCGCGCGAGCACCTCGACGACGACCCCCGCATTGTCGAATTTCTGTCGCTGCAGGATCTGAAGGGTTCGATGTACTTCGGCGGGAGCTTTGACAAGCTCAAGCACATTGCGCAGTTCAATTGGGACCTGCTCGTTATCGATGAGGCTCACGAAGGTGTCGACACAACGAAGACCGACGTTGCTTTCGACCAGGTCAGGCGTAAGTGGACGCTGCACCTCTCGGGCACGCCGTTCAAGGCTTTGGCCTCGGGAAGGTTCGACGAGGACCAGATCTTCAACTGGACCTATGAGGACGAGCAGACCGCACGCGCGACGTGGGACGATCCAAACCAGGAGAATCCCTACGAGGCGCTGCCTACGCTCAACATGCTCACCTACCAGGTCTCGCGAATGATTAGCGACCGTCTCGCTGAGGGCGTGGCAATCGCCGAGGATGAGGCGAACATCGACTACGCCTTCGACCTGGGCGAGTTTTTCCGCACGAAGGACAACGGGTTCTTTGAGCACGAGGCCGACGTGCAAGTGTTCCTCGACCGGCTGTCTGCAAATGAAAAGTACCCGTTCTCAACGCCCGAGCTACGTGACGAAATTCGGCACTCGTTCTGGCTGCTCGATCGCGTGGCGTCGGCGAAGGCGCTGCGGCGTCTGCTGAATAAGCATCCAGTGTTCAGGGACTATCAGGTCGTCCTGGCCGCCGGCGATGGGCGCGGCGCTGACGATGACAGCGACTTGGTGGCCACGAGGGCATCCCTGACGACGGTCCGGGAGGCCATCGCCGAGGCCGAAAAGACCGGCGGTCGGACGATCACGCTCTCGGTCGGTCAACTCACCACGGGTGTGACCGTTCCCGAGTGGACGGCGGTCGTGATGCTCTCGAACGTAACTTCGCCGGCGCTGTATATGCAGGCTGCCTTCCGCGCGCAAAACCCGTGCACCTTCGAGCGGGGCGACAAGGTCCTCCAAAAAAAGAACGCCTACATCTTCGACTTCGCTCCCGAGCGCACGCTCACGATCTTCGACGAGTTCGCGAACAACCTCCACACGAACTCCTCGAGCGACCCGGCCGTGCGGCAACAAAACATCCGCACGCTGCTGAACTTCTTCCCGGTGCTAGGCGAGGACGCCGAGGGTCGGATGGCCGAGCTCGACGCCTCGCAGATCCTCACGTTTCCCAAGGTGTTCAAGGCCCGAGAGGTCGTGCGCCGCGGTTTTTTGTCGAACTTGCTGTTCACGAACGTCGCCGGAATCTTCCGCTATTCCGAGCACGTCAAGGAAATCCTCGACAAACTCCCGACCGCCGAGCAGGGCAAGCTCAAAAAGAAAGAACTCGACCTTCCCGAACCGCTGCCGCACGTCGACCGCGACGGCAACGCCGAGGTTGACGTCGAGACCGTCATCAATCCCAAGATCGCCGAGCTGGGCGCTCCCGTGTGGCGCGTCGAAGAGGTCCCGACGACCGACCCGCAAGCTCCTATAGTCGAAGTAGCGGCGAAGCTCGCGAAGCTCGTCACCGGGAAGACGCGCGACACTCGCGACAAACTCCAGGCTGAATATGGCTTGACGGACAAGCAGGTTGAACGCGATGAAAAGGCCACCGAGTCAGAGGTCGTGCGCAAGTATCAACGCGTACGTGTCGAGTACGAAATTGCCTCGAAGCACCTCGCCGACGAGCTGGCCGAGGTTCCCACCGAGGTCGGCGCCGCCGTGCTCGTCGCGAAGAAGGCCGAGCAGGAGAAGGCTTTCCAGGAAAGCATCGCCAAGATCCTCATGGAGACGACCGAGGCAATCACCCGGACCGTCGTCGAGCGCGAGGAGAGAAAGAAGGAGCAAAGGCGCGCCGACAAGATCATGGACGATGCCCGTTCGCACCTGCGTGGCTTCGCTCGTACGATTCCGATGTTCCTCATGGCCTATGGTGACCGCGGCATCCACCTGTCGAACTTCGACGACTACACCCCCGACGACGTCTTCGAGGAGATCACCGGCATTAGCGAGGCGGAGTTCCGTCTGCTGCGCGACGGGCAGGATGTGACCGAGGAGGACGGCACCGTTTTCAACATTCCTGGGCTCTTCGACCAGGCGGTGTTTGACCAGTCGATCCAGGAGTTCCTCGACAAGAAGGAAGCCCTCGCCGACTACTTCGACGACGCGCAGACGCAAAGCATCTTTGCATACATTCCGCAGCAGAAGACCTCGCTCGTCTTCACTCCGCAACTGGTCGTGAAGCGAATGGTCGACATCCTCGAGGCCGAGAACCCCGGTATCTTCGCGGATCCGGAGAGGACCTTTGCCGACCTGTTCTCCACCGCTGGGCTGTTCCTAATGGAGCTCGTGCGTCGCCTCGATGGTGGCCTCGCCGACCGAATACCGGACCAAGACGAGCGGCTCAGGCACATCCTCACCTCGCAACTATTCGAAATGAGCCACAACAGAATTCTTCATGAGATCACCCTCGAGGCGGTCTCCGGCGGGGTGGCCAAGCGCAAGCGGTGGCTCAAGGACTCCGGCCACTTCAAAATCGGCAATCTCGCCAAAATGACCAGCGCGCAGCGCGCCCAAGCAATCGACGACATGCTGAAGGACGGCAATTGATCATGGGCAGAAAGTTCGATGTCGTGATCGGCAACCCTCCTTACCAAGAGGAAGCGCAGGGAGACGGTACTCGTGACACGCCCGTCTACCACCAGTTCATGAACGCGGCTTACGAGGTCGCCAGCAAAGCAGTCCTCATCACGCCGGCCCGCTTCCTTTTCAACGCCGGTTTCACTCCGAAGGCGTGGAACGAGAAGATGCTCGCAGACCGGCACCTGAGCGTTCCGCACTACGTACCCAACAGCAACGACCTCTTTCCGGGGACCGACATCAAGGGTGGAATCGCAGTCACCTACTGGGACGAAGAGCGCGACGATGAGCCGATTGACACGTTCACCAGCTACCCCGAGCTCAACCAAATACTCCACAAGGTGAACGCGGCCGACGACAGGTCGATCGCCCCTGCCATCACAAGTTCGCGCTCCTTCCGCTACACCGATGCATTGTATGCGGAGCACCCTCAGGCGCGAGCGCTCCGCCCGGATGGCAACGCAGCTTTGGTGAACACGAACACGTTCGAGCAGTTTTCATTCCTGTATCGGGCAATACAGCCCGAAAACGGAAACGATTATGTTCGCGTACTTGGTCTTGTCAAGAACCGCCGGCTCACGCGCTGGATCCGCAAGGAGTACATTACCGGGCCAGCGAGCTTTCATAGATTCAAGGTCGTTGTGCCGGCAGCGAATGGTTCCGGAGCTCTTGGTGAAGTGCTTTCAAATCCGCTTGTGGCGGAGCCCGAGGTCGCCGTTACCCAGACTTTCATAACGATCGGAGCATTTGAGGAGAATGCCCACGCCCGAGCCTGCCTCAATTACGTGAAAACCAAATTTGCCCGCGCCATGCTCGGTATCTTGAAGATCACGCAGCACAACCCAGCGAAGGTTTGGAAGCACGTTCCGCTACAGAACTTCACGGAGACATCAGACATCGATTGGAGCAGTTCGATCCTCGATATCGACCACCAGCTGTACGCGAAGTACAAACTCGATGCGGCAGAGGTCGAGTTTATCGAGGCGCGCGTGAAGCCAATGGAGTAGGGCGCCTAATTCACGCAAACAACGCATACAAAAGACGACTCAAAGACTCGCGAGTATTGGCGCGCACCGTAATGCCGATAATCTGCTCCTCATCGAAGGTCATTATCCGCCGGTATGCCACCGTCACTCGCGGTTGATCTGCCCGAGCCGTGACGGCCCCGCCGCCGGACGCTCAGTTCAGCACTCACGTATGAGGTGGAACTAACAGCGAAACAACGGCTGTGGCGTCGCGAGCAGCGATGCAGCCGTTGGCGCCCCAGCCGACGGCGTAATCGCCGAGCCTCGTTCTCCTTGGTGTAACGTCCGGGGGTCATGCTCGTCGCAGCTTGAAGGGAGCGAACAGATGACAGTCGCTGGCTTAGAGCACGCGGGCGAGTCAGTCGAACGGCCAGTACTGTGTCACGCCCCCGGAGAGCAAGGCGGTTGCGGAGGCGACGACCAAGGTAATGGCGCCGGCAGATGCGGCTGTCCTAAGTCAAGCCTGCTTGATCCTCAGCAGGCGAAGGACGCTTCCACGGCGAATGAGAGGCAAGCAGCACCCGAACGTCTTCAGGTGCTGGAACGGGCCGAGCAGCCGAGCGATCGGGTCGGCGAGCGGCGCGCCTGATGCGCCGAGCCGAGGGGTGCCGCCGCCAGGTGATGCCGACGTCAACGTGACCCTGTAATCGCGGTCCAAGGGTTTACGCGGGTATGCATAGCGGGCGCGCAACTAGCTGGGCCAGGTCACCGATCTGTTCGATCAGGACACGAGGGGCAGCGTCGACCCGCAGCGCGTGCCGCCGGACTGACGGACCGTTGCGGAACTGTGAGCCCTCCTCCGGTCCTTGAACAGCCGCGTAAACCAGATGCCCGACGTCCGACCCGGACCTCCGGCAGTGCGCCGCCATCTGCTACAGGTCAGCGTTCGGGTACTGTCCGTGCTTCTCGACCTTTGTACTTCACGTTGATGCACGCCCGGACCCTCCGTCGACGAGCCACACGAGGTCCGGCGCGATCTTCACCGTGCCCTCGACGTGGAACGTCGACACGTACTGCGCCACCAGCTCTCCCCCGTGCGGCCGGAACGCCTCCCGGAGCGCCACGGTTACGAAGTCCTCGAACACCGACCACATGTCGACGAGGAACCCGGCACCGACGAGCGACCCGGCGCGCTGTTCAATTGAGGCGCCGGACAGTACCAGCGAGGCCGGCGGTAGCACCGCGGAGTACCGGGCGTTACGACGGTCCGACCGGACCGCTGGCACGGGCGCATTGACCGGGATCACCGTCACCTCGTCGAGCATCCGCACCACCCGCCGCAGTCGCCCGACTACGTCCGCCGGCACCCCCGGAAGCCGCAGCAAGCGCACGGCCGCGGTCAGCACGATCCGGTTCTCCGCGATGTCCTCCCCGTAGTTGTCAAACGACACCTCGACGGGCAGCGGCTGCCCGCCCCGCCGCGTGAGTTGATCACCGATTCGCCACCGGCCCCGCACGAGCGGCAGCGCATCGGTCCGCCTCACCTACCCGCGGAGCGCGCCACCGGCGAGCGCCCTCGAGGCCTGCCGCTCGAATGCGTGCGCCAGCGCCGGCACGAAGTCCTCGTCGGCCGCGAAGCAGAAGTCCTCGTCCTCCCAGATCGCGCTTCCTGCTCGCGCGTAGCCGAGCATAGAGAAGAGCCGCCGAACCGGCGTCTTCGGCCGAGTCCACACGCCATGCCCGGCGATCCGGATGACGCCAACCTTCCGCACATTGCTGACGCGGTACCCGTCGCCGACAAAGGTCGGCGAGACATCGGCGATCCGCGCGGCGACGAGACCGGCCGCGGCCTCGCGCGGCATCCGGTACAACGTCGGTTGGTCCGCCTTTCGCAGCTCAATCCGCGATTTCGGCACCTTCGGCCCCGTCCGCGACGGAGGGCGTCGCCTGGCGACGCAGCGCTGCCAGGCCGTACCGGGCCTCCAGGTCGACGCCGTCGCCGTCGCCGTCGAGATCACGCATCAGGAAGGACGGCCCTACCTTGGCGTCCTTATCCGAGATGACTGCTTGGAGACGACGCAGCAGGCCCGCGCGGTAGCCCTGCAGGCGCTGGGTCGCGACCCAGCGCCTGCCAGCACCTGATCGATGGGGTTGCGTTCCGGGTGCCGCGCTCAGCAGCGTGAGACGCTCTGAGCGACCGCTACTCCCCGTCCTCGCGCTTCTCCGACAACGCCCGCTCTCCCCCGTCTCGCTCCCTCAGCGCCCGCTCCGCGATGTCCGCCGCGATTCTCCCTGTGGCGAGACGAGCGCGACCGACCGCCAACGACCCGAAGACCTTCGCGGCGTCCAGACCTTCTGCGCTTTCCTCGACGGCACGGTCACGCAACTCCCCGACGGCCTGCAGCCAACGCTTGGCGTCCATACTCTCGTGCCCCTGCCCGACCCCGATCCGCTCATGAAAGGAACCGACAGTAGCCCCGACCCCGTTGCTCGCTCGCACCACGGCACGAGCCGGGATCGGCTGCAGCAGCACCTTCGAGTTGGCCCGTGTCACCGCAACGTCCATCCGCTCGATCAGCTGGCTGGTGGTCCCGGCGATCCGGTCCATGCGGTTCTCGCGGATCGCCTTGAGCGCGAGGCGCTTCTGGGCTGCATATTCCGGTGCCGCGCCGAGCACACGGTCGAGTTCGAGCACGTCGAGGGTGTCCTGCAGCTGCAGGCAGTGTGCGATCACGGCGAGCCACTCGCGAACCTTTGGCTCGATGGCCTCCGTAGCGTCGGCCAGCTCGCTCAACTTCATCTTCTTCTCAAGCTTCTGCGCCAACCCGTCGAGTTGTCTGAGCGCGTACGCCTGGGTCCGAGCCAGCGTGGCAGAGGTCCCCTGGACCTTCGACCACGTGGCCTCGTCCATACGGCCGGCGGAGGCACGGCCGGTCATGGCGTCTTCGATGATGAAGTCAACCCCGATCATGTCGGCGAGAACAGCGTCCTGCTGATTGCGCAGGACGTCCTCGACCTTTTCGTCGATCACCTCGAGGTACTCGCCGAGCCGGTCGATCGACTTCTGGAGTGCCATTTGGTTCATCATCGTGCCGATGCTGGCGATGGTCGTGGGATTGACCACCGAGCCGACCGATGCGAACTGCAGGTGCTTCACGAACCGGCCGTCCGGCATCTTCGCGATGCCCATGCTCAGACCTGTCTGGCTGTTCTTCACCAGTGCGAACTTACGGGCGATGGCAGCGGATTCGTCGGTGAGTTGCACCCACTTCCCGGAGCTGGCCATCCCGGCGGCTGTGATCTGCCCGAGACTGCCGAGTGTAGCAAGCGGCAGGTCTGACACCGCTTGCGAGCCAATGTCGCCGAGTCCTTCCGTCCGCAGGAACTGTTCGACCGCTGAGGGCTCACCGATCACGGCGATCCCGTCTTCGTCGCTGACGAGCTCAACCTGATCGGACTTTGTGGGCTCCTCGTTGTTCTTGGTCACGCTGCATGCTCCTCGTCGCTCGTGCGGTCGAGCACCCGGTCGACAAACCAGCGCAGCGCTTCGAGAACACTGTTCCTCGACCTCTCATTGATGAGGACCTCGATCGGGAACGACGGTCGTCCGTCGATCCGGCTGGTCGGGAGGTCAATGCCCGGCACAGCGTTGAGTCGGCTGCGGAGCTCCTGGCGGAGCGGGATGTCGTCGAACGGCGGACGGACGCGCAGGTGTTGGAAGACGACTTCGACGCTACCGGCGATCGGATAGACGGTGAAGGGCCAGTGCGACAGACCGGTGGCCGACCGTCGCGGAGCCACGACGAACGCGCTGCTCTCTCGCGCACCGCCGAAGGACACCGTCCCACCGAGCTCGCGCCACTCGGCGAAGAACGCGTCCACGGCGGCCACGACGGCGGGTGGGTTGGCGCTCGCGAGTTGACCGTGGAACGTCCCGTCAGCGACCAGGTCGGTAGTTGCCTCGTCCACGACGAGGCCGATGCGTTCTGCGAGCTCGGCTGTCGAGAGCCGAGCAGTTTCGTCTGCGGCACCGTTCACCTCAAAGCGGAGTCCCTCTTCCTCCAGCACGACCCGCGGATCGCGCTCGTCGTCCGGATCGGTCCAGCGGAAGCCCGACGAGATCGTGCCGCCGCCCTGCAGGACACGGTGCGCTCCGGAGATCGGCGTGCTGGCGAGGTGCACACCTAGTGGGACCGGGTGCGTCCCGACCAAGGCCGCGACGTCGCCGTAGGAAGACCACCGTCCGGCAGGGATGGCCATGATGGCCTGGTGCACGAGGGACCAGTCGCGTCCGGTGGCGACCGGCTGTGCGTGCTCGATCGGGCCGACCCACTGTTCGATGATGCGGTCCGCGAACCACTCACCGCGTTCGGTGATCTCCGGTCGTCCCCATCGCCCGGCCTCGAGGACCAGCTCGTTGAGGGCGGTGAAGCTGCTCCGTCGGTAGTCGGTCTGCTTTGCGGGAAACGGTCGGTTGCTCAGCTGCGAGTTGTACCCGGTGAGCGTGAGGTTGCCCAGGGAGTGCACGAGCTGTTCGTGGAGCGCCTCGACGGTCTCGCCGTCCTCGAGGTCGGCCTCGAGTTCAGAGCGCCACTCGGGCGTGATTGTCTGAGGGAGGATGTGCTCGATCGTCGACTGTTCGACGTCGACCTCTTCGCGCGGGTTGAGGGACTGGCTGATCCATTTGAGGATCAGCTTCTGCTGCGTGCGGAGCCCCCGGAGGTAGAACGGCTGGGAGCGGACGGCATCGCGGATCTGCTCGTCGGTCGCGAAGTACTTCCTCCCCGTCGAGAAGTAGTCAAGCAGCACGCGGTCGACCGGCCGGTCGTCGAGCTCGCCGCACGCCTGCAGGATCGTCCGGTTCAGGCCCTGCCCCGGACGGCCTCCGATGGTCCGACGCACGAGGTAGGACTCAATGGCGGCGAGCGCGCTGGCCACCTCCTCCGAGGAGCTGGTGCCGGCGGCGCGGCGCGCGAGGAGGCGCAACGTCAGGGGAACGGTGGTTGCAGAGCCCCACTCGGCGAGGTGCTGCAGGTGGCGCCGGACGGCAGGGTCCGTTTCACGAGATGGATCGCGCACGAGGTCGAGGTACTCGGAGAGTCGACTGAACCGCTCGATCTCGCGCAGGACGGACTCGTCGTCCATCTTGGCGAGTCTCGCCTGCTGGTAGCTGTAGATGTCGCCCTGCTTGAGCAGCGGCTCGTCTGCGACGGCGTCGAGCCAGAAGATCAGCTCCAAGTCGTTGACGCTGAGGCGTTGCTGCATCGGGAGCCACCACGACGAGTACACCGACTCGCCCCGCGAACCGAGCCGCATGAAGAGGTAGTTGCGGACGAGGTCGCCCTGAGTCAGGCGGAGTCCCGTGTTGTTCAGCGACTCGAAGATCCGGTAGACGTTGTCTTCGTCTCGAGCCGTGATCGAGACGAAGGACAGACCGCCGAGGACCGCCTCACGAATCCGCTCGATGTCATGTGCGTCGTCCGGGTCGTCCGCGAGCTCGAGCTCGCGGCGGAAGAACGAGTATGCGTCTCCGACTCCGGAAGAGGAATCTGCGCCAACAGCACTGTCGACGATCGCGCGGAATGCGTTCCGATCCGCCTGCGTTGGGAGGAGCTTGAGGCGCGCGTCACCCGGCTTGAAGCGGTCCGCAATGTACTGCTCGTGGATGCTGTCGGCCAGCATCGGCTGGTCCGGCTGGTGGTCGCGGAGGTAGTCGCGGAGCGCGCACAGCAGGATCGTCAGCGTCGTCAGGCGTTGCTGGCCGTCCACGACGAGGAACTCCATGCCGGTCGGCACGATTGCACCGGTCGAAAGCACGAGCGAGCCCATGAAGTGCGTCGCGCTCGGGTTGGTGCGACGCGTCTCTGCCAGCTCGAGGATGTCGTTCCAGAGCCGCTTCCGCTGGCGGACCTCCCACGCGTAGGGCCGTTGGTACAGCGGCACCAGGTACTGCTTCGGACCGCCGAGCAGTTCCTGCAGCGTCGTCTCACGCACGTCCATGTGTGTCCCCCTCAGTCAGGGCGATCCTAAGCGGGAGGTTGAGGTTGCTCCACCCCTCGAAGGCGGGACCCAACGGAACCGCAGACCTCGTGCTGAAGATCGCACACGGCCCGCTTGGTCCGAGGGCGTCCTCACCCTGAGACGGCCGATTCGAGATCGAGGCTTTCCGGTCCAACCGAATGCACCCCGAACGGGTACTGCCCCGCAACACTCGCAACCCACGAGGATGATCCAGCACCGCACGCCCAGGGGAAGACGCGCGGTGCGCTGAGCAAGATCCCCGCAGGGAACCACCATGACGATGGCCGGAGAATCGGCAGGCACCGAAGCCCGCCGTCAACGAGCCCTCGCAGCCGAGCACCACCGCCGCGCCGACGACGCCGAGCAACGCGCCGCCCGCTTCGAAATTGCAGAACGCACCGAGAGCGAGACCGCCCGCGTCCTCGCCCCCCTCGCCGGTATCGGCTACTACCTCCTCGCCGACCGTCGTTGGCCAGGCAGCCGCACCGCCCAGGTCGACATGGTCGTCGTCGGCAGGGCAGGGGTCTTCATCGTCGACACGAAAGCCTGGCGCGACGTCGCCGTCCACGACGACCGCATCACCCGCGGCCAGGAGGACGTCACCGACGACATCGCCCGCCTCGCCGACCTCGCGTACTCGACCGAGGCGGCACTCGCCAACACCGGACTCGCTCCGGGCGAGGTCCACGCCATCGCGGCGCTGGCAGGCCAGAAGAGGATGCACGCGCAAGTCGCGTCGGTCGACGTCCTCGGCGTCCACGACGTCATCGGTCACATCACAAAGCGCGGCGCCCGCCTCTCCTCGGATCGCGTCGACCAGGTCCTCGCCGCACTCCTCCAGCACTTCCCCGTCATCGACGGCACCGCGGGGCCCGAACCGCAGATCGTCGTGCCCGCACCGGTCCTCCCACGCCAGCAGACTCCTCCAGTCGAGCCCCTCGACGACGAGATCGTCGACCACCTCCTCGACGGCGTCCTCGAAGCGCCGATCGAGGACTGGATGGCCTTCCTCGACCCCGCTCAGGCGAGGCTCGTCCGGCGGAACTTCAACGGACCAGCTCGCATCCGCGGCGCCGCCGGCACCGGTAAGACCGTGGTCGGCCTGCACCGCGCCGCCTACCTCGCGCGCGCCACCGGCGGCCGCGTCCTGTTCACCACCTACATCCGAACCCTCCCCGCGGTGCTCGAGTCACTGCTCGAGCGGCTCGCGCCCGACATGGTCGGCCGCGTCGACTTCGTCAACGTTCACGCTTTCGCGAACCGTCTCCTCAAGGAACGCGAAGTCGCCTTCCGCGTCGACACCCTGGAAGCCGAGCGCGCCTTCTCCGACGCGTGGAACGTGATCAGCGCCTCCAGTGCGCTGAAGGCGGCGCGCTTCACGCGGCGCTACTGGGAGGACGAGATCGCGTACGTCATCAAGGGCCGGGGGTTGACGCACTTCGACGAGTACGCCGACCTGGCTCGCGTTGGCCGAAAGCACGCGCTGCCCGTCGACGTGCGCCATGCGGTCTGGGACCTCTACGAGGCGTACACGAGCAACCTGCGACAGCGTGGTGTGTGCGACTTCGAGGACACGGTGCTGCTCGCTCGCGATGCCGTGCGCGAGATCCCGCTCGACCGGTTCGACGCGGTGATCATCGACGAGGCCCAGGACTTGTCCTGCGCCATGGTGTCGCTGCTGCACGCGCTCGTCGGCGACCGGCCCGACGGGCTCACCCTGATCGGTGACGGCCAGCAGACGATCTACCCCGGCGGGTACACCCTCGGCGAGGTCGGCATCAGCCTGGCCGGCCGTGGTGTCGTGCTCGACGTCAACCACCGGAACACCGCTGAGATCCTCGACTTCGCCAAGCAGATGGTGGCCGACGACCAGTTCGTCGACATCGAAGGCGTCGACGGCGTCGGTGACGCGGTCTCCGACGTCACCCGGTCCGGCGAAGAACCCGGCTTGCACCACTTCACGAACCGAGCGGACCACGACTCGGCGCTGCTGGCTCGCGTCGAACAGGTCCTCCGCCTGGTCGGTACCGGTCGTGGTGACGTCGGGATCCTCACGGCAACCAACCCGCAGGCGGACAAGGTCCGAGCACTGCTCGGCTCCGCCGGAGTGGCATCGGTGTCACTCAAGGACTACGCGGGCAAGAGCTCCGACCAGGTCCGCGTCGGCACCATCAAGCGGGCGAAGGGCCTCGAGTTCAAGCAAGTGCTCCTGCCGCACGTGCCGGCGAAGCTCCTCGCCGACGCTCCGCAGACCGAGTCCGTCGCCGTTCGTGAGCGTCGGGAGCTCGACCGCCGCGAGCTCTACGTCGGCATGACCCGGGCGCGCGACGGGCTGTGGGTGGGCGCTGTTGGCAAGGTGGGCTGCACCGGCTGACGGTCGTGTTTTGAATGTCTGACGTCGATCTCCGCCATGCCACGATGAACCAACGACCCTAGGGGGCACCAATGGTCGACAAAGCTCTCCGTGACCGCCTACACACGCTGTCCGAGGCGGCCACAGAGATCCGCCACCACCGCGCCTCCATCCAGGAAACAGCCGTATCGGCGAAGGACCAACTCCTCACCCGCCGCCTGACGATCACCGGCCCGGCCCTCTCCTGCTCCGTCCTCCCCCTCCGCCCCACCGACACCGCACTCGCCGCCGCGATGCAGCACGCCGCCACGCTCCCCCAGCTCGACGCCCCCGCCGAGAACGTCCTCACGGTCCTGTCCAAGGACGTCCCCCTAGCCCTCGCCGACGAGGACGCAGCCTCCGGCATCGCCGGCATCTTCGCCGGCAAGGAGCGCCGCGAAGCAGCCGCACGAGCCGAGTACTACCTGGCCGAGACGAGCGCGTGGCTCGACGCCAGCGGCGCCCTCACCGCGCTCCAGGCCGTCGACACCCGCCACGTCCCCCGACCCGACGTCACACTCGACGCCCTGCTCGACACCGAGGGCCCGCTCCTCACCGCCACCGCACACCTCGGCCCGGTCGCCCTGATCGACCTCGCCCCGATGTCGCACCTCCCCACCACGATCGCGACGCTCCGCACGGTCGTCGAGACCGAACAGGAGGCCCGGACCCGCGTCCTCGACGCCGGGCACCGTGTGCGGGACGTCGCGGCCCGGCGCGAGCTGAACACGATGGACATCGACCGGCTGCGCGAGGTGACGCGGGACCAGCTCCGCCTCGGCGCCGTCCGCGACGCGGGCATCACCACGGTCGGCGAGCTCCTCCGCGCACCGATCACCCCCGGCCAGTTGCCCGGTATCGGCGAGACCACGGCCGCGCGCATCAACGCCGCTGCTCGGTCGATGCAGGACGCGGCCCGCGAGGACAGCCCCGTCCAGATCGACGCCCGCCGGCAGGACACCGCGAGCGTCGCGTTGGTCTCGGCGCTCCGGCAGTGGGAGGCCGCGAAGAACGGCGGCGGCCCCCGCACCGCAGTCCTGGTCGACGAGCTCGCTCCCCTGGCGGACGCAGTCGCGCAGCGCGCCGTCCTGGGGATCGTGCACCAGCCGGGCGCACGGGCCTCCGGTTCGTTCAACCCGGCCGAGGGCGCAGTCGAGCGGATTGAGGCCGACGCCGACGACGCGCGCCAGCGCGCAGTCCGTGCAGCTGGGGACCGCGACCGCATCGCGACGACGGACGACTGGAGCGACTTCCTCGACCGCCCGGCGAGTTACTTCGCCCTCCTCGACGAGGTCGGCCTCACCGACTCGACGACGGCCGGCCGCGGGTCGCTCCCGGAGGGCCTGATCGAGCAGATCGAGCAGTTCCACCTCGACACGTCCCTCCTGTCCGCATCGCTTCGCGGGTACCAGCGCTTCGGTGCGGCGTTCGCGCTCGTGCAGGAGCGGGTCGTAATCGGGGACGAGATGGGCCTGGGCAAGACGGTCGAGGCACTCGCGGCGATCGCGCACCTGGCCGCCACCGCTCCGGACAGCATGCCCCGCTTCGTGGTCGTGTGTCCCGCCGCGGTGGTGGCGAACTGGCTGCGCGAGACTGAGAAGCACACATCGGTGCCGGCGTTCCGCATCCACGGCAACGAGCGGGTGCGCGGCATCAGCGGCTGGCTGCGCGAGGGCGGCGTCGCCGTCACCACCTACGAGACGCTCGAGTGGTTCCGCACGGAGGTGCCCGAGGATCAGCGGTTCGCCGCGGTCATCGTCGACGAGGCGCACTACGTCAAGAACCCCGACGCCAAGCGCACGAAGCACACCCGTGCCCTCCTCGCACGCGCCGACCGTGCACTGCTCATGTCCGGCACGCCGCTCGAGAACCGTGTCGAGGAGTTCCGAGTGCTCATCGACCACATCCGCCCGGATCTCATGGTCGGCGAGGACGACGACGACCCGTTGACGTTCCGGAAGCAGATCGCGCCGGTGTACCTCCGCCGCAGCCAGGAGGACGTGCTCACCTAGCTCCCGGAGCTGGTCGAGGTCGAGGACTGGACCGACCTCACCCCGGCCGAGGCCGCGCGCTACGCCGCGGCGCTCGACAGCGACAGCTTCCACACCATGCGGCAGCTCGCGATGCTCGACGGTGACGCCTCGAGCAAGATCGCGTCGCTCCGCGACGTCATCGCGGAGGCCCGCGCCACCGGCCGCAAGACGATCGTCTTCTCCCACTACCGCGCCGTCCTGGAGGCGGTGCTCGCCGCCGTCGACGGGACCGTCTTCGGTCCGCTCAGCGGCTCCACCCCACCCTCCGGGCGTCAGGACATGATCGACGAGTTCTCCGCAGCAGCTCCGGGAGCCGTGTTGGTCGCGCAGATCATCGCCGGCGGCGTCGGCCTCAACATCCAGGCCGCATCGGTCGTGGTCATCTGCGAGCCGCAGCTCAAGCCGACGACGGAGTGGCAGGCGATCGCACGAGCCCGTCGGATGGGGCAGCTCGACGTCGTGCAGGTGCACCGCCTCCTGTCCGAGGACGGCGTCGACGCTGCGCTCGTGCGGATGCTCGCGCGGAAGACCAGGACCTTCGCGGACTTCGCCGCGGTGAGCGAGACGGCGAGCGCGTCGGCGCAGGCGTTCGAAATCTCCGAGTCGCAGCTCATCGCGCAGGTGCTCGCCGAGGAGCGTGCTCGGCTGGCCGGTGCCGTGGCGACACCGGAGCCAGCCGTCTAACGGGCCGAGCCCTGACCTGCGGCAGCGAGCGCCGCCTCCAGGACGTCCTCTTCGATGATCGGGATGCCGTACTGCCGCGCCTTTCGTGCCTTGCCGGACAGGCTGTCGACGTCCGCCGCGATGAGCACGGCGGTCTTCTTCGTGACGTTCGGTGCCGACTTGATGCCGAGCCGCGCGAGGTCCGCCTCGATCTCCGGCCGGCTCCGCCGCATCTCACCGGTGAGGGTCACGATGCTGCCCTCGCCCAGGTCGATCGACGGCTCTGCAGCTGCCGCGGTCGACGTCGGCTGCTGCGCGGCGGAGAACGACCGTGCACCCATGCGGGCGGGCTGCCGGCTGTGCACCGCGTGCTCGAGCTCGTCGTCCGTCACTCCGAGCAACCGCGCGACCCGCTCGAGCTGGATGTGGTCCTGGATGGTCAAGACGCCGTCTGCCCAGACCACTTCGACCAGGTCGCCGAAGTACCGCTGGTGCAGATTCGCACGGGCAGCCGCGTCCAGCCCGAACTCGGTCGCGTAGGCGCTGAGCTGATCAGCGTCGCTGGCGGCGAGCAGGTCCTCGGAGACCGCACGGTCGAGGACGGCCGCGTAGAGCGTCGCCTCCGCGCTGCCGGCGACGGCGGGCAGTCGGTCCGTCGCCACGTCGACGCGGGTCCGGGGCCCTGCTCCGGTCGAGCGGTTGCGCGCGATCCACGCCCGACCGCTGCGCGGGACTCCGGGCCACCGCTGCCCACCAGCCACGTCGCCCCAGGTCGTCCACCGCGGATCACGGCGGGACGATCCGATGTAGGCGCCGAGCAGCCGGGCGGTGGCATGTGCGTCCGCGAGTGCTTCGTGAGCGTCGACGAGCTCGATGTCGTAGGCGCTGCAGCAGTCGGCCAGCTTCCGGCCGGAGCCGGGGAGGAACTCCTGCGCGAGCCGCATGGTGCAGAGCGCGCTGCTTGCTTGCTTCAGTGGCGAGGGGTGTCCGAGCCGTTCGAACTCGGCGTGCAGGAACCGCGCCTCGAACGAGGCGTTGTGCGCGACGACGACGCGACCCTGCAGACGCTCTGCCAGGTCACCGGCGACGTCCGCGAAGGTCGGAGCACCCGCCATGTCGGCACCACGGAGGCGGTGGATGTGCACGGGGCCGAGGTCGCGGTTCGGGTTGACGACGGTCTCGAAGGTCTGCTCCACCTCGCCGTCCGGCGTGACGTGGACGATCCCGATCTCGATGATGCGGTGCCCGTACGACGGAGCGAGTCCGGTCGTCTCCAGGTCGATCACCGCGTAGCCGTTGTGCATCGTGCACTCCTCCTCAGCACCACGGTCCCGCGCGGCGCTGCACCATCATCACCGCGATGGTGACCCGCGGCGACCACCTGTTCGAGGGGCGTCCGCCCGAGCCCTCGACCGAGCAGATCCAGCGCAGGTTGCACGAGCGAACACGATCAACCGCGTGCTGAGCGGCTCACTCCTCGTCGACCGCGTTCGGGTCGACCAGACAGCCGCTCTCCAGCAGGACGTCCTCGGCGCGCTGCCCGATCGTCGCCCGCCCGTGCCAGTCGTCCGGCACGAAGAGGTAGCCGCCACCGCCGTCGTACCGCTGGTACAGCTCGTAGCCCTCGTCCCGCAGCAGACGGACTGCGGGCTCGCTCATCCGGGTGCCTTCGGCGTCTGACCCCGCTCCGGACGGCGACGGGGACGCCGCGGTCGATCCGCCGTCGTACCACCACGAGTAGCGGACCATCGTGCCCACGTCGTGGTTGTCCAATCGGCAGGAGTCTGTCTCGACGTCCGCCGCCGGAGCCGAGCTGTCCCGGCCCATCGACGCGACGACTCGGTCGCCGAGCACGCGCAGCTCCTCCTGTGCCTCCGGGATCGTCCGCGCCGTCTCCCCGTCGGTCGGCGGCTGCGCACGCTCAGCAGCATCGGACGCCAGAGACACCCCCTGGACGAAGGGCAGCGGCAGGAGCGTGACGCCTCCGAGCGCCATGAGGAGCAGACACACGGTCGGACCGACGAGGCTGACCGACCGGCCGCCACGCGCCTCCCGACGAAGACTGACGAAGCCCCAGAGCGGTACCCCGAACCCGAGCGCTGCAGCGATCACGTAGGCGAGCATCATGCCCCCGTCCGACCACCGGCCCGACCACGGTCCTGCGGTCGACAGGATCGACGCCAGCGCCAACCACCAGCCGACGAACAGCGCGACGATGCCGCCCGCGATCCAGCCGCCGCCGTGCGTGCGGTGCCCGTGTTGCGGCGCACCGCCGCCCGCGGTTTCGTTGTCCTCCGCCATGCTTCCCCCTCGACTCAGTTCCACGTCCTGATCGCCACGACCAGCAGCAGCGGCACGAACCCGAGTCCGGTCCACTCCACGAGCGCGCCAGCGAGCAGTTCGTACACGGTGCACGCTGCCGCCACTGCAATGCCGTCGACCGTCCCTCCCCCGTTCCCCGCACCCACCGTACTGACCGGCCGGCCGGGAGGCAGCGCACCAGCCCGCCACGCGCCTCCCGTCCGCACCCTTCGGACGGGAGGCGCGGCACCGGTGCGCACCGCCCCTCCCGTCCGTTCCTTCCCGTCCCGGCCAACCCAGTGGTCCGGGTCATCCCTCGGCGTCAGCACGCTCCTCGCGCGCCCATCGGTCGAGGAGCGGTTCCGCGCACTTGTAGACGAGGACACTGATGCTGGCGGCCAGCAACGCAGACCATCCGCTGGCCAGGATCGGCAGGAGGAGCAACCACAGGAAGGCGAGCGACGTGGCCTCCGCTGCAAGGGCCCCTGCCCAGCGGTAGCTGCCGAACGGCCTCCTCGAAACCCGTTCGAGCGGGCCTCCGAACCAGATCGTCACCACCACTGTGACCATCAACCATCCCGCGACCAGAACCGGTGACACTCCCGCTCGGAGTCCGCCGAGGTCGGGGATGAGCGCCACCGAAGCCACACCGATCACCAACGGCGCGGTGACGACGAAGACCGAGGCCCCGAGGAACGCGATGAGGACCAGTTTCCCGCCGGAGCCGAGCGGCGGAAGGGATGGTTCCTGGTCCATCGTTCGCGTTCCTTTCCCCGGGGGCACGTCTCGTAGGCACTGGTACTCCACATGATAGATCGCGCGTGCTGGTCCTCAGCACTGCGGACTCTCGTCGGGTACGCTCCGCGGGTCCCGTCTCCGATCGCTACCCGATCGGCACGAACCGCGCCCCCTCGTACCCGTCACGCGAGACGTGCGCCGTGAAGTCCGTCAGGGACCGCACCCAGTGCCCCCGCTCCCCGTACAGGGCCCGGTACACGACCACCGGCTCCTCGGTCTCCACGTCCTTGGCGACGAGCACGACCTCGTACTCCCCGCCCTTGAAGTGGCGGTACCGGCCGGGCATCACGTCGCTGCTCATGCCCCCGATGCTAGGGCGACACGTCAGGACCGGGCCCGCCCCATCACCGCCCCGCCGCAACCCGCCTAGGCTCGAACGGATGCCCGCTCCCCGCACGACCCGTCCCTCGACCACCTCCCCCGACGAGATCGCGGGCCACGACGCCGCTGCGGGCCGCGAAGACAAGTCCGGTCTCGGCGCCACCGCTCGTCCCGGCGCCACTGCCGGTCCCGACGACACCACTCGCGACGGCTTCATCCGCGTCCGCGGCGCTCGCGAGAACAACCTCCGCGACGTCGACGTCGACATCCCCCGCGACCGCATCGTCGCATTCACGGGCATCTCCGGCTCCGGCAAGTCGAGCCTCGCGTTCGGCACGGTCTTCGCCGAGGCACAGCGCCGCTTCCTCGAGTCCGTCGCCCCGTACGCCCGCCGCCTCATCGCGCAGGGCTCGACCCCGCACGTCGACTCGATCACGGGCCTCCCACCGGCCGTCGCCCTGCAGCAGCGTCGCGGCGCCCCGAGCTCCCGCTCGACCGTCGGCACGCTCACGACGCTGAGCAACTCGACGCGCATGCTCTACTCCCGCGCCGGCACGTACCCGGAGGGCGCGGACCAGCTGTACTCGGACTCGTTCTCCCCGAACACGGTCGCCGGCGCCTGCCCGCGCTGCCACGGCCTCGGCGTCGCCCACGAGGTGACCGAGGCCTCCGCCGTCCGCGACCCGTCGCTGAGCATCCGCGACGGCGCGATCACGGCGTGGCCCGGTGCGTGGCAGGGCAAGAACCTCCGCGACGTGACGGCCGGCCTCGGCTACGACATCGAGCGTCCCTGGCGCGAGCTGCCCCAGGAGGACCGCGACTGGCTGCTCTTCACCGAGGAGCAGCCCGTCGTCGAGGTGCACCCGAAGCGTGACCGCGTCGCGAAGCCGTACAAGGGCCGGTTCTGGAGCGCCCGCCAGTTCGTGCTGCACACGCTCGCCGATTCGCAGAGCGAGACGCAGCGGAACAAGGTCCTGCAGTTCGTCGAGTCCGGCCCGTGTTCGCTCTGCGGCGGGACCGGTCTCACGCGCGCCGCACTCGCGGTGACGTTCGGTGGCCGCACGATCGCCGAGCTGAACGCGCTGCCGCTGTCCGGCGTCGCCGAGGTCCTCCGTCCGGTCGCCGAGCTCACCGACGCCACGGCGGCCACGTCCCGCACGTCATCGGGTGAACAGACCGAGGTCGCGGTCACCATCGCGCGAGACCTCCTCGGCCGGGTCGAGGTCCTCACCGGCCTCGGCCTCGGCTACCTCAGCCTCGACCGCGCCACCCCGACGCTCTCCCCCGGTGAGATGCAGCGCCTCCGCATCGCCACACAGCTGCGGAGCGGCCTCTTCGGTGTCGTCTACGTCCTCGACGAGCCGAGCGCGGGCCTCCACCCGGCCGACGCCGAGCCGCTCGTCCAGGTCCTCGAGGACCTCCGCGCCAGCGGCAACAGCGTCTTCGTCGTCGAGCACGACATGCGCATCGTCCGCCGAGCCGACTGGATCGTCGACGTCGGCCCCGGTGCCGGCTCCGCCGGCGGCACGGTCCTCTACAGCGGCCCGGTCGACGGCCTGGCCGACGTCGAGGCGTCCGTCACCCGCCGCTTCCTGCAACCGCGCGCCTCCGGCCTGGAGGCCCGCCCTCCTCGACAACGGTTCGGCACCCTGGAACTGCGGGGCGTGACGCAGCACAACCTCCGGGACCTCGACGTCGACGTGCCGCTCGGCGTCCTCACCGCCGTCACCGGAGTGTCTGGGTCGGGCAAGTCGTCGCTGGTGGGTGGCGTCCTCGCGAACCGTGCCTCCGAGCACCCGCAGGTCAGCCGCGTGTTCGAGGTCGACCAGAAGCCGATCGGCCGCACGCCCCGCTCGAACCTCGCCACCTACACGGGCCTGTTCGACGCGGTCCGTGCCGCGTTCGCCGCGACCGACGACGCGAAGGCCCGCGGGTGGACGGCCGGCCGGTTCTCGTTCAACGTCGTCGGCGGCCGGTGCGAGGTGTGCCAGGGAGAGGGCTCGGTGTCGGTCGAGCTGCTGTTCCTGCCGGGCAGTTGGGCGCCGTGCCCGGAGTGCCACGGCTCCCGCTACAACGACGAGACGCTCGAGGTCCGCCTCGACGGCGTGACGATCGCCGACGTCCTCGGCATGACCGTGGACGAGGCCGCACCGTTCCTCGCCGACCTCCCCGCCGCCGCACGTGCCTTGAACGCCCTGCAGCAGGTCGGCCTCGGCTACCTCCGACTCGGGCAGCCCGCACCGGAGTTGTCCGGCGGCGAGGCGCAGCGCATCAAGCTCGCGACCGAGCTGCAGCGCGCCCGCTCCGGCCACACGCTGTACCTGCTCGACGAGCCGACCACGGGCCTCCACCCGGCCGACGTCGAGCGCCTCACCGAGCAGCTGTCCCGCTTGACGGACGCGGGCAACACGGTCGTCGTGGTCGAGCACGCGATGTCCGTCGTCGCTGCCGCCGACCACGTGATCGACATGGGGCCGTCCGGCGGCGACGAGGGCGGCCAGGTCGTCGCTTCGGGCACGCCCGCCGAGGTCGCTGCTTCCCCGTCGAGCCGCACGGCGCCGTACCTCCGCGCCGAACTCGAGGGCTGACCGCCGGAGTCCTCCACAGATCGCACCGATGCGCCGCGAGGTGCACCGCTCGCTCGGTAGCGTCGCGGCAGGCAGCACTGGGACGCCGACGAGGAGCGCAGCCGCCACATGGCCCGGTTCGGGCGCCGTGACACTGCGCCGGAGCTCGCCCTGCGCCGCACCCTCCACGCCCGCGGCCGTCGGTTCTTCGTCGACCGCCAGATCAGCGCCCGGACACGAGCGCGTGCCGACCTCGTGTTCCCCCGTGCCCGCGTCGCGGTGTTCGTGGACGGCTGCTTCTGGCACTGGTGCGAGGAGCACGCACACTTGCCGAAGGCGAACGCCGAGTTGTGGCGCACGAAGCTGCTCGCGAACCGGCAGCGTGACGCATGGCACGACGCCGTCCTCCGCAGCGAGGGTTGGAGGGTCATCCGCGTCTGGGAGCACGACGACGTCCAGACGGCCGCGGACACGATCGAGGCCACGCTCGACCGCTGGTACCGGATCACAGGCGGCGCTCGGCAGCGGCCACCACACCCCTGTCCGGTTGTCAGCCCGCAGCGGCGGACGCCTTCCGGGCCCCGGTCGCGTCCTCCGCCGACGGCCGCCCGTACGCCTGCCCGGTAGTCCCGCGAGAGATGCGACGCTCCGGCATGCACGGTGCGACGCTCGACGTCGACGGTGGCATCGCGGCGACCCGCCTCCGCTGACGCACGACGAACGGACGGGAGGCCCGGCACCAGCTGGTGTCGGACCTCCCGTCCGTCAATCGCTCACGACAGTTGCGTCACCAGGTGAGGACGAAGCGACCCCGCGTCCCGCCAGCTTCGAGGCGTTCGTGCGCCTCCGGCGCCCGCTCTGCCGGCAGGACCTCGGCCACCCGGGGCACGATCGTGCCGTTCTCAACGCCGTGGCGCAGCCGCTCGAGCTTGTCGAAGGACCGGTACTCACTGAACACGGACACCCGCTCGAACCGGATACCGGGTGCGCCGTTGCCGTCCCAGCCGCGGACGTCGACGAACACACCACCCTCGCGGATGGCCGGGACGACGGTGTCCCGCTGCAGGGCGCAGTCGAACAGGGCGTCGACCCCCTCGGGCACGACGGCTCGCACGGAGGCAGCGAAGTCGTCCCCGCGCGGCACGATGTGGTCCGGCCCGAGCGAACGGACCAGCGCCTGGTCCTTCTCGGAGCTGTCCGCGATCACGGTGATGCCGGCGGCCTTCGCGAGCTGCACGACGTAGTTGCCGAGGAGTCCGGCGGCGCCGGTCACGGCGAGCGTCTGCCCCCGCTCGAGCCCGGCGAGCTCGAGCATCTGGATGGCGGTGAGCCCGTTCATCGGCACGGTGGATGCTTGCTCGATCGTGGTCCCGCGCGGGATCCGCGTGAACGACCCGACCGGGGCGACGAGGTATTCGACGTACGCACCGCCGTGCCCGGTGAGCGGGAGGGCGATCGCCATGACCTCGTCACCGACGGACCACCCCTCGACGTCCGGTCCCACCTCGTCGATGACGCCCGCGGCATCCATCCCGGGCACGTACGGAGCCGTGGCCTTCGAGCTGTCGCGCTCCCCCGCCCGCACGCCCGTGTCCGTGGGGTTGACCGCGAAGGCCCGGACGGCGATGCGGACGGAACCGGCACCGGCGTGCACCTCGGGCACTTCATGGACGGCGAGGGCTCGAGGCCCTCCGAACGTTCCGACTCCGACGACCTTCATGTCTCCGGTCTACCCGGACCGCGACACCGCCCGCTCAGCCGGCGTGTGGGGACGCGAAAGAGCCCCTGACCGGGGTGAGCATTGCTGCTCACCCCGGTCAGGGGCTCGATCGTTCTGTGAAAAGAAGTCCGGCGGCGTCCTACTCTCCCACAAGGTCCCCCTTGCAGTACCATCGGCGCTGAGAGGCTTAGCTTCCGGGTTCGGAATGTGACCGGGCGTTTCCCTCTCGCTA